>JAFDBP010000223.1 GCA_019313245.1 Deltaproteobacteria bacterium
AGCGCGTTCTCCTCGCCCTTTCGAGTGCGGGCGCGGATCGCGAGCGCGTATTCCTGCACGATCGTGGCGACCACGAACGCGCCGAGCCCCCAGCATATGACCGGGTAGGCGGCGGCTTTGCTGCCGAGCCCGATCCCTACCGACACGCTCGTGATGGCGCCGATGATCCCGGGCCAGCGAAATTGTTTGGTGATGCTCGCCAGGGACGCGCGGCGCCAGGCGATCAGCGGGCCCACCCCGGTGAGGAACAGCAGGAAGAGCGCGAGCGGCCCCGCCATGATCGGGAAGAATCCGGGTCCGACGGTGATCTGCTCACCCTGGAACATTTCGCTCACCACGGGGAAGAGCGTCCCCGTGAAGACCCAGACGAGCAGCGAGATGAACACCCAGTTGTTGAGCAGGAAGCCCGCTTCGCGCGACACCATCGATTCGATGTGGTTGGGGCTGCGGATTTCCTTTCTGCGATAAGCCACCGCGGTGAAGAAGACGAGCGCCGAAAACAGCACGTAGCCGAGGAACGTCGTGGTGAAGATCGGCGACTGGGCGAACGCGTGGACCGACTGGACGATGCCACTGCGGGTGAGGAAGGTGCCGAACAGGCAGAGGGTGTAGGTGAGCCCGATCAGCAACAGGTTCCAGGTCTTCAGCATGTTGCGTTTTTCCTGGATCATCACCGAGTGCAAGTAGGCGGTCGCGGGTAGCCAGGGCATGAACGATGCGTTCTCGACGGGATCCCACGCCCAGTAGCCTCCCCAGCCGAGCACTTCGTACGCCCAGCGGCCGCCTAGGATGATCCCGATGCTGAGGAAGAGCCAGGGAAACAGTGTCCAGCGCCGCGTGGTGCGAAACCAGCTGGTTCCGAGTTCGCCGGTGACGAGCGCCGCGAAGGCGAACGCGAACGGGACGACGAAGCCGACGAGCCCGGTGTAGAGCATGATCGGGTGGATCATCATCACCGGGTGTTGGAGCAGCGGGTTGAGCCCGTTTCCGTCGGAGAGCGTGTCGCCGGGGGCGAACCGTTCGAACGGCTCCGTGACGAAAGCCACCAGCACCAGGAAGAAGATCGCGTTGGCGAGCAGGACGGTGATCACCCAGGGCATCAGCGTGCGGTTCTTGGCGCGATTGAACCAGACGGACGCCGCGCTGTAGGCCATCAGCATCCAGAGCCAGAGCAGCAGCGATCCGGCCTGGCCGCCCCAGAGGGCCGCGAGCCGGTAGTGGAGCGGCATGCTGCGCGCCGAGTGGCTGGCGACGTAGAGGAGTTGATAGTCGAAGGTCGCGAACGCGTAGAAGAGCGCGATCATCGAGAGGCTGACGAACGCGAAGACGATCCAGACGCTTCGCTCGGCGACTCGCGTCCACTCGGGCCGGCGGGTTGCGCCCGCGTAGATCGCGCTGCCGAGACCCAGCAGTGCGATCACCAACGCGAAGCGAATCGAATAGCCTCCAATGTCGGGCATGCGTGGTCCCCTCGTTGTGCTCGGTGTGCTAGGCGCCGCTAGCGGGTGGTCTCAGCGCTCAGGACTCCGTCGAGCCCGCGGCCTCCGCTTCGAATTTCGAAGGGCATTTGGCCATGATCTTGTCGGCTTCGAATACGGGGCCGGAAGAACTCGCCACCATGCGGCCTTCGACGACCACTTCGGCGCCGTCCTTGAAGAGGTCGGGTGTTTCCAGGCTCTTGAGGACGACTTCGACCGGGGTTCCAACGTCGTCGCTCGCGTGCGTCGGGTCGTTCTGGACCAGGAAGCGGACCTGCATGGCTTCGACGTCGCGGCGAATCGAATCTGCGGTGACGTAGCCGTGGAAGCGGGAGCGCGCGCCGTTCGCGGCGTCGGCGTTGGCCTGGAAGGCCTCGAGGGTTTCGTAGTAGGCAAATGCGGGTGCGGCATCGAGGTTGCTGGCCCCGTACCAGCCGAGTAATCCGGCGATCACCGTTGCGCCGATCGCGATCTGAACGCCCTTGGTCATGCTTCTGATCCCATCATCGAGTGGGTCAAAATGGTACCAACGCGGTCTTGGGGTGTCAAAAGGGGCCTTTCAAAAACGCTCCGAGATTCGGCCACTTGCGGCGAAATTGGCGGGCTTTGTCGGGTTTTTGGGGGCCCGCGCAAAAGCGGCCAGATGGGACGCCCCGAGAGCGCCCAACGCGGCGGCCGAAGGGGCGAACTCGCTTGACACGGCGCCAGCCACCGGGCTAAGCGGACCGCATGCCCCCGCACTTCGCGCGTCGAACCGCCGAGCTGCGCCCCTTCCTCGCGATGGAGGTGATGGAGCGCGCCTTCGAGATGGAGCGCGCGGGCGAGGACGTGATCCACCTCGAGATCGGCGAGCCGGACTTTCCCGCGCATCCCGCTGCCGCACGGGCTTGCATCCGCGCCATCGAGGCCGGCCAGACCCACTACACCGACAGCCGCGGGCTTGCGGAGTTGCGCGAGGCGATCGCCGCCGACCACGGGCGGCGCTTCGAGGTGGACGTGGATCCCGAGCGGATCATCGTCAGCAATGGCACCTCGTCCGCGATGCTGTTGGTCTTCTCGCTGCTGGTGGGGGAGGGCGATGAGGTCGTGCTGCCGAGCCCCCACTATCCCTGTTACCCGAACTTCGTCCGCATGAGCGGCGGTGTGCCGGTGGCGATCCTCGCGGATCCCGAGGCCGGCTACGCGATGGACGTCGAGGCCGTGCGCCGCGCGCTGACGCCGCGCACGCGCGCGATCGTGGTGAGTTCGCCCGCCAATCCCACGGGTGCAGTCCAGAGCGAGGAGACGATGCGAGGGCTCGCCTCGCTCGGCGTCCCGATCATCTCCGACGAGATCTACGACGGCCTGCTCTACGAGGGTGCGAAGGTCACTTCGGCGCTCGAGATCACCGACGACGCCTACGTGCTCGACGGTTTTTCGAAGCGCTACGCGATGACCGGCTACCGCCTCGGCTACGCGATCGTGCCGCTCGCGTCGGTGCGCGCGCTGCAGGTGATGCAGCAGAACCTCTTCATCTCGGCCAACTGCTTCGTGCAGCACGCGGGCGTCGCGGTGCTGCGCGATCGCTCCGACGCGCTCGCCGAAATGCTCGCCGCCTACACGCGCCGCAGGCGTCTGTTGATCGACGGCCTGCGCGAGCTCGGCTTCGTCATTCCCGTCGAGCCGAAGGGCGCGTTCTACGTCTTTGCGGACGCGCGCGCGTTCGATTCGGATTCGCTGCGGCTCGCCTACGCGCTGCTGGATCGCGCGAAGGTCGGCACGACGCCGGGGATCGATTTCGGCGCAGCGGGCGAGGGCTGGTTGCGCTTTTCGTACGCCAACTCCGAGGCGGCCATCGAGACCGCGCTGGAGCGCCTGGCGGCCGCGCTCCCGAGCCTGCGATGAAGATCCTGCGCGCGGAGTGGCTCGCGACCGCTGCGGGAGTCGAGGGGTTTCCCGAGCCGAGCGC
>JAFDBP010000224.1 GCA_019313245.1 Deltaproteobacteria bacterium
CGCGGGCACACCGCCAACTGGGCCCCCGCCAGCGAGGCGCAGCGACTCGACCCCAGCGATCTGCGCGGGCACACCGCCAACTGGGCCCCCGCCAGTGAGACGCAGCGACTCGACCCCAGCGATCTGCGCGGGCACACCGCCAACTGGGCCCCCGCCAGTGAGGCGCAGCGACTCGACCCCGGTGGTCTGCGCGGGCTAGTAGTGGCGCACGAGCCCGCAGACGACCCCTCGCACCTCGAGATCCGCAGCCGGCACCAAGATTTCGTCCATCGCGGCGTTGGCGGGCTGCAGCCGAACCGTCGGGCCGCGGCGGTAGAACTTCTTCAGCGTGACTTCCTCGCCCCGGATCAACGCCACCACGGTCTCGCCGTTACGGGCCTCGCTGCGGCTCTCGACGACCACGTAATCGCCGTCGCGGATCTGCTCGTCGATCATCGAGTCGCCGCGCACGCGCAGCGCGAAGCTGCGGCCGCGCCGCGGCACCAGGTCTGCGGGCACATCGAGCGTCTCCTCGACCTCGACGGCCTCGATCGGCGTGCCCGCCGCGACGAAACCGAGCAGCGGGAGCGAAACCGTGCCGGCCGTCGGCGGCGCCACCGGCTCGACGGAGCGAGAGCGATTCCACGCCTTGCGCAGAAAGCGCTTTTCGACGAGGTGCTGGACGTGTTTGTGAACCGTGGCGACCGACGAGAGATTGAAGTGCTCGCCGATCTCCTCGAGGCTCGGCGAGTAGCCGTTGCTCGCGACAAAAGAGCAGATGTAGTCGTAGATCTCGCGCTGCCTACGCGTTAACGCCATTTCACCTTCTCCTCGCGAACGCCCGGCTCTCCGGCGGGCTTCGGCATTTGTTCGCCCAGAAGAATGACGAAAGGGAAGCGAAAGTCAACCATTGGCCGGCGAAGTGGCGGCCGCGAAACGCCGCTCAGACTGAAAGGTGGATCGAAAATTGGGTCCGAGCGAACCGAAACCTCTTGCTCGACAATGAGTTGGTCTGGTTTTTCGCTTGGCCCCGCCCGCTGCTCCCTTCCTCGAACTCAATCGCACGCATCGGCCCGTAGCTGCTGGATTTGCAGCCATGCCAGACCCAATTTTCGATCCACGTCTCTCAGGCTGCGCAGAGCTTCTGGTCGGGTGCGGCGCGGTAGAAGTGGCGCAGTTCAGAGAGCAGCGCCGGGGTGTCGGGGCGGGCCGGATAGCGCCGCTCGAGCGAGCGGCAGTAGCTGCGGGCCCGGTTGTGGGCGGCCGCGTAGCGCTCGCGGGTCGGCCCATCCATCCAATCGCACCACGCGAAGCTTTCGAAGCTCGCCAGGCCATCGCGGCCCTTCAGGCGCGCGACCGCGTAGCGGTCGACCTCGCTCTGGAATTCCAGCACCAGCCGCGAGACCGACCAGTCGCGATCGGCCAGCCAGGCGAGGTAGAGCAGATGGCTCGTCTCCTCGATCACCGTCCAGGGATCGTCGACGTCCGCCGCGTCGATGTAGATCCCGACGGAGATCTCCGCGGGTTCCTCGACGACCACCAGCCCCGAGCGCGGGCTGTCGGGCGGCAGCAGCTGCAGCGCCGCCTCGGGATCGACGACGAACTGCTCGGCGCGCAGATCGAGGTCGAGGCGGTAGATCGAGGTGATCCAGCGCTGGGCCTCTGCGACCGCCCGCAACAGCGAGGCGTTCTGCGCCGCGGGCTCGGCGGCGCTCATTGCCACCACCGCAGGCCAGAGCGGTCGGGCGGCATGTAGCCGGCGCGCAGCAGCAGGTCGCGATCCCGGGCGCTGCCGCTGCGCAGATAGCGGTCGTAGACCCCGAGCAGATTCCGAGGCCGCTCCGAGCGGGTCCGGTCCCCGACCTCGGCGAGGATTTCCGCGAAGTCGCCGAAGCGCTCCTCCAGCTCGCGATACAGGCGGGCCCAGTTGCCCGCTTCGCCCTGGCCGCGGAGCCCGCTCACGACATCGGCGTAGGCGCTGCACCCGATCTGCTGGTAGTAGTCCGCGTCGACGGCGCCGCCGAGCAGGCTGTCGGCGAGAAATCCCGATACGAAGAGCGCGTGGTCGCCGAGCCCGCGCATGCGCCGGATCCGCTCCGCGCCGCAGTCGCGCTGGGCGTTCAGCAGCGCCTCGGCGAGGGTCCGCTCAGCACCGAGCCCACTGGGGTTCTCGAACACGCGCTCTTCGAGCAACTCCACGAGATAAGCGATCGCCATCGGGCTGGGTTGTCGGCTCACCCGGTTCAGCACCCCCGCCAGCAATTCGGCGAAGACGGCGCGCGGAGCGCTGCGATCGAGTTGCACTGGTTCTGCCGGCCTGGATTGCCCCATCTCGCTCCCCCCGGACTGCGTGTTTCCCCTGAATCGGCAGCCGGCGGGCGATTATGAGGGCGGAAATCGCGAGAAGTTTTCGACTCCGACTTGACCTCCCGGGTGGCAGTGTTTACGTTGCGGCGCCTTGGCAGTCGGAGCCTCCGGCTGCCAAAATCAGGGCGGTTGCCGCCCGTCGGGCCACAGGGGCCCGGCGAAATCGGAAGAGACAGGCCGGCCACCATCCCTGCAAAACCGCAAGCCACCCCCTTCAGGGCTTCAGGCGCTGCGTACGGAGGAACAGGATCCATGAAGATTCGTCCGCTCCAGGATCGGATCATCGTCAAGCGCGTCGACGGAGAAGAGACCACCAAGGGTGGGATCATCATTCCCGACACCGCCAAGGAAAAGCCCCAAGAGGGCAAGGTCGTTGCCGTCGGCAAAGGCAAAATCAATGAAGATGGCAAGCTTCAGCCGCTCGATGTGAAGAAGGGCGACAAGGTGCTGTTCAGCAAGTACGCGGGCACCGAGATCAACATCGAAGGCGAAGAACATCTCATCATCCGCGAGGACGACGTCCTCGGCGTGGTGGAGTAGGAGAATTCAAATAATGGCCAAGGAAATTCGCTACGACCAGGACGCCCGCCGCAAGCTGCTCGCTGGTGTCAACGGTCTCGCCAACGCAGTCCGCGTGACGCTGGGGCCGAAGGGTCGCAACGTCATCATCGACAAGAGTTTTGGTTCTCCCACCGTGACCAAGGACGGCGTGACGGTCGCCAAGGAGATCGAGTTCGAAGACAAGTTCGAGAACATGGGCGCCCAGATGGTGAAGGAGGTTGCGAGCAAGACCTCCGACGTCGCGGGTGACGGAACGACGACCGCTACGGTGCTCGCCCAGGCCCTGTTCCGCGAAGGCAGCAAGCTCAGCGCTGCCGGCATGTACCCGATGGAAGTCAAGCGCGGCATCGACGCGTCGGTCGAAGCCATCACCGCCGAACTCCAGAAGATGTCGAAGTCGACCCGCGACTCGTCCGAGATCGCCCAGGTGGGAACGATTTCCGCCAACAGCGACGAGACGATCGGCAAGATCATCGCCGAGGCGATGGAGAAGGTCGGCCGCGAAGGCGTGATCACGGTCGAAGAGGGCAAGAGCCTCCAGACCGAGCTCGACGTCGTCGAGGGCATGCAGTTCGACCGCGGCTACCTCTCGCCCTACTTCGTGACGGATCCGGAGCGCATGGAAGCCGTGATCGAAGAGCCGCTGATCCTGCTGCACGAGAAGAAGATCAGCAGCATGAAGGATCTCCTGCCCGTACTCGAGCAGGTCGCGCGCCAGGGCAAGCCGCTGCTGATCGTCGCGGAAGACATCGAGGGTGAGGCACTCGCCACGCTCGTCGTCAACAAGCTCCGCGGCACGCTGAACGTGGCCGCCGTCAAGGCGCCGGGCTTCGGCGATCGCCGCCAGGCGACGATGCAGGACATGGCCGTCCTCACGGGCGGCCAGGTCATCGCAGAGGAACTCGGCCTCAAGCTCGAGAACGTGACCGTCAAGGATCTCGGCAAGGCCAAGCGCATCTCGATCGACAAGGACAACACCACGATCATCGACTGTGCTGGCGCCAAGAAGGACATCGAGGGTCGCTGCAACGAGATCCGAAGCCAGATCGAAGACACCACGTCCGACTACGACCGCGAAAAGCTCCAGGAGCGGCTTGCGAAGCTCGTCGGCGGTGTCGCGGTGGTCAAGGTCGGTGCGGCCACCGAGACCGAGATGAAGGAGAAGAAGGCTCGGGTCGAAGACGCACTCCACGCGACGCGCGCGGCGATCGAAGAAGGGATCGTGGCGGGCGGCGGTGTGGCGCTGATTCGCGCCCAGCAGGCGCTCGACAGCATTTCGGGCTCGACCGAGTTCAACGCGGGCGTGAGCATCATCCGCAAGGCCGTCGAAGAGCCGCTGCGACGCATCGCTGAGAACGCGGGCATCGACGGCTCGATCGTGGTCGACAAGGTCAAGAACGGGAAGGGAGCCTTCGGCTTCAACGCCCAGACCGAGGAGTACGAGGACCTGATCAAGGCCGGCGTCATCGACCCGACCAAGGTCGTCCGCACCGCACTCCAGAACGCGGCCAGCGTGGCCTCTCTGCTGCTGACCACCGAAGCGATGGTGGCCGAAAAGCCCGAAGAGAAGGACGCGGGCGGCGGAATGCCCGGCGGCGGAATGCCCGGCGGAATGGGGGGAATGGGCGGCATGATGTAGCCGCGCCTTCCACCGAAGTCGCAAAACAAAACCCCGGGGCGGCCAGGCCGCTCCGGGGTTTTTGGTTTCGCGTGAGCGATCGGTCCGGTTCGGACCGCCCGCCGGCTAACCCGATTGAGAAAGCTTCGCGCGAGCCGAATCGATGTCGCTGTCCATCACGGTCTTGCGCTTCGCGGCGGTCGCTGACGAGCTGGCTTCGGCCGCCAACCGCGAGATGTAATCTTCGGCTGCTGCCACTGCCCGCTCTAGCGCGGTGCCCGAAACGCGCAAGCCGCCTCCGTGCTCGCTGAGCAATCTCTTCACTACGGCGTTCGGAAGTGCCCCCATAATCCCTCCTCCGGCGTTACCAAAGACACTGCGGAGGAGCATAACGACTCCTCGGCTTTTTACAGCACGTTTCGCCAAACGAATTCGCAGCAGAAGCCGTTATTCATCTGTGGTGATAAGCACTCGCTCGTGGCGTACCAGAGCTCCGCAATCGGAATCAGGTGTGCCGCGCGAGAAATTCCGCGGTCGCCTGGGCGAGCGCCGGCCCGTCGAAATCGACCGGAACGACGTGGCCCGACGCCGCGAGCAGCAGGTATTCGCGAACCTCGGACGACACCGAATCCCGAATCTCGACCGCGTCCCGCGGGCTCGCGGTCCGGTCGTGTACGCCGTGGGCGACCAGGATCGGGGCGGTGATCCGGCCGAGTTGCGGCCGCACCCGCCGCTGGAGGCGCTGCAACTCGTGAACGCTGTTGAGCGGCATCACGCGGTAACCGGCGTGGCGGGCGCGGGCCGCGGGATCCCGGATGTCCGATCCCTCGGTCTTGGCAGACATCGGCCTGAGGTACTTGATCAGCGGCACCATCCACGCGAGCGGGTGATGCAGCACCAGCGGCGTTCCGATCGTGACGAGCGCATCGACGGGCTCTTCCTCGGCGATCGCGAGCGCGAGCAAGCCGCCCATCGACAGCCCGACGATGGCGACCGACTCGAAGTCCTCGCGCAGGCGGTGGTATTCGCTTCGGGCGGCCTCGAGCCAGTCCGTGTAGGGGGTGCTCGCGAGCCGATCGGGGGTTTCGTTGTGCCCGGGCAGCGCGGGGCCGACCGCGCGAATGCCGACCGCGGCGATCGCCTCGCCGAGCGGGCGCACCTCGTAGGGCGTGCCCGTCAAGCCGTGCAGGCACAGCGCGGCGGCCCGCCCGCGGCCCGGCAGGTCGAAGGGCGACGGGTTCACCGC
>JAFDBP010000225.1 GCA_019313245.1 Deltaproteobacteria bacterium
GGGCGCGGCGCGATGGCGGCGGTTCTCGGCCTGGCTTCGGACGAAGTCGCGCGCGTTTGCGAAGCGGTGCGCGACGCGACGGGCGGTGTGGTCACCCCCGCCAATTTCAACTCGCCTCAGCAGACCGTGATTGCGGGCGACACGGAGGCCGTGGCAGCGGCGTGCTCGCGCGCGCGCGAAGAGGGCGCGAAGCGAACGGTTCCGCTGGCCGTTTCCGCACCCTTTCACTGCCCCTTGATGGCGCCCGCGGCGGAGAAGCTCGCGACGGAGTTGGGCCGCGTTCGCTTCTCCACAGCCTCTCCGCCGGTCGTGACGAACGTCGAGGCGGAGCCCAACGACGATCCCGCGCGGATGGCGGCGCTGCTGGAAGCGCAGGTGACGGCCCCCGTGCGATTCGTGGAAATGATCGAGCAGTTGATGGCGCTGGGTGTGACGCACGTGCTCGAAGTGGGGACGGGGCGGGTTCTGGGTGGTCTGGTGGCGCGGATTTCGCGTGGACTGGAGCGCGGTTGGCTGTCATCACCCGATGATTTTGCCGGCGCCGAACGCTTCGCCCTCGCGTCTGGCGCGGAGCCAAGCTAAACCGTTCATTCCGGAGGAGGCAAAATGGGTCTGGAAGACCGCGTTTCGGCGATCATCGTCGAACAGCTCGGCGTGACGAAGGAAGAACTCGCGCCGGGGGCCAGTTTCATCGACGATCTCGGCGCTGACTCGCTCGACATCGTCGAGCTCGTGATGGCAATGGAAGAAGAGTTCGATATCGAGATTCCCGACGACGATGCGGAGAAGATCCAGACCATCGGCGATGTGATCAGCTACGTGAAGGAAAAGACCGAGGCCTGACGCGATGCCTCGCCCCCCCACAGGTCGACGGGTCGTCATCACGGGTCTCGGTTGCGTGAGTCCGCTCGGCGCAACTGCGGGCGCGACCTGGGACGCCGCGATTGCGGGTCGCTCCGGTGTCGGCCCCATCCGACGCTTCGACACCACCGATTTTCCGGTCGAGATCGCCGCGCAGGCGCCGGACGAATTCGATTACGGCGATCTGGCTGCCAAAGAAGTGCGACGCCTCGACCGGTTTGCGTTGTTCGCCGTGGCCGCCGCGCACGAGGCGATGCAGGACGCGGGCCTCGACCTCGACGACGCGGAGAGCGAGCGCAGCGGCGTCGCGATCGGCTCGGGGATCGGCGGACTCGAAACCATTTCCAATTCCCTGATCGCGTTGGAGACGTCGGGTCCCCGTCGCGTTTCTCCATTTACGATCCCGATGGCGATCTGCAACATGGCCAGCGGCTATGTGGCCATCCAGCAGGGCCTGCGCGGGCCGAATCTCTGTCAGACGGCGGCTTGTGCTTCGGGGGCGCATTCCATTGGAGAGTCCGCGCGCGTCATCGAGCGGGGTGATGCGGACGTGATGTTCGCCGGCGGGTCCGAAGCGCCGATCACTCCACTGGGTGTCGCGGGCTTTGCCAACATGAAGGCACTTTCGATGCGCAACGAAAGCCCCGCCACCGCGAGCCGCCCATTCGACACCGATCGCGATGGATTCGTGATCGGCGAGGGCGCCGCGGTTCTGGTTCTCGAAGAACTGGAGCGGGCTCGCGCGCGCGGTGCAAACATCCTGGCTCACGTCCTCGGCTACGGGATGACGGCAGATGCGGCTTCGGTCGCGCAGCCGACCGAGGACGGCGAAGGTGCTCGGCGCTGCATGAGCCGCGCGATTGCGGACGCGGGCCTGAATCCGAGCGATGTCGATTATCTGAACGCCCACGCGACCAGTACGCCACAGGGTGACCCCTCCGAGGTGCGCGCGATTCGCTCGGTGTTTGGCGAGCACGCCCAGAGGCTTCCGGTGTCGGCGACCAAGTCGATGACCGGGCACCTGCTCGGTGCGGCGGGAGCCGTCGAGGCGTTGCTTTGCGTGAGGGCGCTGCAGACCGGGATCCTGCCGCCGACGATCAATCTGGACAAGCCGGATTCCGAATGCGAACTCGACCACGTGGCCAACAAAGCCCGCGAGATGCGCATCGGAGTTGCGCTCTCGAACTCGTTCGGCTTCGGTGGAACCAACGCGACGCTGGTTCTCGGACGGGCGGAATAACGACGCGCAATCGGCGCGCGCAGTGCAGGGGTCGCCGACCCGGTGCAGGTGCTGAGCGGGCGAGGGCCTTCAAAGATTGGCAAACTGGTACCGTCGGTGAAGCGGCCTGCCACCCCCGAGCGATCGGGATGACGGATCCAGCGAGCGGATGTAGAAGCGGGAGGCGAACGGATGGGTAGAATGATCGCGCTGGCAAGCGACCACCGCGGTGCCAACCTCAAGGCCGAGTTGGGCAAACGACTCGAGGCCGATGGCCATACGATTCGCGATTTTGGTACCCATGGACCGGATGCCGTCGATTATCCGGTGTTCGCTGCACCCGCTGCGCGCGCGGTCTCGAACGGAGATGCCGAGCGCGGGATCGTAATCTGCGGCAGCGGTTTGGGGGTGATGTACACCGCGAACCGATTCCCCCGGGTGCGCGCTGCGCTGGTTCACGACGTGGACACGGCGAAGCTCGCACGCCGGCACAACGACGCCAATGTTCTGGCGCTCTCGGCGGACGCTCTCGATCCGGCCGTGGCCTGGACGATCGTAGAAGCCTGGTTGAAAGAGCCCTTCGATGGGGGCCGCCACGCAAGGAGGATAGAGTTGATCGATTCACTGACGGACTCGAAGGTCGGCGCCGATTTCAGCAACCCCGCTTCGCCGGGAATGAACCAGAGTCTCGCCCAGGCGGATCCCGAGATTGCGAAATTCGTCGCGCTGGAAGCCCGTCGACAGGCGCTGTCGCTAGAACTCATCGCGTCGGAGAATTTCGTTTCGGATCCGGTTCTCGAAGCGGTCGGTACGGTGCTGACGAACAAATACGCCGAGGGTTATCCGGGTCGCCGCTACTACGGCGGCTGCGAGCAGGTCGACGAGGTCGAGGGCCTCGCGATTTCGCGCGCCAAGGAACTCTTCGGCGTCGACCACGCCAACGTCCAGCCGCACTCGGGATCCCAGGCCAACGAGGCCGCCTACCGCGCGCTGCTCGACATGGGAGACACCGTGCTCGCGATGAATCTCGATCACGGCGGCCATCTCACCCACGGCAGCCCGGTCAACTTTTCGGGACAGCTCTACAAGATCGTCCCCTACGGCGTTCGCCAGGACAATGAGCTGATTGACTACGACGAGGTGCGCCGGCTGGCGAAGGAGCACCAACCCAAGCTCATCCAATGCGGCGCGACCGCGTATTCGCGCACGATCGACTTCGCGGCGTTCCGCTCGATCGCAGACGAGGTCGGAGCGGTTCTGTTTGCCGATATCGCGCACATCGCGGGGCTCGTTGCGACCGGGTTGCATCCGAGCCCGGCCGGTCACGCCCATGTGTTTACGACGACGACGCACAAGACGCTGCGCGGTCCTCGCGGGGGTTTGATCCTCTGTGATGCCGAGTTCCAGAAGAGGGTCGACAGCGCGGTCTTCCCGGGTGGCCAGGGAGGCCCCCTGATGCACGTGATCGCCGCCAAGGCGGTTGCGTTTCGAGAAGCCCTGCAACCCGCGTTCAAGCGCTATTGCGAGCAGATCATCGCGAATGCGCGCGCGCTTGCCGAGTCGATTGCGAAGCAGGGCTTCAAGATCGTCGCGGGAGGCACGGACAATCACCTCTTCCTGTTGTCGCTGGTTGGGCGAGATACCACGGGGAAGGCGGCGCAGATTGCGCTCGAGCGGGCGGGCATCACGGCCAACAAGAACATGGTCCCGTTCGATCCCCGCAAGCCGATGGTGACTTCGGGAGTCCGCATCGGAACGCCGGCGGTCACCACCCGCGGAATGCGCGAAGCGGAGATGGCCGAGATCGGCAACCTGATCGTTCGATCCCTCGAGCGGCCTGGAGATGTCGATGCGCTCGACGCGGTGCGCGTCGATGTAGAGGCGCTGTGTCGGCGGTTTCCGTTGTACCCGGGTCGCTGGAACGACTCCGCCTGAGCCGTGCGCTGTCCGTATTGTTCCGACTCGGCAAACCGCGTGATCGACTCGCGCCTGGGTCGAGACGGTAACGAGATCCGCCGTCGCCGAGAGTGCCTAGAGTGCGAGCGCCGATTCACGACGCGCGAGCGCGTCGAAGAGGTCTTTCCGAAGATCGTCAAGCGCGACGAGCGGCGGGAGGACTATCAGCGTCAGAAGCTGCTGGTGGCGGTGCAGAAGGCCTGCGAGAAACGGCCGGTCAGCGCGGAGGCGCTCGACCAGCTCGTCGATCGCGTCGAGCGACACGTGCAGGAACTCGGTGAAAAAGAAGTGACGAGTGGACTGATCGGTCGGCGAATGATGACGGAACTCGTCGGCCTCGATCATCTCGCGGCGGCGCGCTTTGCGTCGGTCTTTCTCGATTTTCAGAATGCCGAAGACTATCGGCGATTCTTCGAGTCGATCGAGCACCCGAAATGAACCCCGAAGCGGCGATGAAGATCGCCCTCGGCGCGGCGCGGCGGGCAACCGGGCGCACGTATCCGAATCCCCCGGTCGGCGCCGCGGTCTTTCGCGGCAACCAGGTGTTGGGTCGCGGAGCCACGCGACCGGTCGGCGGGCCCCACGCCGAGATCGTCGCGTTCGAAAATGCGAAGCGCCGCCATGGGGCGCGGAGCCTGCGCGGTGCGTCGCTCGCGGTCACGCTCGAACCCTGTTGCCGGGTGGGGCGGACGGGCCCCTGCACGGACGCGATCATCGCGGCGGGCATCCGCCGCGTCTTCGTCGGACATTGCGATCCGCATCCGGACGTATCGGGGGCGGGCGTGCGCCGCTTGCGGCGGGCGGGAGTCGAGGTCCGGCTCGGCGTGCTGGAACAGGCGTGCCGCGAACAGCACCGCGGCTTTGCGACGGTGTGCGCACTCGGGCGGCCCTTCGTGATGCTCAAGCTGGCCAGTTCGCTGGACGGCCAGATCGCGATCGGCAGCGGCGAATCTCGCTGGATCACCGGTCCCGACGCGAGGGCGAAGGGGCACCTGCTGCGCTCCCGAGTGGATGCGATCGCGGTCGGATCGGGGACGGCTCTCGCGGATGATCCGGAGCTCACCGCGCGCCGCGGTGGGCGCGTCATCCACCGGCCGATCCGGGTTCTGGTCGACTCGAATTTGCGCGTGCCGCCGGATGCGAAACTCTACCGCGAGGGCGCCGATCGCACCTGGGTGTTGTGCGGCTCGACGGCCGGCGCGCGCCGTCGCAAGGTTCTCGAGGGGCTCGGGGTGCGGCTGCTCGAAGTGCCGACGCGCGCGGGTGTGTTGGACCTGAAGCGCGCGCTGGCGCGCCTGGCCCGCGAGGGGCTCACCGAAGTGCTCGTAGAGGGCGGTGGCAATCTCGCGGCCGCGCTGCTGCGGGCCCGCCTGGTCGACGAACTCCACTGGTTCGTCGCACCCCGGCTGCTGGGCGGCGATGGGCGCCCCTCGGTCGGGGATCTGGGCCTGCGCTCACTCGTCGAATCTCCCCAGCTCGAGCCGCGCGTGGGCCGCGTGGGCGACGACCTGTACATTCGAGGTCCCGTCGCCTACCCGGCGAGCAGCGGCGGCCGTGCGCGGAGCCGAGGAGCAAACCCGTGAATCGATACGAGAGTTCGGAAGACGCCAGCGGCTTGCGCTTCGCGATCGTGGTCTCGCGTTTCAACGAGATGATTTCGCTGAAGCTGCTCGATGGGTGCACGTCCGAGCTGATCCGCTGCGGCGCGCGCGAGGAAGACATCGACGTGGCGTGGGTGCCCGGCGCATTCGAGATTCCAATCGCCGCTCGCGCGTTGGCGCTGAGCAACCGCTACGACGCCGTGGCGACCCTCGGATCGGTGATTCGCGGCGGGACGCCCCACTTCGACTACGTCTGCCGGGGTGTTACCGACGGAGTGCGGGAGGTGATGCGAGAGACCTCGGTCCCCGTCGCCTTCGGCGTGCTGACCACGGATGATGTCGCTCAGGCGCTCGCGAGGGCCGGTGGTGAACACAGCAACAAGGGTGAAGAAGCCGCGCGAGCCGCGATCGAGATGGCCCGATTGATGGCCCAGCTGAGCAAACCACCCGGGGTGAACACGTGAGTCGCTCGGATCGCGCGCCGCGCCAACGCTCCCGGCAGGCCGCGTTGCAAACCCTCTACGCGCGCGATTTCTCCGGCCCAGAGCGGGTCGGCGGCGAGGTCTCGATCGAGGAGCTCTTCGAGCGGGTTGCCCAGAATTTCGATCTCCCGGTCGGTGCTCGCACTTTTGCGCTGAAGCTCGCATCCGGAACGGTCTCCGAGCTTGCGGAGATCGACGCCCTGTTGACCGCGAACGCGACCAATTGGAAGATTTCGCGCATGGCGGCGGTCGATCGCAACGTGCTTCGGCTCGGCGTCTACGAGTTGACCCGAACCGACACGCCCGTGTCCGTGATTCTCGACGAGGCGATACAGCTCGCGAGGCGCTTTGGCAGTGAGTCCTCGCCGAGCTTCGTCAACGGCGTGCTCGACGCGGTGGCGAAACAGGTCCGGGAGCCAGAGGAGCGCGGCCGGGTGCCCGACGCGGAGGGCGGCCGGGAGTCGGGCCAGGGGGTCGCTTGATGGCCTCGGTCGTGATCGAGTTCGACGACCAACCGATCGAGCGGGTCTGCGCCGATCTGGTGGTGGTCGGCTATTCGCCCGACGATCGACCACTGCGCGGTGCGGCGGGTCGCGCCGACTGGCGACTTTGCGGCGAACTCTGGCAACTCGTCACTTCGAAGAAATTGAGCGGGGCGCTCGGGCAGGCCGCGTTGCTGTCGGCGGCCGGGCCATTGCGGTCCGCGCTGCTGCTCGTCGTCGGCCTCGGGCACCGCACCGAACTCGACGTCGATGCCTGGCGCGAGCTGGGAAGCGAGATCGCCCGGCGCGCACTCGATCTGCGGCTGGGTCGCATCGCCTTGGGGCTCGCATCCGACGCCGCGAGCCTGGGGTCCGAGGGGACCTGCGCGCTGTTCGGTGGAGTCGCCGCGGCCGCGGCCGAGCATGGCGCAGCAGTCCACGTCGTGATCGCGGGCGACGGGGTGCTGGCGAGGCTCTCCGAGCTGCGTTCGCTAGCGGAGGCGGGGTTGCTGGCCGGTGTGAGCCTGAAGTTGCCCGAAGCGACCGGAAAGCCCGCAAAGCGCCCTTCACCCGAACAGGGTGATTTTCCCCACAAACAGGGCCTTCGGTTTAAGTAACTCGGCGGCTCGCCGATTCTCTAGACGGTAAGTCGGAGTTTGGGGAGCCGCCGATCTTTCGGCGCTGCGGTCGGGTCGACCCGAGCGCCGCGCGCTGGGTGGGCCCTCTCGTTCCCGGCTCGTGTGGATCGCGCGAATCGCTGCGGAGTCGCCGAATGAGCTTGGTCGGAAGCCTCGAGGATCTGGGTCTCGGGGACATCCTTCAGATCGTCAGCCTGTCGCGAAAGTCGGGCCTGCTGCTGATTCACTCCGAACAAGGCGAGGGCCGGATCGTCTTCTGCGACGGCCTGGTTCGGGCCGCCTATGTCAAAGGCGAGCCCGAAGATCTTCGCTCGCTGCTCGTCGAAGCCGACTTCATCAGCGCGGAAGAGTTCGATCGCGCGGGCGAACTGGCGGTCGCGCGCGGCGTGCCCGTGGCCGAGATCCTCCCCGAGTGCACTTCGCTGACGGCGGAGAGTCTCGATTCCCTGCGTCGCGAACAGGTCGAGCGCTCGGTGTTCCGCATCTTTTCGTGGGTTGCGGGCGAGTTCAGTTTCGAAGTGCGCGACGAGGTCGACCCGCGCGATCGCGAGATCCTGATTCCGGTGGGAATCAACGCCCAGTACCTCACGATGGAGGCGACGCGCCTCAGCGACGAAGGAATCCACGACGAAGCCGAGGGGGAGACCGCCAGTGAAGACGCCGCCCCGATTTCGGCGGCGGATAACGAACCGATCTTCTTCAGCGGTGAAACGGAAACCGAACAGTCTTCGGATTCCGGCGCTCCACCCCGCGCCCCCGCAAAGGTCGAGCTGGCTGAAACGTTCGAATCCGTCGCCGTATACGTCGAGCCCGACGCCGCACAGGCAGAGCCCGAGGCTTCACCCGCGGAACCCGACGCCGTACCGGCAGAACCCGAAGCGGCACCTGCAGAGCCGGAAGTCGCAGCTGCGGAGCCCGAACCGAGTCGGGACGCCGTGGCGGCCCCGGACGTGGTCGCGTTTGCGGCGGCGCGAAGTGAAGCCCCCGAGATGGAGGTCGAGCAGCGCACGGCCGCACCTGCCGATACACCCCCATCCGACGCATCCTCGTCTCAGAAGAGTGTTGCCGCCGTCAGCCTGGTCGCGATCGATCCGAATCTCAGCACCCTCGAATGGCAGAAGCTCAACCTCGCGGACGTCTTCCCGCGAGTGCACATCTTCCAGAACGGTGAGAGCGGGATTACGCGGGTTCGCCAGTATCTGCGTCGGGGAGAGATCCCGATCGTTCTCGTGTCGATCGATCTGGCGTTGGAGAGGGTGAGCGGCGTCGACAGCATCGCCGAGTTTCTCAGGCGCCTCAAAACCCTCGCACCGTCGATGCCCGTGCTGGTTTCGCGCTACGACCAAGCGCGATCAGTGGAATCGATCGATGCCGCCGATGCCGTTCTCAGCGCGCCCGATCCCGCGCTGCTCGCCAATCGAAAGGCGTGGCGGAACCTGAAGGAAGAGGCGGAGCGCTTTCGAGCCGAGGTCGCCGTTTGGCTCAAGCAGCCCGCGCAGCAGGCGAGCGATTCGAAACGCGCCGATCGCTCGTCCGCTTCCGATGACGCCGACGGGCCGGAAAACCTGCGCACGCTGCGGTCGCTGAGCGAGCGCATTCGCGATCCGGCCAACCACGGCGAAGTGCTGAAGCTCGTGATGAAGTTCGCCTCGGAGAGCCTTTCGCGGGTCGCCATGTTCATGGTGCGAGACGACGTCGCGATCGGGATCGCACAGATCGGCTTGCCCCGCGGGGGCGGGCCCGAGGACGCCGAGCTGCGGGAGATCGAATTGAACATCTCGGAAGTCGGGTGGTTCCGGCAGGTCCTCGGGTCCCGCGGCTCGCTCTGCTCGCCCGCGACGGGCGCTGGAGATCGGGCGCTCGCGCTGCGGATCGGCAATCGGGAGCCCGACCAGGCCTACATCGCGCCGATCGTGAGCGGTGGGCGAGTGGTCGCACTCCTGTACGCGGACAACCTGCCCGGAACCGATCCGATCGGAGACACGTCGGTCATCGAAATCGCGCTCCACGAGGCCGGGCTGGCACTCGAGCGCGCGCTGCTGCAGCGCGCCCTCGCGCAGATCGGGGATCCCTCCGCGGCCTGAAAGGTCGCCTCGCGGGCCGGCTCGATCGAGCCGCGTCCGATACGCGGGAAATCGCCCGAAGTACCGAGACTCCCTCAAGAAAGTCCCTGAATGTCCGATACAGAGATCGGCCAAATTGGCGACGAACAGCTCCGGAGGGGTCCGTGAAGCGAATTCTGATCGTAGAAGATTCGCCGACGATGCGAGCGTTGCTCAACTCCGCACTCGAGGGCCTCGAGGTGCCGGTGAAGATCACCGAAGCCTCCAGCGGTTTCGAGGCGCTTCGTTGTCTGCCGCGCGAACTCTTCGATCTGATCGTGACCGACATCAACATGCCCGACATCAATGGCCTTGAACTCGTGTCGTTTGCGAAGAGCAACGACGCCTACCGATCGATTCCCCTGGTCATCGTGTCGACCGAGGGCTCCGAGCGAGATCGCGAGAAGGGTCTCGAGCTCGGCGCCGATGCGTACCTCGTCAAGCCCTTCGAGCCCGAGCACCTGCGAGAGGTCGTGGTGGACCTGCTCGCGCGCGGCGCACAGAGCGAGTAGCCGGTCATGGCGACTCGCGACAGCCGATCCCGCTCCGGGCGCAAAGCGGATCAGGAGTTCGTATCCGAGGCGGAGGAGATCCTCGAGCGGATGCGAGAGGACTACGCCGATCTCGACGATCAGAGGGCGGCGGGTGGCGATGTCGATCCCGACCTGATCAATCGAATGTTTCGCTCCGCGCATTCCCTCAAGGCGCTCGCGGGGATGTTCGGACTCGAGTCGATCCAGGATCTCGCCCATCACCTCGAGGACATTCTCGACGGTCTTCGACTCGGCAGGGTGCCGATGGACTCGCCCTGCGTCGGACTGATCGACGAGGCGATCCACACCTTCGCGAACCTGCTCGAATCCGTTGGAAACGAGGAGGCGCTGGCCGCATTCAACGAGCCGGTCGAGGATCTCGCGTCTCGCATTGCAGCGTCCGCCAAAGCAGCCGCCGAGAGCGGTGACGAGCTGCAGTCTCTCGACATCGACGAAGCGCTGTTGAGGGCGCTGACCGAATACGAGGAGCATCGCCTGCGCGAGAACATCCGGCGCGGCCGCCACATCATGCTGGTTGGCTCGACGTTCGAAATCATGTCCTTCGACGAGGGGCTTTCCGAACTATCGGATGCGATTCGCGCGATCGGGGAGGTGCTCTCGACGCTTCCCGCCCCCGGTGAGACTCCCGAGTCGCAGATCCGTTTCTCGCTGCTCGTCGCTTCCGATCTCGATCTGATGGAACTCACGGCAGCGCTCGACTTTCCGGATGCCGACGTGCAGTCGGTGCGTGAGGGTGCTGCTACGGCAGATGTGGCTCCTGCACCTTCGAAGGTCGAGCCCGCGCCACAGACGCCAGCTTCTTCAGAGCAGGAGTCTCTGCGATCGATCAGCGAGACCGTGCGCGTCGACATTCGCAAGCTCGATGAACTGATGAATCTCGTCGGCGAGTTGGTGATTCAGCGCGCATCGATCGGCGAAATTGCGGCGCGGCTGATCTCCCAGCACGAGAGCGCCCAGGTCGGAGTCGAATTGTCGAAGATCCACAAGTCGCTCGATCGGAAGCTCAAGGGCATTCAATCCGCGGTGTTGGAAGTCCGGATGGTTCCGATGCGGCAGGTGTTCGACAAGGTCTCCCGCGTGGTGCGAGCGCTGCGGAGGGATCTGCAGAAGGACGTCAGGCTCGAGGTCTCCGGTGCAGATACCGAACTCGATAAATTGATCGTCGAGGAGCTGGTCGACCCGCTGATGCACATCGTCCGCAACGCGATCGATCACGGCATCGAGGCCGTGGACGAGCGAGTTGCGGCCGGCAAGGACGCCCAGGGTTGCATCGAAATCAACGCATTCCAGCGCGGCAACCACGTGGTCATCGCGGTTCGCGACGATGGCAAGGGCATCGATCGGTCCGCGCTATTTGCCAAGGCCGAATCCCTCGGCCTGGTATCTGCAGACACCGAGTTGAGCGATCGCGAGATCCTGAATCTGGTCTTTTCCCCGGGCCTCTCGACCCAGTCGGAGGTCAGCGAGACCAGCGGTCGAGGGGTGGGGATGGACGTGGTGCGGGAGAACGTGATGGCTCTCGGCGGCGCCGTCGAAGTGGAGTCGATTTCGGGCCGCGGCACCACGATCTCGATGACCCTGCCGATTACGCTCGCGATCATTCAATCCCTGATCGTCGTCGTGGGCGAGCACCGATTTGCGATCCCGATCAACAGCGTGCACGAGACCCTGTTGATCGATACCAGCGAAATCCAGCGCAGCGAGGGCCGCGAAATCCTGAACCTCCGCGGAGATGCGCTCTTGCTGCGAAGTCTGTCCGATGAATTCGAGCTCGGCGTTTTACGAGACTCCGAAAAGCAATTCGCCGTGATCGTGGGCGTGGGAGAACAGCGAATCGGGTTGCTCGTCGACCGCCTGGACGGCCAGCAGGACACGGTGATCAAGCCGATCCAGGGACCGGTCAAGAACGTGCGCGGCTTCGCCGGAGCGACGGAGCTGGGCGATCAGGATGCCGTGCTGGTCGTCGATATCTCGAGCCTGGTGGATGACACCCTGAGCAGGAAGGAAAGCGCGTGAGTGAAGTGACTACGCCGAGCGAAGAGGTCCGAGGTTGGGATGCGCTTGCGCGAGCCGCGGCAAATCGCGGGGATTCGTCCGAATCGCTCGACGAGATACGTCAGCTGCTGTCTTTCGAACTCGCGGGGGCGCCCTATGCGGTGCCCGTGGAGCGGGTGCGCGAAATCGTTCGGATGCGCCCCGTGACTCCAGTCCCCCGCATGCCCGAAGAGGTTCGGGGCGTGATTTCGCTGCGCGGCGAGATGATCGAACTGATCGATCTCCGGCGTCGACTCTCGCTCGGGTCGATCGAGCCCGATCGTCGGACTCGGATCATCGTGATCAAGGCGGACGACGATGAGGTCGTGGGGCTGCTCGTCGACGCGGTGAGAGAGGTCTTGCGGGTATCCGACGAGGCGATCCAACCCGCCACCGGATCGGATACCGGCGCCGTCAGTGAACTCTGCAAATTCCGCGATGAGTTCGTGTCGATGATCGAACTGGATAGGGTGCTGAGCCTCGATGTCTGATGCAAACCCCTCCATCTCCTCGGGAAACGAGGTCACGCTCGGCTGCTTCGAGGTGGGCGGTCGTACAATCGCGATCGACGTCGCGAACGTACGCGAAGTCGTTCGCTGGCAGCCCGTGACGCCGCTGCCCAAATCGCCCGCGCTGATCGAGGGCGTCGTCGACCTGCGCGGCACGCTGGTGCCCGTAGTAGACCTCGGCCGAGCGCTGGACGAGAGCAGGGTCGTGCCCACGACCGGTACGCGAATCGTGGTGGCCGAGACCGATGGTCTGGTCGTCGGATTGATGGTCGACTCTGCCGTCGAGGTTCTGCAGGTCAGCGCGACCAGCATGGAGGATCCGCCGCCCCTGGCCACGCACGCGGGTTACGACGCGGCCCGGGCCGTGGTTCGAAGACCCGATTCGGAACCGATCGTGGTGCTGTCTTTGGAAGCCCTGCTCGAGGCTGTCTATCGCTCGGTGTTGACCACCCATGAGGATGCGGCATGAGTTCGACTCTTCCCAATTCGTCTCAATTCAGGTGGCAAATTCTCTCGCTCTACTACGGCGTCTCGCTGCCGGGGCCCGTCGTATTGTTCGCGTCGCTCTTCGCTCTGCTGGATCTCACGGACTTGGCGTGGGTTTGGCTCTGCTCACTCGCCTGTGGGGGTGCGCTTCTCGCCGCGCTGGTGGCGGCAAAGCGGCAACTCTCGCTCATCGATCCGATCGCGACCTTCTTGGATCGCTTCGCCGAAAATCGGGCGACGGACGAAGACTGTCGAGCGGGTTTTGCCGGTGTCGCGGACCTGCCGCGGAGCCTGGCGGTGGTCTCCATGGTCAGCTGGATCGCGGTGGGTGGTCTGGCGGCCGCCGCGATGGCGCTTCGCTTCAGCTCATTCGGTCTGATGAAGAGCGCAGTTCTGCTCACAGCGGGGCTGGTCTCCGGCTTCGTCTCCGGAGGCGTCCTGTTCTGCACGATCAAACGCGAAGTCGAGGAGATTCGTGTCGAACTTACCGCGAAGATTCCCGATCCCGAAGTGCGGCGCGCGCAGCTGCAACCGATTTCGATCCGAAGCAAGATGATCTACGGCGCAATGAGCATGACCGCCATTCCGATGATGGTTGCGCTGGTGTTCTTCTCCCTGCAGATGAGCAAGAACGCAGAGAACACTGCAATGCGTTGGCAAGGCAGCGTCCTCGATGCGCTGGTCGAGCGAATCGCCGAGCAGGAGCTCGGCGACGCCGTGGCGTCGGTTCTCGGCGACAGGTCGGCGCTTCTGGCGCCGCTGGACGCCACATTGCTCGACTTCTCGTTGCCCGATGTGGGTGAGGGCGGAGTGCTCGACGATCAGCTCATCGCAGAAATCAGAAGCGAGCGCGAGGGTGGCGTCGAGAACGGTAGCCGCGGGTCCCAGATGTTCGAGCGATTCTTTTCGTGGCGAACGCTCGAAGGCGGAAATGTCCTCGTGGTGTCCACGCCTCGCGACGCGATGGCCTTCGAGACGAGTCGGGCCTGGTTCGAGTACGCGGGCATGCTCGCCGTTGCGATCGCGATCGGTGGGCTGTTGGCGTGGCTGATATCGAGCGACATCATCCGAGGGTTGAGCCAGTTGAATGCCGAAGTTTCGCGAATGGCTTCGGGCGACCTTCGTCGCGGCCGGGTATACGATTCGGAGGACGAGATCGGGCAGCTCTCGAGGTCCTTCGAGTCGACGGCCGAATCGCTCCGCTCGGCTCTGTCCCGAATATTCGGCGCCGCCGACCAACTCGAAGAAACCGCTGCCGATATCGCATCGATTTCAGCGGGAGTGGCTTCGATTACCGCGGATCAGGTCTGTGGCATCCAGCAAGCAGCGGCTTCTACGGACGCGATCAAGAACCAGGTGGCGGGGATCGCGGATTCGGCGGGAGTGCTGAACGGCTCCGTCGAGGAGTCTTCCAGTTCGATTCTGGAGCTGGGCGCCGCGGGTGACGACCTGAACGAAACGGCTGTGACGCTGTCCGAGAAGGTCGACGAAGTCTCCTCGTCGATGGAGCAGATCGTTCGAAGTGTCAGTCAGGTCGTGGAGAGCACGCTGTCGCTCTCCGAGGCATCGTCGGAAACATCTTCGTCGATGGAATTGATGGCGAGTTCGCTGATGGAGGTGGACGAGAGTGCCGAGGAGTCGGCTCGACTGTCCAATTACGTCGTTTCGACAGCCGAGAGCGGGCAGGAAAGAGTGCGGCAGACCATCGAGGGCATGGATGCAATCCGACTCGCAACTGAAACCGCCGAGAAGGTGATTCGAAACCTCGGCGGACGAACGAAAGAAATCGGCGCGATCATCGACGTGATCGATGACGTGGCAGATGAGACGAATCTTCTCGCACTGAATGCCGCAATCATCGCTGCGCAGGCCGGCGAGCACGGGCGCGCATTCTCGGTCGTGGCGGACGAGATCAAGGATCTGGCCGATCGGGTGTTGGCCTCGACGAAGGAGATCGCGGAGTTGATTCGCGCCGTTCAGGAAGAGGGGGCGAACGCGATCGGGGCGATCGAGAGCGGAACCCAGAGTGTGGCCTCCGGTGTGGATCTTTCGGCCGAGGCGGGCGTTTCACTCGAGGAGATCACGCGCGCTTCGCGGGATAGTGGCGAACGCATCCAGGGAATCCTCACGGCGGTGCGCGCCCAGGCTCGCGCTGCGTCCCATGTGGTCGAGTTGATGGAGAAGGTCCGCGGCGGCGTAGACGAGATTCGCAAAGCTGCGACCGAACAGGAGCGCGGAAACACGATCGTCTATCGCAGTACGACCGCGATGCGTGACGTCGCCCAGCAGGTGCGCGCGACGACCGAAGAGCAGGCCCGCGGTTCTGGGCGGATTCGGGAGAGCGTCGAGGGACAGCGAGATGCGGTCGAGCAGATCAACGAGGCGCTGCAAGAACAGGCGGCCGCGTGTCGATCGGCAGTGGAATTCATCGAGGAAATCTTCGCCCAGACCCGGGTAAATGAAGAGTCCGCGCGGCGAATGGACCAGGCCTCGAAGGGGTTGTTGAAACAGTCAGCCGAACTCAGAGAAGATGTGCACCGATTTCGGCTCTGATGCGGTGAGCGTCGACGAGGGGAACATGATAGCGGTAGTCAGGGATTGCAAAGTTGGAGAGGCGCAATGATCGTTGCTTGCCCCGGGTGTAGTGCGCGCTATCAGATCGAACCGGATCGCCTCCGGCCCGAGGGGGTGCGACTGCGATGTACTCGCTGTGAAGCGATATTCCGGGTGAGCCCTCCGTCGGCTGCAGCTGCGGGCGCATCGCCGGCTGCATCCTCTCCGCCTGCGCCGATGCCTCAGCCCGAGGCGCCGAAAGGGCCGGCACCCTCCCTTGCGCCGCCCATGTCCCGACCCGCACAACCAGTCGCTGCGCCTCCTCCGGTCGATCGGGAGCGGTTGGTCTTGATCGCAGACCCGGTAGTCGAACAGGGCAAGTCGACGGCCGGTGCGCTGGCCCAGTGGGGGCTTCAGCCGACGCTGGTTCACGACGGAGTCGAGGCCATCCTGGCGATTCAGAGGTTGTTGCCTCGAGCCGTCGTGATCGATGCGGCCCTGCCGAAGATGTTTGGCTTTCAGATCTGCGAGATCGTCAAGCGAAACGAAAGCCTGCGCGACATACACGTGGTGCTCGTGGGTGCGATTCACGATCGAACTCGTTACCGGCGTCCGCCCGAAGAGATCTATGGAGCCGATGCGTACATCGAGCGCCAGGAACTCCCCGATTCGCTTCGTTCCATCCTCCAGGGATTCGGGATGTTGTCTTCGGCCTCCGAGCTGCCCCCGGTTTCGGCGACTGCGGCGGCGCCTCCGACTCCACCGGTGGCCGCAGCTGCCCCAACGGCGTCGCCCGCACCGGCAATGGAGCCCGCGATGCCGGCAGCGCCGCCCGCGCCGGCGATGGAGCCC
>JAFDBP010000226.1 GCA_019313245.1 Deltaproteobacteria bacterium
CCACAATCCCTGGGCCCCTTGTTGCCGTGCGTCGAAAGGATCATCAGATCGACCGCGTTGGATTTGCTCCAGGCGTTGATTTCCTCGAATGCGTGCCCCTCCGCGAGCGCCATCCGGATCTTCAGATCCGGCCGAAAGGCGATCGACATGACCTCGGCGAGGTAGCGTCTCGCTTCTTCTCGGCGCAAACACCAATCCACCGCATCGGCGGGGTGGGGTGGCCCCTCCCTCGCAATCGACTCCAGTACGTGGATGAGCGTGACGCGCGCTTCCCAGGCTTTGGCGAGCGCAGTCGCGTGGCGAATCAGGCGTTCGGACTCGGGGGAACGATCCAAACAGACGAGCAGGTGATGGGGAATGCCCTTGTCCGATTGAGGTGTCTCCGGATCTCCCGGAACCCGCCAACCGGTTGCAGTGCGCTCCGCGTCGGTCTCACCGGTCGCTCGCTCACGCGGCGATCGATGGGGGTCCACTGAAGAGTCGATTCGCGAATCTTCGACCATGGCACGCCCCCCCCCGGGCCTGACATTCCCCGCACGCCTCCCGCCAAGCACAGAGAAAGCGGTGCAGGTTCCATGCCACCGCCCACCCGATTCGGGAATCGGGCGCGACATCCTAAAGCATAGCCATTAATGAATATTTTGTGTGGACCCCAGCTGACCATTTATGAAAACAAACTCCACACGCGGAGTTGGCGGCGCTCGAAGCAAATTCCGAGTGTGGTGGCTCGAAACCACACCTAGGCTCGAATTCGATCGGCTTCGTTGATTCGACCGCGGGTCGAGACCAAAACCACACCATTCGAGGACAGAATGTCTCGCGGTGTAGAGAACTGCCCCGCCGAGAGTCGATGGACCCCTTGGGGTTATCGCGATTGCTACAGTCTTCCCGTCGGGTGCGGGTTTCGGAGTTGGCATGAGCGAAGCGAAACGCGGAGCGATTCTGGAATTTCTGGGGGCGACCCAGACCGTAACGGGCAGCCGCTTTCTGCTGAGCACCTCGCGCGCGCGGGTCCTCATCGACTGCGGGCTCTACCAGGGCCAGAAAGAGTTGCGGGAGCGCAACTGGAAGCCGCTTCCCGTCGACGCACAGAGCATCGACTCCGTTCTGCTCACCCACGCCCACATCGACCACTCTGGATACCTGCCTCGAATCGTTCGAATCGGTTTCCGAGGACCCATCTTCGCAACTCCACGCACCGTGGAACTCTGTGAGATCGTGTTGCCGGACAGTGGCTATCTGCAGGAAGAGGAAGCCCGTTACGCGAGTGCCGCGGGTTATTCGAAACACTCTCCGCCGCTTCCGCTCTACACACAGGAAGACGCGCTCACCTGCCTGAAGCAGTTTCGCAGCGCGGATTTCGAAGACCGGGTGGAGGTCGCCGACGGGGTCTGGGCGACCTTCCGTCAAGCGGGCCACATCTTGGGCTCGGCCAGCATCACCCTCGAAGTCGAAGGCGCCCAACGCGCCGCCGTGACTTTCAGCGGCGACCTCGGTCGCCCGTCACACCCCTTCCTCTGTCCACCCGCTCCACCTGCCGACGCGCATAACATCGTGATCGAATCGACCTACGGCGACGAGGAGCACTGCGAGAGCAATCCCGAACAAAAACTCGGAGAAGCCATCCAGAGGGTGGTCGATCGAGCGGGCGTCGCCTTGATCCCGGCGTTCGCCGTGGACCGCACGGAAGTCATCCTCTTCCACCTCAAGCGACTCGTCGAAGCCGGCAAGATCCCGTCGCTTCCGCTCTACGTCGATAGCCCGATGGCACTCGCCTCTCTCGAGGTCTACCGAAACGCGATCCGAGAGAGCGACCAGCAGATCCGTGCCGAATTCCGCATGAATCCAGACATTCTCCGACCAGACGAACTCACGGAGGCTCGAACGACCGAAGCCTCCAAGGCCATCCGCAACGTTCGAGGACCGGCGATGATCGTCTCCGCTTCTGGCATGGCCACGGGAGGGCGCGTCCTGCATCACCTCGCGCAGCGCCTGCCCGACGCGCGCAATTCGGTCATCTTCGTGGGCTTTCAAGCGGCCGGAACCCGCGGGCGCTCGCTGATCGACGGTCGGCGAGAGGCCAAACTTCTCGGTCACCACGTACCCGTCAATGCGGAGATCGTCGATCTCAGCCATTTTTCCGTTCACGCCGATCAGAGCGAACTTCTCGACTGGCTTCGCGCTGCGCCGAGTGACCCCGACACAGTCTACGTGGTTCACGGTGAGGTTCGCGCCGCGTCGACGCTCTGCGATAGCGTGCGCGATCAACTCGGATGGTGCGCAGCCGTCCCCCACTATCGCGAGCGGGTTCTCGCGATTCCCGCAAACTCGAATTGACTTCTGACTCGAGGCACGGACGGGCTCGATGAACCTGCTCCTATTGATTGTCGCGCTGCTCGGACTCTGGGCTGGAACCGAGGTCACGGTGCGACAAGCCCTGCGCCTGGCAGCGGAGCTTCGCCTCTCGCCGATGTTCGTGGGGTTGACGGTGCTCGCGATCGGAACCGATCTGCCCGAGCTGGTGCTCGCGATCGAAGCCGGACTTCAGCGTCTGACCGGTGTCGAAACCTCGGGCCTGGTGGTCGGCAACGCGATCGGGAGCTGCCTGGGGCAGATCGGTTTCGCGCTCGGAGTCACGGGGCTCTTCGGCTACGTGACGTTGGGGAGAAGGCGGGGCTGGACCGAAGGCGTCTTCTTGCTGGGCTCCATTGCAATCTTCTTCATGCTGGGCATGGACGGTGGATTCACGCGCCTCGATGGCGCCATCCTGATCACCGTCTACCTGATCTACTTTGCGACCACGATCCGGCGCGAGCGATTCGAAAATGCCGGGCAAATTCCCGGAACGACCCATGGCGGGGCCAAGATTGGCGCGCTCTGCCTATTGGGCTTCGTGGTCGTCGCGGCCTCTTCCCATCTGGCGATCAAGAGCGCCGTCGCTCTGGCCGAAGAATGGGGCATCGCGCAGACCTTCGTCGGAATCGTGCTGATCGGAATCGGAACCAGCCTGCCGGAACTGGCCGTCTCGCTGAATGCGGTTTTCAAGAAGCAAGGTGCACTTTCTGCGGGCAACATTCTCGGCAGCAACATCTTCGACATGCTCATCGCCCCGGGAACTGCCGCCGTCATTGCCGGAGTCAGCGTCGACTCGCCCTCGATGTTCACGATCGATCTGTTGGCCCTGCTCGCAATCAGCGTGCTCGCACTCTACTTCTTCAAGCGGCGCAAAGGGCTGCAGAAGGGCGAGGCGTCCACGTTGGTCATCGCCTATATCGCGTACATCGCGACGAGAACGAACTGGGCGGGAGCTTGATCTTTGGGAGTCGAGTCGCGCATGAGTGAGGGCCCTGCGGTCGAGCGCCGGAGGCCGGCGATCGAGAGCATTGCCGACCTGGCGGAGCTGGTGGGCGCACCCACTCGGGCCGCGACAGAAGTCCGGATTCTGCGCGATGGAGCGGGCGCCTTCCCCGCAATGTTCGAACTGATCGACGCTGCGCGATCGGAAGTGCTCTTCGAGAATTTCATCTTCGCGGGAGACGAGACGGGTAAGCGCTTTGCGGACGTCTTGCACGCCGCGAAACAACGCGGCGTGGATGTCCGCGTCTTGTACGACCCGGTCGGAACGATGATGGTGCGCGGAGGCTCGATCGCCAAGACACTGATCGAAAAGGGCGTTACGACGCGCGCGTTCAGCCCTCCCACTCTCACCAGTCCGCGCAGTTGGGGCCGGATTCGCCACCGCGATCACCGCAAGACACTGACCGTCGACGGAGAGGCGACGGTCGTGGGTGGGCTGTGCATCAGCAACAACTGGGCACCGACCAGCCAGGGTGGCGAGGGATGGCGAGACACGGCGCTACTCGCGCGCGGGCCGATCGCCGCAGACGTCAAGCGCGCATTCGAAGCGATGTGGAAACGGGCGGACGGAAGCGAGCTGCCGGTTCATCCGGTCACGGCCCCGCCCCTGTCTCCGCCGGCCGCGCTGGTGGTCGCAGATCGGCCCGGCGTGCAACACGTCGCAAACCTCTACGCGGCGATGGCCGATCGCGCGCGGCGCAGCCTGGAAATCACCGACGCCTATCTGGTGCTCCAAAAGAGCGCGCTGACGAGCTTCTGCGGCGCGGCTCGCCGGGGCGTCTCGGTCCAGATGCTTCTGCCCGGCCGCAACAATCACCCGCTCGCCGGAGCCGCATCCAGAAACGGCTACGAGTCTCTGCTGCAAGCCGGCGTGGAGATCTGGGAGTGGGACGGCGCGATGATCCACGCCAAAACCGCGGTCATGGACGGCGACGTGACGCTGGTCGGATCGAGCAATCTCGATCCCCTCTCGATGCACCGCAACTACGAGCTGAATCTGCTCGTGGCGGATCCGGATACGGGTGCGCGCATGCGGGAGATGTTCGAGCGCGACCTCACGACTGCCACCCAGATCAAACTGGCGGCCTGGCGCAGGCGCCCGGGCTGGCAGCGCATCGCGGAATCCATCGGCGGGCTCTTCGGCTCGAGTCTCTGATGCGAACGGGTTGGAATCGGCAACCGATTCGGCGCTCTGCGGCGAATTCTCGCTACGATGCACCGGCCCGCGTTCGAGCGCCGGCCTTGGGTCGCTCGCCAATTCTCGAGACCGAAGAGCGAGTCCTCCCCGCGCCATCGAGCCCAGATCTGGGAGACCCGATTTGAACGACGACCAGAATCCCGATCGACCTCACTCGGAAAGCGACAGCCGTTTCGATCCCGAGCTGGCACGAGAGCGACTCGCGAACGGCGAATCCCACCGACGCGCGGACCGCGATCTCGAGTTCCTCGACCAACCCGAACTGCGCCCCGTGCGCCTTCAACTCGAGTACCTGAAACCAGAGCTCGCATTCGAGAAGCTGGGCATTCGCTCGACGATCGTGGTGTTTGGCAGTTCGACACTGATCGATCCAGAGACCGCGCAGCGGCAACTCGAAGCAGCCGAGCGAGCATTTCAAATCGCACCTGAAGATGAGCGCGCCAACGAGAGGCTCCAACGAGCCCGCAGTGCGCTCGCCAAGAGCCACTACTACGCAATCGCCAGGGAACTCGGCCGACGGATTGGCCGTTACGGCGAAGGGCCGCTCGACAATCGCCTCGTGGTGGCCACGGGTGGAGGACCTGGGGCGATGGAAGCCGCGAACCGGGGCGCCCACGATGTGGGAGCCGTGTCCGTCGGCCTCAACATCACGCTTCCGAGCGAGCAGCAACCCAATCCGTACGTCACGCCCGAGCTGAGCTTTCAATTCCGTTATTTCGCACTGCGCAAACTACACCTGGTGATGCGCGCCCGGGCGCTCGTCACCTTTCCGGGCGGATTCGGAACACTCGACGAGATCTTCGAAACGCTCTGCTTGATCCAGACCGGTAAGCGCGAGCCGCTGCCCGTGATCCTGGTCTGCGCCGATTTCTGGAAGTCGGCGATCGATTTCAATTACCTGTGCAACGAACACATGATCAAAGAAGCGGATCTGAAGCTGTTTCAATACGCCGAGAGCGCCGACGAGATCATGTCGCTGATCGAAGGCTGGTACGCGAGTCGGGGCCGGTCGCCAATCGCGTAGTCGGCAGCGCCCGGCGTGGCCGAGGGCCCGCCTCGACCATCGCGCTTTTCCTAGTGTATTCTGGGGCTTGGACCATCGTCCGCACTCGAATTTCGGCGGCTGCGCAGCAGTATCCACGTGGGACCGCTCCCCGGCCCGCCCGTAGAATCTCGGACCCAAGGAGAACGTCCCAAACATCTGAATGGGGCGGAAGACGATGAAGCGGTAGAGGACCCGGCGGGCTGGGACTCGCGAGCGGAGGATCCAACTCGGTATGGACGGCAGAGCCCACAAAGGAGAGGGAAGACCGGTGAGTCATTTCGCCGAGATTCGCCGTTCGCTGCTGCTCGCGGCCGCAGCCCTCGTGTTGGCCTCGGCCTGTGCCTCGCAGCAGTCGCCCTCGTCGATTCCGACCCAGCCGCCCTCGCAGAGCCAGAAACCGCCCGAGCAGGCGTCGGAGAGCACTGGCGAGGGTCAATCGCAAGGCGAATCCGGTGCGAAATCACAACAGACTTCGGAGGCGGCTTCGGAGTCCCAGAGCGAGGCGGCAGAATCCGCTCGGGAAGAGGCCGCCCAATCGGCGCAGAGCGAATCGGGTGGCAGCGAGTCCGCGCAGCGGGCCGAGTCCGCCGAAGCGGCGGAAAGCGCCGGCGAAAGCGGCGAATCGACGGAAGCCGCCGAGCGCGCGGGAACCGACGCCGGCGAGGCTGGCGCGCAACAGCAGGCCGGCGCCGAAGCCGGCGAGGACGGCGCGCAACAGCAGGCTGGCGCCGAAGC
>JAFDBP010000227.1 GCA_019313245.1 Deltaproteobacteria bacterium
TCTCACCGAGCTATGCGCTGCCGCCTACCGTTGGAGCGCTCAGCCGTCGTTCCACTCGCCGAATAGCTCGAGGCAACCGGTTCGATGTCAGACTCTACCATCGATCCAATGACCGGACAGATTGATGTCGGCAGCCGCGCCTTGCCATCCGGCGCAAGATCGGGATAGGATTTCTCCATGGCGCGAGAAATCGAATACGGCGATGCAATGACCACCATGCTGGAGCTGATCTGGGGCGTCGGATTCATGGCCCCCGGTGGCGAAGGCAATATCGCCAACCTCGTCGAGGAGCTGGAAGTTCGGGATCGGCGCATTCTCGACATCGGCTGCGGGATCGGCGGGCCCGCGTTCCTGCTGGCCCAGAAGTACGGCGCAAACGTCGTGGGCACCGACATCGAGCCCCAGCTGATCGAACAAGCGCGGCTGCGCGCAGAAAGACTCGGGATCAGTTCGAAGTGCGAATTCGTCTTGGTGGAGCCAGGCCCGATGACCTTCCCCGATGAATCCTTCGACTTCGTGCTCAGCACCGGCGTCATCATGCAGATCGAGCAGAAGAGCGAGCTCTTCGGAGACATCCTGCGCGTGCTCAAGCCCGGCGGGATGCTGACCTGCTACGACTGGATGAAGCCCGAGGGTGAGTACAGCGAAGACATGCACTACTGGTTCAAGATGGAGCGCCTGACCTACGACATGAAGACGTTTCCAGAATACGAGGCGCTGCTTCGAGACGCGGGCTTCGTCGACATCGAGCTCAGGGATCGCTCCGACTGGTATCGGCAGCGGGTGCAAGACGAGTACGAGCAGATCAAATCGGAACTCTACCCGCGCATGGTAGAACTTCTGGGACAAGAAGAAGCGGACCACTTCGTGGAAAACTGGCGCGCGATGAAGGTCGTCTGCGTGAAGGGCGACGTCTACCAGGGCTATTACCGCGCGCGGAAGCCCGCCTGATCGAGCGGCCTGACGGATCCGCGTTACAGCGGCACCGGCCAGCTGCAGCGCCGTGTTAGGGGGCGAGCCTATTTTTTCGTGGCTGCTCGTTGCCGGAAGAGCGCTACAGACAGCCCGCCGGGTATGACGGTGGCAAACACGCTGACCCACATCGGTATGGAGACTCCTCCAATCAGCACCTCGACTTGAAAGACAAGGCGAAGCAGGTGAGCGATCGCCACCAAGGCGAAGACCACCGCGGCAAGAAGAGAAACAGATCTCATTTATACACGCGCGAAGGCAGCATGATGAAAATCTCGCCGCCATGAGGTATGGGCACCGAGCTGCCGGGCCCTCTGGCCGGGCGGCCCGGTGCGTCCGATTTCCAATGCCAAAGGGTATCAAAGGCCGATCGGCAGGCTCACTCGGGGTCGAATCCCAGATGAAACAGACCGTAGCCCGGGAGGACGAGCTGAGGCACTGCCATCCCGATGATGCGTCCTTTGCGTGGCGCGACGATCGTCACGGAATTTTCGCTCGCCGGATCCGTCACCGTGCCGAGCACGTCGCCCTCTTCGAGGTACTCGCCCGGCTGCCGCTGCGTCAGATAGACGCCAATCGCGTCACCCGCGCGCACCCATGACGTCTTGCGGTAGACCTCGGAGCGCGCGGTACTCACGTCGCCCGCGATCATGCCGAGGTGGACCATCACGTTCCTCACACCGTTTACTCCCTGCTCGATCTCGAATTCCTGAAAGCGCAGAGGCTCGCCGGCCTCGTAGATCACCGCCGGCAGGCCGGCGTCGAGCACCGCGCGGCGCAGGCTGCCCTCCGGACCGCGCCCGTGGAGAACGACTCCGACCCCAAAGCTGCGAGCCAGTGCGAGCGCGGGCGGCGAGTCGAGATCCGTTCGGATCTGCGGGAGGTTGGTTCGGCTCGACGATCCGGTATGCAGGTCGATCAGCACGTCGCAGCGCCGGATCACGCCCTGGTAGAGCGAGTGTGCGATGCGGGACGCGAGGCTGCCCTGCGGGTTGCCGGGGAACGCGCGATTCAAATCGCGGCGATCGGGAAGATAGCGCGAGCCGGTGCGAAGCCCCTGTATGTTGACCGCGGGCATTGCGATCAACGTCCCCGCGAGCGTCGAACCGGGGATCTCCTTGTAGATTCGGTGTGCGATCTCCACGCCGTTCAGCTCGTCGCCGTGAATGCCCGCCGTAAGGCAGAGCGTGGGGCCCACACGAACACCCCGCGTTACGACCAGGAGCGTGTCGAGCATCGGAGCCTCGCCCCCGAACGTCCGGGCGAGGTCGACGTACGTGCGCAGCGTCTCGCCGGGCGCAACGCTGCGTCCCAGAGCTTCGAGTTCGAGAGCCGGCCACGCTGCCTCCTGCTGTGCCTTCGACATCGGGGCCAGCAGCAAACCGCCCAGCATGAATGCTGATAGCGCGATGAGGCTGGCGATTCGCAGCGCCCGCAAAGCGCCGGCCGGGGGACCAGGGAAGAATTGACCGTGGAAAGAAAACATCATGCGTTGCCTTTCAGTGAGCGGTGCACGCGAGCCGATGGACGGATCGACCTGCAAACCGGCGAGATCACCGGGAATGAAGAGTGTAAAGGATGCCCGTGGACCTCTGTTGACCATGCCCCCGACCACTCACGCGAGCAGATCGGTCAATTGAGTAGCTTCTCGAGGTGGATCTCCCTTTCCGCGAAGCCCTCTTCAGAGTAGAGGGAGCGCGCTTCGGCATTGCCTGCCATGACCGCGATGCGGAGTGAGGTGGCACCCGCATCGCGGGTACGAGTTTCCGCGGCGCGCAAAAGAGCCCGTCCGAAGCCACGCTGGCGGTAGGCTGGAAGGACGACCAGATCTGAAACGTAGCCGTGGTAGCGCGAATCTTCGTTGGCTTCCGAGGATCGATAGCGCGCCAAGATGGTGACGAACCCAACCACGACAGAATCGACTTCCCCGACGAATACGGTGCCATCGAATTCCCCGCAGTGCCGGAACATTTGCTCCAGATAGGCGTCTGCGATCTCTTCGCCAGGCGGAAGTCGAAGATCGAGCTGTCGCTCGAATTCCTGGAGCTCGACAAAGCACGACCGGACTGCGGTGCGATCGCGCATTGAATCGTATTCGCGAATCGACAACATCCCACCGCCCAACGTATGGGAGCTGAGCCGCGGCAAACAGCGCCAACCGTTGACGCTGGCCCCGGAACGCTCGGCGGCGGATGATACCATGAAACGATTGGATTTCGCTGTATGGCGCCGGCTCCAGCGGCTTGTTAGGCCGCACGCCTGATGCGCATGTGCTCTTCCGGACCAAAGCGGTCGAACACGTAGTGAATGATGGAGACACCGGGAAGCCGCCACTCGTAGGAAGGGAGGCCTTCGCCGCCTGGTTCGGAAGATGACGGCGGTCCGAAGGTCCGCTCGAAGTGCTGCTGAAACTCTTCGAACGAGGCGCGCTGGTCGGGATAAGCGGTTCGGAAGAACTCGAGTTCCGACAGGCCACCGCCGTCCCCGCGTAAGTGGAAGCCGAGCATGCAGCGCAACCCGCCGAGAACCGTGACTGGCAGCGTGTAATACACGTGGGTGACGCGGCGGAGGTCCGGAATGAGAGCGTTCAGCTCCGCCGCGGTGATGCCCCAAGGCACGGAAACCGCGGGGCGCTCGATCGTGAAGGCTTCGCGGATCTCCATGGTTCGGTTCGTTCGGCCTTATGGGCGCCAAGCTGCGGCACACAGCGCTAACCGTAAACGCTGGTCCCGAAGCGCTCGCCGCCAGACCATACCATGGCTCGATTGGGCTGCGCTGTTTGGCGTCGGCTCGAGCGACTTGTTAGGTCGAGCGCCCCGGATCCCGCGGGGATAGGCCGCAAGAACGACAGTGGTGGGGAACAAGTAAGCGCGACTGGCGGCCCAGCCGATAGCCGCAGGAAGGGCAGCGGATCGAAAATTGGAGCCAGACACCGCCCATGACAAGACCGAGGACAGGAAGAAGCGCCAGCTGGACGACGCGTGGTGAGGGATTGGCCAGAAGATGAAACGCGATCACAAGCAGGATGTAGGTCCATGTTCCGACAAAGAGAGCAACCATTCGGCGTTGCCACCGGAAGAGTCGGAGAGAATCCTGCTTGCTCAGCATGGGAAGCGTAATGCGGCCTAACGTATGAGAGCTAATCCGCGGCAAACAGCGCTAACCGTTAACGCTGGCCCCAGAGCGCTCACCGTCAGAATATACCATGAATCGATTGGACGGCGCTGTTTGGCACCGGCTCCAGTGACTTGTTAGGCGGCGCCACGTTCTGGCGAAGATCTTCATTGTTGGAGCGGTTCAGATCTGCGCGGGGATGCGAGGATTCGAAGTGCCACGAGAACGGCCCAGGCATATACGAGAACGAAGATGAGGCGCTGGCCTACGCCGCCGAGGCCGCGCTCGAGCATCAAAGCGATGGTGATCGGCAACATCGCGGCGGCGACCAGCGACAGAGCCAGCAGAATTGGCCAAATGTCGCCCCATCCCTTCGTACTGCGCAACCCAATCGAAACGAGGATGATCCCCAGGAAGAGCCCTGGTCTTGCGACGATACTCTGGAGCTTGGCGAGAATCGACCCCGTCCGAGGATCTGCGGTCCCGGAAACCAAGGCTCCCGTTGTGATGCCGACAACGGCAAGCAACAAGAGCGCGCGACCCGAGGCCAGAAAGAGGTTATGGGGCGAGGCGCTTCTGAGCGCGATTGCGAGCGCCAACCAGATCGCAGCAAAAGCGAAGAACGCGGTTGTCGCCACGAAAGAGCTGGCGGTTTCGCCGTAGTCGCTGATGATGCTGGCCTTCGGACTGAGTTGGGGCTCGAACCAATGGAGGAGCGCGAAGAGCGAAAGGTGAGAGGCAACACCGGCGATTGCGATCGAAGCCCATGTTGACGGGGACATCGCTGTAGACATCGCGCGCGTTACCTCGCGGCGGGTGCGGCATAACGTTCCGGTTCAGCGGCGGCGCGTGAGCGCCGTCCGCTGCAACCGGCTGTTAGCTGTCTGATAGAGACAATCTTACTCATGATCTAGAAGGACAAATCACTTCGCTGGCTCGAAATCGCCCGGCTTCCATGTCTTGTCGAAGAATGGCTGGAGTGGGCCATAGAGGCGAATCAGCACGTTGTAGCTCTTGCCAGGCATGGTCTGGATCCAGTTGCCCTCCTTGCCTTCCGGTGCGCTCGGGCCAAACCCCATCGTGTAAGAGCCGTCGGTATTGGACTTCACGGAGGGATTCAGGCTGTCGAGGCCGGCGAGTTTCTGATCGGTCTCAAGCATGGAGCGATGCTGGCTGTCATAGACCATGAACGACCAGAAATCCTTGGCCGGAACCGGAGCCGGCAGCGTGACCGAGTAGGTCTTGCCACCATCGAGGAAGTCGCCGTTCACGTCCTGCGCAGCGATGCCGTAGACCGAGCCCTGACCCACCTTGGGTTCGGTCATGGCCGGGGTGATGCCGGTGGCGTAGTAGTGAAAAAAGATGCGGTCATCGAGCA
>JAFDBP010000228.1 GCA_019313245.1 Deltaproteobacteria bacterium
GCCGACTGCGACGCCTACATCTACGCCGACCGCAACACCCACGGCCACGCCGACCGCGACGCCGACACCGACCGCAACGCCTACGGCCACGCCGACCGCGACGCCGACAACGACCGCAACGCCTACGGCGACGCCGACCGCGACGCCCACGGCGACGCCGACCGCAATACCTACGGCGACGCCGACCGCGACGCCCACGCCGACCGCGACACCCACGCCAACCGCGACGCCGACCGCAACGCCTACGGCGACACCGACCGCGACGTCTACGGCGACCCCGACTGCGACGCCTTCGGCGACACCGACCGCGACGCCGACTGCGACACCTACGGCGACGCCTTCGGCGACACCGACTGCGACGCCGACCGCGACGCCTACGTCCACGCCGACTGCAACGCCTACGGCGACATCGACCGCAACGTCTACGGCGACGCCGACTGCGACGCCTTCGCCGACACCGACCGCAACGCCTACGTCCACGCCGACCGCGACGCCGACAACGACCGCAACGCCTACCGTCACGCCGACCGCGACGCCGACACCGACCGCAACGCCTACGGCCACGCCGACCGCCACGCCGACGCCGACCGCGACGCCGACGGTGACACCGACCGCGACACCCACGGCCACACCGACAGCGGTGCCAACGCCGACTCCTGCTCCGCTCACTAGAGATGAGCAGGCGTGTGTCAACGAGATGAACAAGAACGGCGAGAAGGTCAACCGAATGCAGCTCAAGGAAAATGAGCGCTGCCTGCGGGATTACCAGAGCGGCCGTCTCATCTCGCCGATGACTTTTGACGACTGCATCAACGCCGATCGCAACGGCAAGGTGGAGAATGCTCGAATCAAGACTTTCGAGCGGGAGGTCATCAAGTGCGATTCGCTCGACGCGCCTCCGCCCTACGCCTACACAAACGCGGCGACGGTGAACTCGGCTGCCGTGGATGGAGCTCTGGCGCTGACTTACGCCATCTTCGGCGGTTCCCCGGTGCTCGATGGCGATCTGGTAACCAAGGCCGACGATCAAAAGACGGCCAGGTGCCAGTTGGCGATGCTCAAGCGGGCGGACCTGCTGGAGAGCGCGGTGCTCAAGGAAGTCAACAAGGCCAAGAGGCTGGCCATCAAGGACGAGACGGTCGACAGCGCCGCAGCGCTCGAGGCGAAGTTGGAGACCGTTTTCAGCTCGAACGACAGGATCCGGAGAATGCAGGACAGCCTCGTGAGGCAAGTCGATAACAGCTGCGCGGTCTTGCAGGTCCCGCCGGCGACGGTTTTCCCGGGTGAGTGTTCCGAAGGAGACCCCAGCTTGAGGCAGATCGAGGTCTGCGTGATCGAAGCGGCCCGCTGCGAGGCCTGTCTGAAGATCAATGCGTTCGACAACCTGAGTATCGACTGTGATCTCGCCGACGACCGTGAAGACAACGGAAGCTGTGAGAGTCGCCGCTGGGCGGAGGATTGAACGCGGTCAAAGAGCGTTCTGAATTCGAACAGCACCTCGCTGCGCTCCCCGCGGGGAGGTGCTCGCCTGATCGCCCATCCCTCAATCCACCGGAGGTGGAGCGAAAATTGGGTCCGAGCGAACCGAGATTTCTTGCGTGACGGTGAGTTGGTCCGGTTTCTTGCTCAATTCAGCCCGGCGTTCTTTTCGTCGGGTTCAATCGCGCGGATCGCCCTGTAGCTGCTGGATTCGCCCCCCATGCCAGACCCAATCTTCGGTCCACGCCTGATTTCTTCAGGGCATCTGCGAATCGACCGAAACGGCTGGAATGGGACCCGCACCGTCGGTCGTGGTATTGGGCGAAGAGGACGAGCTCGCGCGGATCCAGACGCTCGTGATTCGGCTCGGCGTGGATTCGGTCCACTGGCGCGGCGATTCGCATGAGGAGCCGCCGCAGCCTCGCGAGCTGCTGGTCACCACGGGGACCCGGGCGTTGCAGATGGATTCGATCGGGGATTCGGCGCCGGAAACCGATGCGCCCATCTGGCTCTGCGTGCACAACGAGGATTTCTTCCCGCTGCGCGATCGGTTGCGGGAGCGTGGCGTTCACTATCTCGTCCAGATGACGACGGACGAAGAGGCGCTCCGGCTGCTGTTGCAGCAGATCCTCTACCGGGGCGCCGATCGGCGCGAGGCGCGCCGGCTGCCGATGGACTGCCAGGTCGACATCGAGCTTTCGGACGGCGAGAGCAGCCACGCGCAGCTGCTCGAACTCTCACGCGAGGGCTGTCGGTTCGAATGCGGGCGCGTGCTCGAGGTGGATACGCGCCTTTCGGTCAAGATCCCGCATTCGCTCGGCGGTTGTGCGCTCGAGCTTTCCGGCCACGTGATTCGATCGGAATCGCAGCGCAGTGGCAGGGATGTGATCGTGATGCAGCTGGAAGAACTCGAGCCCGAGGTGCGCGATCAGCTGGAGGCGATCATCCGCGGCGAGCGGATCGGCACGCGCGTCACGCCGCTCGCGGCGGTTCCCGAGCGCGAGCCCGAGGCCTACGTCGACGGGACCGGCATCCCCGACTGGGAAGAGATGGCGATGAGCGGCGAGCGCCGCCGCCACCCGCGTCGCCCGTTTCCGCACCCCGTGGAAACCGTTCCGGCGAAAGATGCCGCAGAGTCTCACAGCGTGATGGGTGTCGAGTTGTCGGTCGAGGGCATGCGCGTCGTCGGGCTGCCGGACATCGAAATCGGATCCGAGGTGCGCGTCGCGCTACACAGCAATGCGGGTGCCGAGCCGATCGCGCTCGAAGCGACGGTGCTTCGCGACGACGGGGACTCGGTGGCGCTTCGGTTTCGCTCGGTGAGTCATGAACTCCGCGAACAGATCGAGGCCCTGATGGAAGAGAACCCCTCGGTTCACGACCTCCAGGCCGGGCCGTCGGAGCGAATCGTGATGTCCGAGGTGACCGAACTCGACTTTTCGCTCGGTGCCGGCTGAGCGGTCCGGCCGCTTTCAATTTCTTTCGTTTCTCTCCAGTTCCGCGAGCAGGATTTCCGCCAACCATTCGGCGATCAGCGCATGGCCCGCATCATTGGGGTGTATGCCGTCGTTTGGGATCAGGATGTCGCCAATGCTCTGGCCCGGGACGCGGTCGTAGGCCTCGAAGCGCTCCGCGACGTCGACCAGCGGCACCTGCTCTTCGCGCGCGGTCTTGCGAACGCGCTCGGAGTAGACATCCAGCAAGCGGTTGATGCCGCGCGGGTCGTCGAAGTCGAATCCGAGTTTGGGATCTCTCAATTCGTCGCCGTACAACTCCGACCAGCGCATCGGGTTGGCGGTCATCAAGATCGGTTTGGCGCCGTCGGCGCGCAGCTTCGAGATGATGGCTTTCAGGTAGCCCTCGTATTCATCGAGTGTCAGGCGCGGCTGCGTCCTGCCCAGTGAGGCATCGATCCACGAGTCGTTGATGCCAAATTGAATGATGACGTAATCGGGTTCGAAGCGGCGCACGTCGGAATCGAGTCGCTCGAGGGCCTGCCGGCTCGTCGTGTTGCTGATGCCCGCGTTGATCATCTCGACATCGATGCCGCGCGCCTCGAGTGCGGCTTCGAGGCGTTCGGGGTAGACGGACTTCGCGTTGCCCGCCCAGCCGGCTTCGGTGGTCGAATCGCCCAGCGCGACGATTCGAATCGCCGCGTCGTCGCGGGCGCTCGGCGTCGGTCCGTTGGCGTCGGGGGGACACCCGATGAGGACGAGACTGGCGAGCGCAAGCAGGCCCGGCCAGAGGCGCGGTTGCTCGGGCATGGTCTCCCTCCGATCGATGGCTGGCTCGATTGGCGCCGTCGATTACTGCGGCGCGCTGATCAGCAATCCGCTCAGCGATTCGGTTCTGCCGGGGCGCTTGACGACCTTCCCGCCGATCATCACGAACGAGACTTCTTCGAGCGCGCTCAGGTCGTCGAGAGGATTGCCCTCGACGGCGATGATGTCCGCGAGTTTTCCGCTTTCGATCGTGCCGAGCCGATCGTCCCATTGCAGCAACTCGGCGTTCACGCGCGTCCCGGCCTGGATGGCCTCCATCGGCGTCATGCCCGCCTCGTGCAGGATGGCGAACTCCCGCGCAAAGACCGTCGGATCTACCCCGTAGCCTCCGAGATCGATGCCGACGGTGATCTTGACTCCGGCCTTGTGGGCGCGCCCGATCGCGGCGAGAAAATTGGCGCGGTCGTTCTTCATGTAGTCGTCGTTCTTTTCCTGGGCGAGCAGATCGCCCGTCACCGCGTAGTAATCGCCCACGTAGATCGTCGGCACCAGAAAGGTTCCGCGCTTGGCCATCATGCGCGCGGCCTCGGCGTCGATGAAGGTTCCGTGTTCGATCGAGCGCACGCCGGCTTCGACGGCCTGTTTGATGCCCTCGGCGGCGTGTGCGTGAGCGGCGACAGGCACCCCGTGACGGTTGGCCTCTTCGACGGCCGCGCGCAGTTCCTCGGGGCTGAACGCGATGTTTCGGGGGTTGTCGCCGACGGACTGGAACGCGCCGGTGACGAGCAGTTTGATCCAATCCGAGCCGTATTTGATCTCGCGTCGCACGGCCTTGCGGATTTCTTCGGGTCCGTCCACCACGAGCCCGTCGGCGATCACGTGCTGCTCGGGACTGAGGAAGTTGACGTCGCCACCGCCGCCGGTAATCGAGAGGTAGTGGCCCGCACCCGAGAGTCGCGGGCCGAGGAAGATCCCGTCATCGATGACTTTGCGCAGATCTTGCGCGGCGTAGTAGACGTCCGCGTCGCCCACGACCCGAATCGATGTCCAACCCGCGAGCAGGTGCTTCTGGGCGCCTGCGAGGCCCATCAAGGCCTTGCGGGCCGACGAACCCTGGAGATGGGCGTTCTGGTAGTCGGAGGCGTACATCAGCGGGTGTTCGTGGGCGTTGATCATGCCGGGCATGAGCGTGGTTCCCGGCAATTCGATCGCGGTTGCGCCCGCCGGAACCTCGGATCGATCTGCCACTGCCGTAATCTGCTCGCCCTCGACCAGGACGACCGCACCCTCTCGGGCCTCGTCGGTGCGCCCGTCGATGACGCGGTCCGGAATCAGCGCGAGTGTCTGGGCGGTTGCACTCCCAACGATGATGCCACCCGACAGCAGGATTGCAGCCGCGGTTTGCAGGATCCGCCGCTGTTGAATCGCGAGGCGCAGATGTCTGACGGCTTTGCTCATGGGTTCGATCCTCATCTGGAAGGGAGTTGGTTTCCGATCACTTGCCAGCCGGGTCTCAGCGGAGCCACTGGTCGTACCACGCGAGATAGCGCCTAAGCACGTCGCGCTGGAAGCTGGGCCTGGAGATCCCGTGACTCTGCCCGGGATAGACGATCAACTGCGTCGGCACGCCCAACCGCTTCAGCGCCATGTACATCTGCTCCGAGTGGATGACGGGAACGTTGTGGTCTTCGGCGCCGCAGAGAAACAAGGTTGGCGTCTCGATCCGATCGGCGTGCAGGAACGGATAGGAGACGCGCAACCAGTTTTCGGGCGTCTCCCAGGGCAGGCCGAGTTCGGCTTCCCAGTCCTGCCACCATTCGTCCGTGCCGAAACCCGCGAGCATGTTCGAGACGCCCGCACCACTCGTCGCGGCGCGGAAGCGGGTGTCCGACGCGATCGTGTAGTTGGTCAGCATCGAGCCAGAACTCCAGCCGCCCACTCCGAGCCGCTTTTCGTCCGCGATGCCGATCGCGACGAGGTGATCGGCAGCCGCGAGCACGTCCGGCACGTCGGCATTGCCCCAGTCGCCGAAGATCACCTTCTGAAAGGCTTCGCCGCGCCCCGAGCTGCCGCGCGGATTGGGCCCGAAGACCACGTAGCCCTGCGCGGCGATGACCTGCCAGCTGAAATCGAACGCGTGCTGCCATTGCGCGACCGGGCCGCCGTGCAGCCGCAGCACGGTCGGATAGCGGACGCCTTCGCGAAAGCCGGGCGGCTTCATCAGCAGCCCGTGCAATTCCGTACCGTCTGCGCCCGGGTAGCTCACGGCCTCGGCTTTCGACATCTGCACCGAGGCGAGCAGTTCGGCGTTGGCGCGCGTGAGCGGTCGCAATTTTCCGTCTTCGAGGGCGGAAATCTCGGGCGGCGATTCGGAGGTACTCGAGAGTACGGCGATCTTTCCGTCCGGCCCGACGTCGTATGCGCTCACCGTGCGCCCGGGGAGCGTCAGCCGCTGCAGGCCGCTGCCGTCGGTCGCGATCGAAGCCAGCACTGCGCTCTGGTCGTCTTCGAGGATGAAGAACACCCGCGAGCCGTCGTTCGAGAATTGCGGGCGGGTGGTGTTGCGATCGAGTGTGGCGGTGGGCAGTTTGCCGCGGCCGCCCTTCGCCGAGAAGATCGCGACCTGCTGCAGGCTGAACCAGGAGAGTTCGGGCGCGCCGCCCTGGATGCAGGCGATCCGTCGGCTGTCGGGACTCCAGGCCGGGTTGCTCCCCCAGCTCCAGCCCCAGACCGGATCGCATTCCATGCGATCGCCCTCGGTCACGCGTTTCGGCCGGGCGCCGCGCTTGGGTGCGATGGTCAGGATGTCCCAGTTTTCGTGGCGGTCGGGGTCTTCGCCCAACTTCGTCACGTAGGCGATGCGCTTACCGTCGGGCGAGAACGACGGCATGATCTCGTCGTGCGGCCCGTCGGTCAGCAAGCTGACGCTCCTGTCTGCGAGATCGAGTAGGTGCAGACGCGAGCGGGCCTTGCCGAGATAACCGTAGCCGTCCCGCTTGAACAGCAGGCGATCGATCACGATGGGCCCAGGGGTTGACTCCGCGCCGCTTCCCTCCGGCTCTACCGCAGAAATCAGAACGAGCCGTCGCGAATCCGGCGCCCAATCGAAGTCCGTCACCCCATTCGGAAGGGAGGTGACGCGCTCGGGCTCGCCACCACTCGGGTCGACGAGCCAGAGCTGGTCGACGGCTTCCGGATCGGTTCCCGGCGACAGGAATGCCAGCTGCTTGCCGTCGGGCGACCAGCGCGGCGAGTGCTCGGATTGCAGGGTTGCGGTCAGCTGTGCGGTTTCGGATCCATCCCAGCGCGTCAACCAGATGTCGCTTCGGTGCGTGTCTGCCTTCACATCGACTTCGGTGATCGCGTAGGCGACCCAATTTCCGTCCGGAGAGATCTGTGGCACCGACACCTGTTTGACGGCACTCAGGTCATCCACGGTCAGCCGCCTGCGCTCTTCTGCGGCATGCGTCGGTTGGGCAGCGGTCGCGCCAATCAGAATCACCAGCAGAAGCAGGCGCTTCGGTATTTTCGACATGTTCTGCCTCGCTCGGGGTGTCGGGTCGGTCAGCGAACGATCTGGCCGGGCCGATTGCCCGTGGCCTTGCCGTTTTCGAAGACGCGCTCCCCATTGACCCAGACCCGATCGATTCCGACCGAGAGTGCCTCCGGTGCCGCGGGCGTCGCCCGGTCGAGCACGCGATCGGGATCCAATAGAACCAGGTCGGCCTTCATGCCGGGCCGAATGGTTCCGCGATCGAGGATGTTCATGTGCTCGGCCGCGAGCCCGCTCGATTTGTGGATGGCCGTCGCGAGATCCATGATCTTGCGTTCGCGCACGTAGCGCCCGAGAAAGCGCGGATAGGAGCCGAATCCGCGCGGGTGCGACGCCACGAGTGAGCCGTCGGTACAGAAGTTGGTGTGAGGCCAGTTCATCAGCTGCTCGATGTCGGCTTCGCTCATGCTCGTCGCGATCACGCTCTCGACGTCGGTTTCGCCCGTTCTCTCCTCGTAGGCGAGCGATTCGCGAATCAGATCCATCAAGGTCGTCGCGGGATCGGTGCCCCGCAGATCCGAGATCTCTCGCAGTGTCTTGCCGACGTACTCGGGGTTGGGCTTGTAGGCGCCGAGGTGAGCGCCCTCGGGTGTGGTGATCTGCGAGAGCGCGAATTCCGCGGTTTCGCGGTTTTCGAAATCGCGATCTGGAAACATCACCGTGAGGGTCGATTCCCAGTACGGGTAGGGATAGATGTCCGCGGTGATGTCGACGCCGGAAGCGCGCGCCCGATCGAGGATCTCGATCAGCTGGTCGGCCTTGCCGTGTTCCCGGGCCAGCGCGAGCTTGATGTGCGAGATCTGGACCGGCATTCCGGTCTGGCGCCCGATCTCGATGATCTCGTCGATCGCTTCCCAGAACCAGCGGTCCTCGCTGCGAACGTGACTGATGTAGCGACGGCCCAGCGCAGCGACGTCGCCGGCCAGGGTGAGCACCTCTTCGCGGGACGAGTAGATGCCCGGGTCGTATTCGAGTCCGGTCGCGAGGCCCAGGGCGCCCGCCATCATCTCCTCGTGCAGAAGCGCGCGCATGCTTTCGATCTCTTCGGGGGTCGCGGGCCGCCTGAAGTCGTCTCCCATGACTTCGAGTCGAATCGTTCCGTGACCCGTGTAGGAGGCGACGTTGATCGCGGCCTTCTGTTCGCCGAGGCGCTCGAAGAAGTCGCCCAACGGAAACTCGGATTCGCCGTCCTGACCCACGACGACGGTCGTGATTCCCTGGTTGACGGCGCCCAGCGCATCGGGGTGCTCGAAGATGTCGGTGTCTGCGTGGCTGTGGGTGTCGATGAATCCCGGTGCGAGAACCAGACCGCCCGCGTCGACGACGGTATCGCGGGCTGTGGGTTCGAAGTCCCCGACTTCGACGATGCGATCGGCGATGAATCGAACGGAATCCGAGCGCGCGGGAGCGCCGGTTCCGTCCAGGACCTTTGCGTTGACGACCACCGTCGAGGCCGGGCGATTCGGTCCCTCGATTTCCGCGAGATAGATCGCCGCGATGGTGTCGGCCAGCGCCTCGGGCTGCGCCTCGGCGAGGTTGGTCAAGACGATCACGCTGAAGCGGTCGTCGACGTAGCGCCCGATGAAGGTGCGAAAGCCCACCCAGCTGCCGCCGTGCGCGATGCGTTTGCGCCCGAGATGCTCGTCGAAACCCCAGCCGAAGCCGTAGGGGAAGAGTTCGCCGCTGTTGAGTTCCGTAGGGCTGAAGGCTTCGTCGAGCGTCGCCTTGCTCACGAGGTTCTCGGTGTAGAGCGCCTGATCCCAGAGATACAGGTCCTCGACGGTGGAGTAGATGCCGCCCGAGCCGATGATGTAATTGAGCGGGTCATCGTCGTTTGGCGCGAAGCCATCTCCGTCGATCCGATAACCGTAGGCCCGCTTCGCGAGCTTGGGATGGCGCTCGTCGAGCACGACCGAGTTCTTCATGCCCAGCGCGGCGAAGATGCGCTCTTCGACGAAGTCCCCGAACCGCTCGCCGGACGCCCGCTCGACGATCAGCGCCAGCAGCTCGTAGCCGGGATTGCTGTACTCGTAGCGCTCATTCGGGGCGAACACCGGTTCGCCCCAGGCGGCGTAGGCGTCGAGAGCGTGCCGCGTGAGTGGTCGCTCCACGCCCGTGACCTCGACCATGACGTCGTAGTAGTCGGGCAGCCCGCCCGTGTGATTCATCAGGTTGCGGATCGTGATCCCGTCGGCGATGCGCGAGATTTCGGGAAGGTAGCGCGTGATCGGATCGTCGTAGTCGAGCTTGCCCTCCTCCTCGAGGAGCATGATCGCCATCGCGGTGAACTGCTTCGAGACCGAACCCAGGCGGGTCGACGTATCGGTTTCGAAAGGCACGCCGTGCTCGACGTCGGCCATCCCGTAGGCGCTCTTTTGCAGCACCTTTCCGTCGCGAATCACCATGATCGCCGCACCCGGTGTGGCGGCCGAAGTGGTCTCCGTGAAGAGCGCATCGACGCTGCGCGAAGCTGGCGTGGGGGCGGTGGTGCAGCCCGACAGGTTCGTCATGAGAGCGATTCCAATTGCCAAAGCGCCCGATAGCGATCGGGCTGAGCCAAGTTGCCGCGCAATCCAATTCATCGCGCCTGCTGCCTCCTGGTCGGGATTCTCTCGGAATCTCGTCACGAGTGATCTCCTACTGATGATCCCGGGGGATCGTATCTTCCCAGTTCTTCTCCCGAACGAGTGCACCATCTTTCAACAAACGGCGCGTGTACTCGTAGTAGAAGTTCCGCATGTCGCTGCGGAACGACATCTCCGATTCCCAGGTGAGCGTTCGATCCTCGAGTTCGACCGACATCTGGTAGGTACCGACCACCGAAGTCGCCTCGGGGTGCTTGTCGCTCGTGCGGTGGGCGATCGTCTCGCGGTAGCGCTCCGTGCCCCACGGAAAGCGGGATGCGCTCGCATTGGTGGCCTTGACCGTCGCGGCTCCGGTCTGGGGGTTGCGCTCGATCGACGAAATCTCGCCGTATCCCGAGACGTTCCCCGAATCGAGGGTCTCGTAGCCCGGGAACTTCGGATCTTCTTGCGGCGGCAGGAAGTTCGGCTTGGGCCACTCGCCGGGGGGTACGACCGGAATCACGAGCCGGCTGGTCCGCTTGCCACCGAGCTGCAGCGAAGTGGTCATCGGATAGGGGGTCGGCCAGAGCATCGGCCACTGCGCGTTGTTGACCGCGAAGCGCATCCGGTGGCCCTTCTCGAACACCCAGGACGTGAAGTGCATCTCGATTTCGAGTTCGAAAGGCTCGCCGGGCTCCAGCGGCTGCGGATCCCTCGCGGATTTGCGGTGGGTGCCGTTGAAGCCCGCGCCCGCAACCTGCGTGACCGTGCCGTCGGGTGCCACATCCGACAGGCGCACGAACCAGTTCGCGTGCGGCGCGTCTGCCGAAACGTGGAGGATCGCGCGCGGCAACCCGAGGATCTCGATCTCTTCGTCGAGGGGCTCGCTGTCGTAGACCAGGCTGAAGGCGTCCGTCGGGCGCTGGTCGTGGGCGGCGTCTCCCCACCACATCACGGGGCCGCCGGCCTCGACGCCCGTCGAGGCGTGGTAACGCAGCTGGTGGGTGGCGTCCTTGGAGGCCTTCTTCGAGAGTCCGTGATTCGCCTGCGGGTAGAGGGTTCGCTCGCGGATGCGCTCGATCGGCCAACCCTCTTCCCAACGCCACTCGCCGTCGACTTCTTCGAGGACCGGGCCCGGCGGGTGCCAGCGTCGGATGAAGACCGCGAAGCGCGGCTCATCGAGGATCCCGGTGTTGCGGCCCTTGAGCCAGTAGTCGTACCAACGCACGGCTTCGTGGCGCCATTCCATCTGCGGCTTGGGGCTCGCGTTGTGCGGAAGGTAGTGGGACCAGGGTCCGATCATCCCCTTCACGGGCGCCTCGAGGTGTTCGAGCATGCGCGGCACACTGTCGCGGTAGCCGTCGTACCAACCGCCGATCACGAAGGTGGGGACGCGGATCGAGTCGTAATCTTCCTTCAGGGTCGTCCGCTCCCAGAACGGGCCGTATCGCTGCTTGCGCTTGTAGGTCATCATCCAGGGCTGGGTGTCGAAGCGATTCTCGAAGTACGCCTCGTCGATGACGTAGTCCGGTGCGCCGGGCCGCGCGTTGTCGAGGTCCTGGCTCATCTCCCACGAATCCACGTGAATGATGCCGTCCATGAAATGCACGTCGTCCTGGTAGAGATCGTCGGTGGCGTCCACGGCGATGATGGCCTTGAGCGCGGGCGGGTTCCGCATCGCCAGGTGAATCGAATTGAAGCCACCCCACGAGATGCCGAACATGCCCACCTTGCCGTTGGAGAAGGGTTGCTTGGAGAGCCATGCGATCACGGCCTCGCCGTCGTCGTTCTCCTGGTCGGTGTACTCGTGGGCGATCAGGCGGCCCTCGCTGTTTCCGGTGCCGCGGATGTCGACGCGTGCGACGACGTAGCCGCGCCGGACGAAGTACGAATACACCGAATAGTTTCGACTGCGAGATTCCGTCTTGCGATAGGGGAGATACTCGAGCAGGACGGGGAATCGCTCGTCTTCCCTCGCCCCATCGGGCATGTAGAGGTCCGCAGCCAATCGCACGCCGTCCGGCAGCGGTATCCAGGCTTCCTGGAGGCTGATGCCGTAGATCGGAGGCGAAGGCTCCTGGATCGCTTCCGGCGAACACCCCCAGGCGGCGATCGCAAAGCTGAGCGTCAGTGCGGTAAAGAAGGATCTGGCTGAGTTGTGCATCGGACTCTCCATTTTGCGGACCTCACACGGTATGGCGTTCGATCGAAAAATCATAGATCAGAGGGGTGGCTTCTCCCTGAATCCGAGCTCCCGGATTTCGATTTCGCGCGGCAGCGGAGCGTCGAATACCCCGTTTCCATCGACGTCGACGAAGATCGGATTGGTCAGCGCGTAGGGCAGCACGCCCGCGTCCCCTTCGTCCCCAGCCGGTCTGGGTTGCACCAGGGGAGAGAGGCCCCTCGCGCCGCGAACTTCGGCGACCAGGAAGGCATCGGCTTCCAACTGAAGTTCGACATCGGCCCGGAGGTGGCGCGCCGTCGCGTGCGGAATCGCGCGCGTCGCCGCCGTCTGGGCCTCACCGTTGACGTAGAGCCGAACCGCCGAAGCCTCGATATGCGGCGCGGTCCAGACGTCGATTCCGACGCTGACCTTTCCGTCGGCTGCCGAAAGCGTGTCACCGGGCCGGTAGCGATCCGAGACGGTGAGATCGAGGATCGGGCCGTTGCTCGCGAACGACCGCCCCTCGCGAACGCGCTGCATCAGCTGCCGGGCGGTGAGCGGCGTTTCGGGCGATTCGCCGCGATCGATATAGGTTCTCGAATAGCCGGGTTCGTCCCGATCGATCTCGTGCGAATCCGAGCTGCCCACGAGCGGGAAGAAGTAGCCGCGGCGCAGCAGGTTGAACCAGTCGTTGCGCGTCGCCCGGTTGTTCGGCGTGTCGTAATCGGCCCCGTTGACGACCTCGATCACGTCGAATGAGAGGTCGAATCCCTCGCGCGCAAATGCCGCGCTCTCGGGGTCGAGCGAGTGCCAATTGAAGTAGTCGAACTGCCAGGATCGGGGGTGGTTGATCTGCAGCACGACTCCGTCATCCCGCTCGCGACTCGCCCGAAACAGCGCGGTGAGGTCGGTCGACAGCGAGTCGATGGCGCCGTGGTTGTGTTCTTCCGGCCGCACCGCCATCGGGTAGGTGTTGTAATCCAGGCGTTCGGGAACCGTGACCTCGGCGCCCGCGTACACGGTCAACTCCGCGCCGAGGTCGAGTTTCGCGAGCGCGGGGCGGTAGTCGACCGGGAAGTTGTGATCCGTCGCAATCGCGACGTCGACGCCCTCTGCGACGATCGCCCGAACTTTCTGCTCCACAGTTACGGCGCCATCGGATTCGAGCGTGTGGAGATGGGGGTCCAGCGAAATCAAATCGGGGCGATCGATCACCCGGTCGATGCGGAAGACCAGCTTCTCGGTCTTGTCCCGGGAGATCTGCACATCTCGCTCATCGATCGAGAATTCGGGCCCCCTCGAAGCGCTGACCCGGTAGCTGCCAACCGGCAGCGCGACTGCGCTCCCATCTTCGTCGGGAAAGGTCGAGTTCTTGTACGACTCCCAATAGTCGTCGTCGTCGGTGGGGTTCTGCGGGCGAAAATACGGCGACGGCGTCGAGCCGAGCCCGTGAAACGAAACCTTGCCGGGGACGAAGTTGCCCGCAGAATCGACGATCTTAACCTTCGCCCGTCCCTGAGGGGGGTCGCGGAGCTGGCAGCGATTGGTCCCGTCGGTCGCAACCGCAAGTGAACACGTCGCGGTGCCCGGGAAGAAGTTCGCGCGCACCGTGTAATTGCCGACGGGGAGCTCGATGGCGAGCGGCTCGGGGCGATCGAGGAAGGAGCGGAAGAAGATGGCCGCCGACTCCGCATCGCGAACGTCGATCTCGAAATAATCTTTGGTCCCGCTTTCGAATTCGAAAGTTGCGGTCTGGCTGTCCGCTCCGACCTCCCGATAGAGGTGTTCGAGCACCGCGCGACTCTCGGCACCCGTGACGAGCGCGTAGGTTCTCGAGTCGCTCTCGCCCGGTGCGAGGTCGACGGCCAGCGGGTCGGGCAGGATCATGCCGCCGTCCCAGCCGTAGCGATAATCGGTCACCGCGAGGCGCGGCGTCTCGTCCACCCATCCGATCAGATGGTTCTGCCGCGGATAACCCCGGAACATCAAGCTGCGGTGTTCTTCGACATCTGCCGGACTGAAGTCGTAGATCTGGTGCGGATCGAAGTAGAGCGCGTAGACGAAATTTTCGATCGGTCTGGGCCCCAGATTGGTCAGGCTGAGCGAGATGTCGACGCGCTCGGAGTCGCCCGCAAAGTGGTAGCGACCCTCGAACTTCGCTCGCAGCCCCTGCGGGTCGCTGTAGACGGCGCTCGCGACGAAGGTCACGTAGTCCCCGGAGCGCTGGACTTCGACGTGCTCGTAGCGGACGTGTCGGGTCGTGTTGCCGATCCTCAGGTAGGGCGTGCCGACCATGATGTCGCCGCGCAGGTCCGTTCCGGCCGGGCGCAAGAAGAGGATGCTTCCGAGCGCGTCCGCGGTGGGAAACTTGTAGAACGATTCGTCGCGTCGGTGCGACCCGCCGATTGCGACTTCGAGTTTTTCCGTGCGGACGAGGAAGTCTCCGTCGACACAGCGCTCACAGAACGCCTTGGCCGCGCCGCCGGAAGCGCCGAGCGTGCGCACCTCGATCTCGGCCGATTGCGAAGTCGCTGAAATCGCAAAACAGATCAGGCTCAGCAGCGCTTCGCGGCAGCGCATTCAGCGCCCTGCTGCGACGGGCGAGGGCACCCGATCGACGGTCGGTGGATTGGCGAGCGGTTCGGGCAGGTCGTTCCAGTTGAGCAAGGTGTTCCAGACCAGCCGAAAATCCGAGCGCGCGAGGGTGCGGTGGATCGGATCGAAGCCGAAGGCGACGACGCGGCCGCGCCCGAGCGGGACGTCGAGGATTGCGGGGAAACCTTCGATCTCGGCCTCTCCCGTCATGCCTCCCGAAACCACGAGCGGTTCGTCTTCCCTCTCGGAGGCGGGCTCCGAAGCGTCCTCCGCGGAGCTGCGCTCGAGTTCGTCGCCGACGCCCCAGGGCCCGTCATCCGCCGAACTCTCGTCGTGGAAGCTGCGCGGCTCGGTTCCCCACTGCAGCACCACCCAGCCGAGATCGGCTTCGCGCGTCTGGTGCAGCGTGTGGTCTTGCCGAAAGACGGAAGTGGTTTCGGGGTAGCCGTAGGCGATCGGGTGATCGGGTCGCGGGAAGCTCGCGCGAATCTCGACCCCGGGCGTGTGGAGATCGCCAGCCGAAGCTGCGCGGACGCCGCGCGCGAGGCCGGCCTCGACCGCGATGTTGCTCGCGCCGCCGAGGGTGACGAGCACGCCGCCGCGCTCGACGAACTTCTGCAGATTTGCGAGGCCGGCGAAGGTGAGGCCGCCGGTGATGTCGGGCGACGAATCGGGCGTTCCGTGGCTCGGGAATTCGCGCGTCTTCGTGTAGGGCATCGGGCCGTGCTTCGGGTCGATGCCGTGGATCGCGCTCTTCAGTGAATTGTTGGTGTGCGGGTAGAGGATGACGTCGAAGCGTTGATGCAGTCGTCCCCGCTTGACGTCGTCGTCGTTGATGAGTTCGTAGCGAATCTTCGATTGGTCGAAGAGCATGCGCACCCAACCCGCCGACTGGGTGTCGTTCCAGGTGTGGAGTACGGCGAGGCGCGGCAGGTCGATCGCGTGCATCGGAACGTCGGGCGCTTGCGCTGCCGATTCGAAATCGAGGCCGAGTTCGGCCGCCACGCTGTCGAGCGCATCCCGAAGACCCCAACCGCCGCGCAACACCCACGAGCCCGCCGGGTATTCGCGACCGCCCTGCTCGAAGGACCGCTCGGCCACGTCGACGTCGTATTTGACGAGGCGGTGGCGGGCGGCGTGCAGCGCCTCCTGGCCGGTGTCGCGCAGCAGGAATACGGGCCCGTCACCCGTCACCTGGCCGGGATAGTCGATCGGCTCCGCGACCGGGGTGGTCGCGAGTTTTCGGATCTCCGGATCCTCCAGCGGGATCGCGTCGACTCCGAAGTGGACCGGAAGCGCCCACGAGACGTCATCGTAGGGTCGGTAGATCGCCTCGTCCGCGGGGTATTGCTGGGGGGCCAGCAGGTCGAGCGCGAAGCCGCGATACGGTTGATCCATGCGCACGACGAGCGTTCCCGCCGGAAACTTCCGATCGCCGGCCTCGAACGCGGCGTCCGCTCGGGAAACTTCGATGCCGTGGTCGCGCACCAGGTTGATCATCGCGGCCAGCCGGCGCCGGTCGCTCTGGTCTTCGGGGATCGCAAACGCGTACGGCGGAGTCGAGGTGCCGAGTTCGATCGCGCGCTTGCCCTTGCGCCAGAAATCGCGCAGCAGCTCTTCGCCGTGTAGCGACGTGTAGTGGAGGATCGAGAGCACGCCGGTCTGCATGTAATTCGTGTTGTTGCGCAACGACCAGCGGAAGGTCCGCTGCGGCGGCCAGGGGCGGTACCAGGTGCGCCGCGTGACCGGGATGTCGGCGTACTCCTCCCAATCCAGGTTGAGCCGCACATCCATCGTGTCCGCAGTTCCGATGCCGAAGGTCTCGTAACCGCGCCCGATCGCGTTGTGGTTCACGGCGACCGAATCCAGGAACATGTGCCCCCAGCCCTCGCCGAAACCCCAGGTCCAGGCGCCGGGCATGCCCATCGCAGAGAGCGTCCGCACTTCGTTGAACGCCATCTGGTGCCACTCGCCGACGAGAATCGGGTCCATGTTCAGGTTGTAGGGCCCCGTCCCCGTCCAGACGAGCAAGAACGGAATCGACTCGTGCAGATCGTGCACGACCTGGGGGTGCCAGCGGAAGAAGGTGTCGTGTACCGCGCGCGTGATTGGGAGTGCGCGTTGGTGGGAATCGCGGTTGTTGTCGTGAAAGACGTAGCGCCCCCAGAACGGCGGCGAAGTCTCGGGGAGGTCGTCGTAGTCGGTCTTGCCTTTGAGATAGCGGTAGTACCAGTCCACGGCGCGATCCCGGCCGTCGGGTTCCGAAACCGGATTGATGATGACGATGACGCGCTCGCGGATCGAGCGGATCAGCGGCTGCTCGGAAACCGCGAGTCGATAGGCGAGTTCCATCAGCATTTCGGGACTGCCGGTCTCCGTCGAGTGCAGGCCGCCGTTGAGGTAGTAGATCGGCCGCGCGGTCTTCAGCGCGCTCTCCATGCAGGCTTCGTCGCAGCTTCTCGGGTCTGCGAGTTGCGCGGTGGCGTCGCGGTAGCTCGGCAGCGCGGCGATCGCCTCGTCGCCGGCGATCGCCGCGAGGATGATGTCGCGCCCCCCCTCGGTCTGGCCGATGGTCTCGACGCTCACGCGCGGCGAAGCCTCGGCGAGCGCCCGGAAGTAGCCGTAGATGTCGGTCGTGCGACTCAGTTCGCCCGGAGCGCCGGCGATGTGGCCGAGGAAGTCAGTGGGGGAGGGGACGTCCGCGGACTCCGGTACGTACGACACCCACGGGCTGAGGAACTTGGGATCGGTGGTCGCATCCGCGATCGCCTCCACCGAGCCCGGCTCCGGAGTGTCGGGGGCGTAACTGGGATCGGATGCGGTGGCACTCGACGCGCCAAGAACGACGACTGCGGCGCAAATCGCGCTGATCCTTATCACGGTCCTGCCTCTCTTCAGTCGGTCGGTACCGGGGGCGGCCCTTCCGGGATGTAGAACTTCATTTTGAATCCCTTGGTTTGCTCCTCGAACTCCTTCGCGATGATCTTGCGTTGGTCGGGATCCTCGTAGAGATCCACCATGGTGGCGGTCAGCGCCTTTGCGGCGTAGATCATGCCCTTGTGGCCGATCGACATGCCGCCCGTCGCCACGACGGGCCACGCGTGCCAGGGGGCGTCGTGCGCCGCCGTGGTGACCGTGAGGTGCAGGGTGGGCACCACCCAGCTCACGTCGGCCACGTCCGTTGATCCGCCGTCGGGGGGGCGCTCGGTCAGGTCGAGGGGCTCGGGCTCGGTCTTCAGGCCGACGGGTTCGACGCCGGTTTCGCGTTGGATCGCGCGTGCAAATTCCTGCTCTTGCTCGGTGAATTCTATGGGGCCGAGCCAGCTCAGGTTCTCGTGGATGAGCTTGGCACCCTCGCGGTTTACGAGCATCTCATAGCTGCCCGCCTGGATCGCGAAGGTGCTCTCGGTGCCCGTGGCGAGTGCCGCGCCCTGCGCGGCGGCGCGCGCTCTTTCCACGAGTTTGTCGACGCTCGTGTGCTTGCTGTCGCGCATCCAGGTCCAGACCACGGCGTGGTCGGGAACCACGTTGGGCACGTCGCCGCCATCCACGATCACGTAGTGAATCCGAACGGTGGGCTCCACGTGCTCGCGCATCAGATTGATCGCGTGCGTGAAGAGCTCGACACCGTCGAGTGCACTGCGGCCATTCCAGGGGTCGGCGGCGGCGTGGGCTGTTTTGCCGCTGAATTCGACCGCAAAGTCCACCATCGCCTGGCTGCCCTCGGTGTCGGCGGTGATTTCGTCTCCCGGGTGCCAGGCGAGCGCGATGTCGACGTCGTCGAACAGGCCCGCTCGGATCATGTAGACCTTGCCGCCGATGTCTTCCTCGGCGGGCGCGCCGTAGAAGCGGATCGTGCCCTTCAGCTCGCCCGCGGCGATCCGCTCCTTGATTGCGATTGCGGCGGCGAGACTCGCGGGGCCGAAGAGGTTGTGGCCACAGCCGTGTCCCCCCGCGCCCTGTTCGTAGGCTTCCTGCGTGGTCTGGGCCTTCTGCGAAATCCCCGGCAGCGCGTCGTATTCGCCCATGACGCCGATGACCGGTCGGCCCTTGCCGTAGCTGGCGACGAATGCGGTCGGCATCTCCGCGACGCCCCGTTCGACCTCGAAGCCCTGGGCCTCGGCGTAGTCGGCGAGCATCGCGGCGGAGCGCGTTTCGCGCAGCGCAAGCTCCGCGAAGGCCCAGATCTGATCGGAAAGCCCGGTCATGTCGGCGGCCTGGCGATCGATGCTCGCGACGGCTTCTCGTTTGGCGGCGCTGACGGGCTCGGCTCGCGTCTCGCCGGATGCTAGAAGGAAGCCGAGAATGGAAACAAACGCGGCAAGGCGTTTCATTGGGGGGTCCTCGGTCTGTTTGGGCTGCGACGGATTCGACGAATCCGCCGCGGCGTTTGGAACTCTCAATTGGCCTTGGCGGTCTTCTCTCCCTTGAGGTACCGGCCGAACCAAACCAGGTAGCGTTCGAATAGATCCTTGGCGTGCGATGGCGTGTCGATGCCGTGAAACTCGTCCGGGTAGACGACGAGTTCCGTCGGAACGCCGAGCAGCTTGAGTGCGAAGTAGAGCTGTTCGGAGTTGATGATCGGGACGTTCCAGTCCTCCTTGCCGCCGAGGATCAGGGTGGGCGTGGTGACGTTTTCGACCCGATTGAACGGGGAGATCTTGTCGTAGAGCGCCCGGCTCTCGGGGTTCCAGGGCAGACCCAACTCGTAGCGCCACCAGCGCTGATACTGGTCGTGGCCGAAATTCACGATGTAGAGCGTCGCGCTCGCGCCCGTGGCCGCGGCCTTGAAGCGGTCCGTCTTGGTGATCACGTGGTTGGTCAGCATGCCGCCGTACGACCAGCCGGTCACCGCGAGTTTGTCCGGGTGTGCCCAACCCTGATCGACGATGTAGTCCACCCCGCCCATCACGTCGTCGAAATCGGGCTCTCCCCAGGCCTGCCAGATCCCCATGCAGAAGTCGCGGCCGTAGCCCGTCGAGCCCCGCGGATTCGGCATCACGACCACGTAGCCATTCGAGGCGTAGAGCTGGGCCTCGAAGTGGAAACTGAAATCGTATTGGGCCTGGGGGCCGCCGTGGATGCGCAAGATGCCCGGATAGCGACGGCGCGAAGAGAAGTTTGGCGGCTTGACGACGAAGGCCTCGATCTCGGTGCCGTCCGCACTCGCATAGCGGATCTCTTCCACCGAGCCGAGCCGGAGCGAAGCCAGTACGGCGTCGTTGACGTGGGAGCGACGCTCGAAACTCCCATTCTTGTACAGGAAGACTTCGGCCGGGAGGTGGGGTTCGGAAATCAGCACGGCGATCTCACCCGATGGGCCCTGGTCGAGTGCGCTGACGGCGCGCGGGCCGCTGATCAGGCGCTCGACCGCACCACCCGATGCGGGCATGCGCGCGAGATTCAACTCGCCGCTGTCCTCGAGCAGGAAGTAGATCGAATCGCCGCTCTTGGAAAACCGGGGCGAAAAGATCATGCGGTCGAGCTGGCGGGTCAGCAGCTTCGATTTGCCGCCCGCCGAAGACGAAATCGCGAGGTGGTTGGTGCCGTAGAGCGTCTCTGCACCCGTTTCGATGTTCGAGGTGTGGGAGATCAGGCTGCCGTCTGCGCTCCAACTCGGCGTGCCGTCCGGCCCCGGGTTGGTGGTGATCTGTAGCGGCTTGGCGTCGAGATCGTCGTTGTCGGCTGCGACGACCCAGATGTCCGTATTGTAGTTGTCGTCCGGGATTGCGGTGCGATTGCTCACGAAGGCGACCCGGGTTCCGTCGGGCGACCACGCGGGCTCGGAGTCGTCGAAGTCTCCGGAGGTGATCTGTACGATCTCCTTGGATGCGAGGTCGAAGACGTAGAGATGGGTGCGGCGGTTGTCGAGGTAGCCCACGTAGTCCAACTTGAACTGCCGGCGCGTTACCACCCAGGGCGGGGGCGTCTTCTCTTTGTACGTCTCTCCCTTGTCCGCGGCCTCTTTGGCCTCGAGTTCTTCGGGCTTGGGATCGCGCAGCACCAGCAGCAGCTTCTTCCCGTCGGGCGACCACTCGAATGAATTCACGCCCTGCGCGGTGTCGGTCTGTTGTACGGCTTCACCACCCTCGCGAAACAGGGTCCAGACCTGGGTCTTCCCCTCGTCTCGCGACGACAAAAAGCCCAGGTATTTCCCGTCCGGGCTCCAGCGCGGCGAAGACGAGCTCTCGCCCTCGGCGGAGAGGGGGATCGGATCGCCCCCCGCGGCGGGCACCATCCAGATCCGGCTGCTGGATTCGTCCGCTTCGAGATCCTGGTTTCCGACCGTGTAGGCGATCCAACGGCCGTCGGGAGAGATGCGTGGCTCTCCGACATCGCCGAGTCGGAAGTAGTCGTCCGGGGTGACGAGTTGGGGTTTGTCCTTCTTGGCTGCCGCCGCAGAATCCGTCGGGGCGAGTAGCGACGCGGCGCATAGCAGGGAAAGTAGGGTGAATCCGAAAGCCAACCGATAATCGATGCCCATTGAGGAGTGACTCCTTCTAAGCGGTTTCGATCTTCGCGCCTCTTCAGTTACCAGCTGCCGCGTTCTGTCCGATGGGATCTCGAGCCGGTGCGCATCCCGGCAGGCCGCCATCCATAGCATATTGCCCGCACTGCCGACCGCTCTGGAATCGACTTCTGGGGCTGCACCGCGGCCGAATGAGATGGGGCGCCCCGAGTCATCCAGCCCGGCGGTTGTCCCGCGATCCGGCTGCGAATTGGCCTGTGGTCGACTATCCCGCCCGATCAAAGCGGGTTAGACTGATGGGTTGAGAGGCCCTTTTGCCGCGCCCCGCGCCGGCCGTATTTCCGAACTGTGGGAGCCCGTATGAGAGACGTTTCCGAGAACACAACCGACGGCAGTCGCTCGGCTCAGGCCCGTCCCAAGCGCGACGTGGGCAAGGCCCAGGCGTCCGAGCAGCCCTTCGAGTATCCGCTGAAACGCGAATACGTCGAGCCGGATTGGAAGCGACTGCCCGGCTACGCGAATGTGACTCGCGAGGAATGGGAATCCGCGAAATGGCAGCGCTCGAATTCAGTCAAGACGCTCGCCGAGTTCAAGAGGGTGTTCGGAGAGCACGTCGGTAACGAACTTTGCGAGGACCTCGAGCGCGATCAGCGCGAGCGCGCCACGATGTCGATGTTGATCCCGCCGAACATGATGAACACGATGGACGAGCAGAACCTGTACGAAGACCCGGTGCGCCGCTACATGGCGCCCGCGTTCAGCGAACGGGATTTCGACTGGCCGAGCCACCCGATGGCCACGCGCGACTCGCTCCACGAGGCGGATATGTGGGCGGTCGAAGGCCTCACCCACCGCTATCCGACCAAGGTGCTCGCCGAGATGATCCCGACCTGCCCGCAGTACTGCGGACATTGCACCCGGATGGATCTCGTCGGCACGGACACCAGTCAGATCCTCAAGTACAAGTTCGAGATGAAACAGCAGGATCGCTGGGACGCGATGCTCGACTACCTCGCGCGCACCCCATCCGTGCGCGACGTGGTGGTGTCGGGCGGCGACGTCGCGAACGTGCCCGCCAAGCGCCTGGAAGAATGGGTGCTCAAGTTGATGGATCTGCCGAACATCCGAGACGTTCGACTCGCCACCAAGGCGCTCGTCGCCGTTCCGCAGCATTTCTTGCAGGACGATCTGCTCAAGTCGTACGCGAACATTGCGAAGCGCGCGCGAGAGCGCGAGATCGATGTCGCGGTGCATACCCACGTGAATTCGGCGCAACAGGTCACGCCCTTGTTCGGCAAGGCGGTGCGCGCGCTCCTCGACATGGGATTCCGCGACGTGCGAAACCAGGGCGTGCTGCTGCGCGGCGTCAATACGACGCCCAAGCAGATCCTCGACTTGTGCTTCATGCTCGTGGATCACGCGAAGGTGATCCCCTACTACTTCTACATGTGCGACATGATCCCGAACGCGGAGCACTGGCGGCTTTCGGTCGCGGAGACGCAGGATCTGCAGCTGGCGATCATGGGGTACCTGCCGGGCTTTGCGACGCCGAGGTTTCTCTGTGATGTCGCGTTCGTCGGCAAGCGCTGGGTGCACATGCCGAGTTCGTACGACCGCGAAAAGGGGATCTCCTACTGGCGCAAGAACTACCGGACGGGCATCGAATACGACGATCCCGAAGCCCTCACCCGGGAGTATCCGGCCTACGATCCCGTTTGCACGCTGCCCGAGGCGGGCAAGGCGTATTGGCGCGAGTTTCTCGCCTCGCAGCAAGGCGAAGCCCACGGATCCGCCTGAGCGATGCGCCCCACGCTCCAGACGCTCAGCCCGGATCTCATCGAGCAGGTCCTCGACGAAACCAAGCGGATCTTGGCCGAAATCGGGATGGAAATCCGCGGGCCCGAAATGCGCCAGCGTCTGCTCGATTACGGGCTGAAGACCGACGCGAGTGGCGAGCGCATCCTGTTTCCGGCGCATGAAGTCGACAAGGCGATTGCGAGCTGCCCGAAGTCCATCACGCTCTATAACCGCGATGGCGCGCCGCACGCCGAACTCGGCGGCGACAACGTGCACTTCGTGCCCGCCTCGAGTGGCCTGAAGATCCTCGACCACCGCACGAACAAGGTTCGGCTCGCGGATTCGAAGGACTTCATCGAGTACGCGCGATTGTGTGACGGTCTCGAGCACATCGCCTATCTGGCGACGGCCTTCTCGACCAACGACGACATCGAACCCCAGGTTTCGGACGCCTGGCGGCTCTACATGTGTCTGACCACCACGAAGAAACCGATCGTTTCGGGCGCGTTCAGCGAGAGCGGCGTGCCCCGCATGGCCGAGATGATGCAGCTGTTTCGGGCGGATCGCGCCGACCTGCTCGCTCGGCCGATGTCGATCTTCACGATCACGGCCACGGGCAACTTCCGCTACGGGGAAGACTCTTGCCAGAATCTGCTCGACTGCGTCGAGGCGGGAATTCCCGTCGAGATCGTACCCGTGACGCTGATGGGCTTGATCGCCCCGGTGACGATGGTCGGCGCGTTGGTGTTCCACTGCATCGACGTGTTGGCCGGAATTGCGATGGCGCAGATCGTCAGGCCCGGCGCGCCCGTGCTTTTCGGCGGGGCTCCGGCCACCTTCCACATGAAGGCGGCCAGTTCGCCGATGCTCGCGATCGAAGCGCTGCACCTCGATGTGGCCTACGTCAACGTCGCCAAGCGTCTGGGACTGCCGTGCCAGGCCTACATGGGATTGACCGACGCCAAGGTCCTCGACGCGCAGGCGGGTGGGGAGACCTTTGGCAGCGCGTTGCTCGCGGCGCTGGCCGGGGTCAACTCGGTATCCGGGCCGGGAATGCTCGACTTCGTACTGACCTTCAGCCTGCCCAAGCTGGTATTCGACAACGAAATCTGTGGCCAGGTGCTGCATTTCGTGCGCGAAATCGAACCGCGAGAAGACCTGCCCACGATCGATCTGGTGCGCGAGTTGATCGAGCACGACCACCTGATCACGTCGCCGCACACGCTCAAGCACTGGCCGCAGGAGCTGCACCTCACGGATCCGGTCTTCGATCGGGAAAATCGCGAAGCCTGGGAGAAGGCCGGCTCGTCGACGCTCGACCAGCGCGCTTACGATGGCGTGGAGAGGCGGCTGGCGTCGTACGTGCCGATCGAAACCGATCCGGCGCTAGATGCCGAGATGCGCCGAATCGTGCAGTCGGGAATGCAGCAAGAACGAGATCTGCCGCTACTCCCGCCCCCACCGGATCCCAAGATGGCACCCGCCGGCCCGCGCAAGCGGCGCGGCGGGCGAAGGCACAACAAGACCTCGACCGCGTGACGCTGTGTCGCGCCCGTCCTGGCCATACACAAGAGAGGTTCCGAGCATGCAGTTCAAGGACACGAACGAAAAGCTGACATCCGTGATGCCGCCCCCGTATCCCGGCGAGTATCCGAAGATCGCAGTGACGCCGCCGGGCCCCAAGACGAAGGAGTGGAACGCCCGCGACCGCAAGGTGGTTTCGCAGAACCTGACGCCGGATTACGAGTTGGTGACCGAGCGCGCTTCGGGCATGGTGATCGAGGATCTCGACGGCAACCGCTTCCTCGACTTCGCGGCGGGCATTTCGACGGTATCTACGGGGCACTGCCATCCGGAGGTCGTCCGCGCAGTGCAACAGCAGGCGGAGAACTTGATGCACGTCTGTTATACGGACTTCCACTACCCGGCCTATATCGAGCTCTGCGAGACGCTCGCGAAGCTGGCCCCGATGCCCGGCGACAAGCGGGTGTTCCTGTCGAACTCGGGTGCAGAAGCGGTCGAAACGTCGATCAAGCTCGCGCGCACCCGTACCGGCCGATCGAAGATCATCGCGTTCTACGGCGCCTTCCACGGGCGCACACTCGGCACCCTGACGCTCACGGCCAGCAAGCCCGTGCAGCGCCGGAGCTTTGGACCGCTGCTGCCGGATATCTTCCACACCCACTACTCGTACTGCTATCGGTGCCCGGTCAACCGAAAGCCCGACTCGTGCGACGTGCAGTGCCTCGATCTGCTGACGGATTCGATGTTCCGTCACACGGTCCCGCCGGACGAGGTGGCGGCGGTGCTCGTGGAGCCCATTCAGGGGGAGGGGGGATTCATTCCGCCCCACCCGGAATTCTTGCGCCGTCTGCAGTCGATCTGCCGCGAAAACGGCATCCTGCTGATTGCCGACGAGGTGCAGTGCGGGATGGGGCGAACGGGCAAGCTGTTCGCGTCCGAGCACTTCGGTCTCGAGCCCGACATCGTGATCCTCGCCAAGGGCATCGCGTCGGGCATGCCGATCTCGGCCGTCATCGCGCGCGACGAAGTGATGAAATGGAACGACGGCAGTCACGGCAGCACGTTCGGCGGCAATCCGCTGTCCTGCCAGGCCGCGCTCGCCACGCTGCGGTTGCTGCAGGGAGGGCTGACCGAAAACGCGGGTCGCGTGGGAGCCCGACTGATCGAGAAGCTGCGCGCATTGAAGGACAAGCACGCGCTGCTCGGCGACGTGCGCGGCATGGGCCTGATGATCGGTCTCGAGATCGTCGCGGATCAAGCTACCCGCGAGCCCGCGCCCAAGCAGCGCGAGCGCATCGTCTGCGGCGCGTACGAGAAGGGGCTGCTCACCTTGCCGTGCGGGAAGTCGACGATTCGGCTCTCGCCGCCGCTGATCTGCAGCGATTCGGATGCCGACAAGGCGGTCGCGATCCTCGATGCGGTGATCGGCGAGGTCGGCGCGACGAGCTGAGGGCGACCCGGACCGTAGGCGATTCCGGAGTGGCCCGAGCGAGTAGAGGCTCGCTTGGGCCGCGAACTGCCGGTCAGTGAAAACTCTCGGCGCTTCGCCGATCTGTTGAGGTGCCAGCAGCCAACTCTGCAAAAAGGGCCACTTGACCGGCCGATTTGACTCGTCGCGCCCTCGCTGGCCCTGCCCAGAAGCGCTATATCCTGACCCCCATGCCGATCCGCTCCCCCTTCCACGACCGCGTTGCGCGCTATTGCACCAGCTTTGCCTGGAAGGATTGGGCGGGCTACTACGCGGTTTCGCATTTCGGTGAGACGCACCTGCCCGAATACTGGGCGTTCCGCGAGTCGTGCGCGATCACCGACATCACGCCTCTGTTCAAGTACGAGATCAAGGGCAAGGACGCGGTGCGCCTGCTTTCGCGCATGACGGTGCGCGGTTTCGAAAAGTTGCCGGCGGGTCGTGTCGCCTATACGTGTTGGTGTGATGCCAACGGCAAGGTGATCGACGACGGGACGGTGAGCCGGCTCGGCGAGGATCACTTCTTTCTCACGGCCGCGGAGCCCACGCTGTCCTGGATGAGCCGGCTGAGCCGCGGCTTCGAGGTCGAACTGCTCGACGTGAGCGAGCGGACGGGCGCGCTCTCGCTGCAGGGGCCGACCTCGCGCGACGTGCTGAAGCAGTGCACCGATGCGAAGCTCGATTCACTGAGATTTTTCGAGACGACGCCCGCGAAGCTCGACGGAACCGGCGTCCAGATCAGTCGTACGGGCTACTCGGGCGATCTCGGTTACGAGTTGTGGTGCAACGCCGACGATGCACTGAAGGTCTGGGACGCGCTGATGACCGTCGGCCGCGGCTACGGAATCGAGCCCGCCGGCATCGAGGCGCTCGACATGGCGCGCATCGAGGCGGGCTTCATCATGCTCGGCGTCGACTACTACTCGGCGCCACACGTCACCATCGACGCGCGCCGCTCGTCCCCGTACGAGATCGGACTCGATCACTGCGTGAAGCTCGATCGGGGTTCGTTCATGGGCCAGGAGGCGTTGCGCGCGGAAGCCGCGCGCGGCGCCGAGTGGAAGATGGTGGGCGTCGAAGCCGACTGGCTCGAACTCGAGCGCCTCTACGAGAGCTACAACCTGCCCCCGGGCCTCGCGCCGGCGGCCTGCCGCGAATGCGTGCCGCTCTACTCGGATGGCAAATTCGTCGGGCAGGTGACCAGCACCGTGTGGTCACCGCTGCTGAAGCGCTACATCTGCCTCGCGAGCGTCAAGGCGCACTACGCGGCGCTCGGCACGAAGCTTCAGCTCGAGCACACCGCGCTCTACGAGCGCAAGACGGTCACCGCGACCGTCGTCGAGCGGCCCTTCTTCGAACCCGAGCGCAAGAGGACACCCTGATGGCCACGACTTATGACGCGATCGTCGTCGGCGCCGGGCACAATGGGCTCACCTGCGCGGCCTACCTCGCCAAGGCCGGGCGCAAGGTGCTCGTGCTCGAAAGCCGCGACTCGATCGGCGGCGCGACGGCCAGCGAAGAGATCTACCCGGGCTTCACCTTCTCGACCTGTTCGTACGTGGTGAGCCTGCTGCGCCCGCAGATCATCCGCGACCTGAATCTCTCGAAGCACGGCCTCGAGATCATGCCGCTCGACTGGACCTTCTCGCCGTTCGAAGACGGCACCTCGCTGCTGCGCGGCCCCGACCCCGAGATGAACCGGCGCAACATCGCGCGCTTTTCGCGCAAGGATGCGGAGCGCTATCCGCTCTTCGGTCAGGCGATGAGCGAACTCGGGCGGATGGTCAAGCCGGTCATCGAATCGCCCACCCCCGAGCCGTCCAAGCTCACACCGTCGACGATCCTGGAAGCGCTGCGCCTGGGCAAGCAATTCAAGGGCGTCGGCGAGGAGTGGTTGGCCGCGAACCTCAAGATGATGACGATGAGCGCGGTCGACTTCTTGAGCGAGTGGTTCGAATCCGAGCGCCTGATCGGGCCGATGAGCGTGAGCGGCATCATCGGCACCTTCCTGGGGATCCGATCGCCCGGCACCGCCTACGTGTTGCTGCACCACTACATGGGCGAGATCGACGGCGCCTTCCGGGCCTGGGGCCTGCAGAAGGGCGGCACCGGTGGGGTGGCGCGGGCGATCGCGCGCTCCGCGGAGTCGTTCGGCGTCGAGATCAAGACCGGCTGCCCGGTCGACAAAGTGCTGATGACCGGCAGCGAGGCGCGCGGCGTCGTGCTGAAGAACGGCGACGAGTACTACGCGAAGGCGATCGTGAGCGGCGCGGACCCGCATCGGACCTTCCTCGGCCTGATCGGAGAAGATCGCCTCGACGGTGACTTCGCCAAGCAGATCAAGCGCTTCAAGATGCGGGGCTCGTCGGGCAAGGTCAACCTCGCGCTCGACTCGCTGCCCGAGTTTCCCGGCCTGGATCAGGAATCGCCCGCGCTGCGCGCCGACATCACGATTGCACCGAACATCGACTTTCTGGAGCGCGCCTACGACGACGCGAAGTACGGGCGCTTTTCGCGCGAGCCGTTCATGGATTGCGTGATCCCGTCGCTGACGGATCCGTCCGTGGCGCCCCCCGGCAAACACGTGATGAGCATCTTCGTCCAGTACGCGCCCTACAAGCTCAAAGAGGGCCCCGAGGACTGGGAGAACCAGCGCGAGGCGTTCGGCGATGCGGTCATCAACACCCTCGAGCGCTTCTCACCGGGTATCAAGAACCGCATTCTCCACCGCCACGTGCTGACGCCCTGGGATCTCGAGAAGACCTACGGGCTCACCGAGGGCAACATCTTCCACGGCGAGC
>JAFDBP010000229.1 GCA_019313245.1 Deltaproteobacteria bacterium
GGGGTGCGTTTCGATCCCGAGGTCCGGGTAGCGACCGGCGGCGCGCCGCCTTCGCCCACCCTGCTTGCGCGCATGGAGGAGATGGGCGTGCGCATCACCCATCTCTACGGTCTGACCGAGACGTATGGGCCGATCACCGTGTGTGAGGTCGACCCGTCGTGGGAGGCGCTGGCCGCCGACGAGCAGGCCCGACTCCGGGCCCGCCAGGGCGTGGCCTTCGTCGTGGCCGACCCGATCCGGGTCGTCGACGAGGAGATGCGCGACGTGCCCGCCGACGCAGAAACCATGGGCGAGGTGGTGATGCGCGGCAACAACGTCATGCGCGGGTATTTCGAAGACCCCGAAGCCACCGCGGACGCGTTCGAGGGCGGTTGGTTTCACTCGGGAGACCTCGGCGTGGTTCACCCGGACGGCTACATCGAGCTTCGCGATCGCAAGAAAGACATCATCATCAGCGGTGGCGAGAACATCTCCACCATCGAGGTGGAGCACACCATCGTGAAGCACCCCGCGGTGCTCGAGTGCGCGGTCGTGGCGACGCCGCACGCAAAATGGGGCGAGGTTCCCAAGGCATTCGTCTCACTGAAGTCGGGTGCAGACGTCGGCGAGCAGGAGCTGATCGATTTCTGCCGCGAGCGCCTGGCCCATTTCAAATGCCCGAAGTTCGTCGAGTTCATGGAGTTGCCGAAGACGTCCACGGGCAAGGTGCAGAAGTTCGTCCTGCGCAGCCGAGAATTCGGGGATTCCGCCAAGCGGATCGGGTGAGTCGACTCTCGGAGTCGGCGCGAGGCATACCGCACAACCGAGAAGCATGCGGGACTCGGCGTATCCAGTCGAAAGTGTGTCAGGCGATCGCGAAGTGTTCGGGGAAGAACGCGCTCAAGCGTCGGCGCAGCGGGCGATCGGGAAATGCTTCGGGAACAGACTCCTCAGGTAGGTGCGCAGGGTCTCCTGGGACTTCTCGGGATCGTTGGTGTTCGGACTCACCAGGAGATCCAGCCAGAGCCCCTCCGACATCGCGCTCAACCCCTGGGTGACGAGTTCCGGATCGAGATTTTCGTAGCTCCCCTCTTCGATGATGGTTCGGCAGAGGTCGACGATCGCGGAGTAGTTGACTTCGTCCGTCTCCGTGCAGGCAGCCATGTAGGTCGGGCGGGACTTGGCCTCGCCATAGAACGCGAACCAGCAGGCCAGGCGGTTGCGGTTGCTGATCGGCGGCTTGAAATCGATCATCAAGACGGCTTCGAGCTTTTCCGCAGCGGTCGGCCCCGCGTCGTCGAAGGCGCGCCACCAGTGCTCCCCGTACTCGCGAGACAGGAATTTCAGCGTTTCCAGAAAGAGCGCATCCTTGCTGCGGAAGTGGAAGTTCACGATGCCTCGGGACAGGCCCGCTCCTTCCGCCACGCGTGCGAGTGTCGTATCCGCGAACCCGCGCTTCGCGATCGAGTTGATGGTCGCCGTGATGAGTTTCTGGCGGCTTCGCTGCTTTCCTTCCGCTCGGCTGAGCGGCGCGCTCTGGATCTGGCCCTGGCTCATCCGCTTTCCTGGTTGCGGTTCAACGATGTACTATGAAAGCACATAATACCCTTTTATTACAAGTGATTGGAGTGGCCGATTGGCTGAATACTCAACAAAAAAATTCTTGACTAGAAGGATTTGAGGGCGCAAGATGCGCGAGAGTGAAGTGGGAGGTTTGTGATATGGCGCGAACCCTCAAGCGATCGAATCTCCACTTCGAACTCGCACTCGAGCGGCTGCCGCTCGGCGTCGCTTCCGACCGCGGCTACTGGGGTGACGACCGCACCTTCTACGTCAAGCGCGCGAGCGGTGCGCGCCTCTGGGACATCGACGACAACGAGTACATCGATTATCGGCTGGGTGGCGGTCAGGCGATCCTCGGCTACGCGGATTCGCGCGTCTCCAAGGCCGCGCGTGCCGGCATCTCTCTGGGGGGCGCTTTTGCGCTTTCCACCGAACTCGAGTTCGCGGTCGCCGAGCGGATCGCCACCATGGTGCCCGCCGCCGAGCTCGTGCGCTTCTCGAATTCCGAAGCCGAAGCCGTGGTGGACGCGCTGCGCCTGGCGCGAAACTTCACGGGGAGGGATGCGATCGCCGTGGTCGAGGGTAGATCCCACGGGCTGTTGGGCGCCGTCGTTTGGGAGGCCGTCGGACGAGAAAGGCCGCTCGGTGCGCATCCGGCGCCCGGAAGCGGCGCTGTTCGAAGCTCGTCCGACCGCCTGATCTACGAAGTGCCGATCAACGACATCGATCGGCTCGACGAACTATTACGCAGCCATGGCGATCAGATCGGCGCCTTCCTGATCGAGCCGATCCCACCCCACCGCCTATCGATGGCCGCAGATGCCGCCTACCTCGCCGAGGCTCGCGCGCTTTGCGACCGCTTCGGGGTGCTCCTGATCATCGACGAGGCGACGACGGGATTTCGCGTCGCGAAGGGGGGCGCTCAGGAATTTCTCGGCGTGCGTGCCGACCTGTGTACCTTCGGGCCCTCGATCGCGAGCGGCTACCCGATCGCCGCGCTCGCCGGCCGCGAGGAGATCATGCGCCGAATCGGCGCAGGGGTCGTCCAGGGCGGCAGTCAGATCCCGCATCCCGTGTCTCTCGCGGTCGCCGACAAGACCCTCGAGATCCTCGACCGGACCGATGCGCTCGAGCAGATTGCGAAATTCGGCTGGCGGATGCGCGAGGGCATGAGCCAGGCGCTATCGCGGCGCGGCATACCTCACGTGTTCGTCGGACCGCCGTCGATGAGCATGCTGCGCTGTGGCGAATCGGGGTCACCGGAAGACCCCGAGCGCGAAAAGTTCAAAGCTGTCTTTTGCGAATATCTCGCGGCGCACCTCCACGAGTTCGGGATCCTCTGCGAGGCCGATTTTGGCGGGCCGTGGTTCATCTCGACGGCCCACAACGAACTGTGTCTCGCAGAAACCCTCGCGAAATTCGAGCGCGCCGTACAAGGCACGCTGGAGCGGCTGCCGGATCTGCCGAGGCGAACCGCGAGCGGGACTCGCCAGCCCCCCAGCTCCTTCGCCAATCCAAGCTGAGCGCGTCATCGCCGCAAACCCATCTCCGCGCAGGCGGGTCATGCCGCAGCGCCGCAGCCTCTAACGCATCGACCCCTCGCGCCGGAAGGGCAGGTCGGCGGGCTCGCCGTCCAGATCGCGCGCGTAGCGGTGCCCGGCGAAGACGGCCGCGGCGATGGTGCCCGGAGCGCTGCAATCCCCGACCCGTTGTATTTCGATCTGCTCGCAGAGCGCGTGGTAGAGCGAGTCGCAAGGTGTGCGCGATGTGACCATCACCGCGCATCCGGCCGCGATCTCTCGCCGCGCGCCGGTGTAGGCACAGGCCAGCACCGCGCTGTCGTCGCGCACGGCTTCGAGCGCGCTGCTGGTTTCGATCCGAACGCCCAATTCCAGCAAGCGGGTCTGGATTCTGATCTGTTCGTCGGTCAAGCGGGTCCACGACGAGACGATGCCATCGGTCGTGGCGAGGGTGACGTCGAGGCCGCTGGCGCGCAGCTTTTCGGCGATGACGCCGCCCATGTAGTAGTGGTCGTCGTCGAAGATCACGACCGGGCCTTCGGGTTGCACCCCCGCCATGATGTCGTCGGGTGTGAGCACGCGCGCGCGATCCGAGATCTCGATCGGCGAAGCGTACCAGCGCCCGAGGCCGTCGCTGCGCCAGCGCGCGCCGGTGGCCAGCGCGACGCAATCGGCTGCGAATTCGAGGATCTGCTCGGCGTCCAGCCGGCTGTCGAGGAAGATCTCGACGTTCGGCAGCTTGTTGAGCTGCTCGACCCGCCAGTCGCGCACGCGCGCCCACTCCGCGAGCCCGGGCAGATTCGACTCCAGCGCGACGCGGCCGCCGAGCGCCTTGCTCGCTTCGGCGAGGGTCACCTCGTAGCCGCGTCGGCCCAGTGCGGTGGCCGCCTCGAGCCCGGCCGGGCCGCCGCCCACGACCAGCACGCGCTTTTCCGATTGCCGCTCGGGGATTCGCTCCGGGTGCCAGCCGCGCCGCCACTCCTCGCCCATCGAGGGATTCTGGGTGCAGCGAATCGGCACGCCTTGCGCGTCGCTCGCGAAGCAGATGTTGCAACCGATACACTCGCGGATGTCTTCGAGCCGGCCCTCGTCGATCTTCTTCGGCAGGAAGGGATCGGCGATCGAGGGCCGGGCACTGCCGATCAGGTCGACGATGCCGTCTTTCAGCTGGCGCAGCATCGTGTCGGGCGAGGTGAAGCGGCCGATGGTCACGACCGGTTTGTCGGTCACCCGCTTCACCCAGGACACGTAGTCTTCGAGCGCGGCCTCTTTGACGAAACGCGACGCCCCCATTTCGTACGAGTAGTCGTCGACGACCAGATCCCATAGGTCCGGCAGTCCGGCCATCGATTCGATCATCGCGTGGTGCTCTTCGATCACCGGTTCGCCGTCCACCGTTCCGCCGCCCGCCGAGTAGCGCACGGCGACCGCGCAGCTGTCTCCGACAGCCGCTTTGGTCTCTTCGACCAACTCGACGAAGAGTCTCAGGCGGTTTTCGAGAGAGCCCCCGTACTCATCGGAGCGTCGGTTGGCGGGTGAGAGGAACTGCGAGATCAGGTAGCTGTGGCAACCGTAGACGTAGACGATGTCGAAGCCCGCGCGCTGGGCGCGCCTGGCGGCCGCGGCGTGCCAGCGTCGCAGCTCGCGGATATCGCGTTTGTCCATCACCCGACACTGTGTGGGGTTGTTGAGAATGGCCGGACGGCTCCAGGGGCCGAGCGATTCTTCGCGCGAGTGGAGGTTCGACGAGGAGGGACCGCTGTGCCAGAGCTCCACGCCCGCCAGCGCACCGTGTCGGTGGACCTTGTCGACCATCAGCGCTTGTGCGCGCACGTCCTCTTCGTCCCACAGCGATGCGAACGGGTAGGGATCGTCATCGGAACTCGCGTGGATCGAGCAGTATTCGGTGCAGACGACCCCCCAGCCGCCCTCCGCCTTGACCTCGCGCATGGCGGCGAGGGTCTGCGGGCTGCGGTGCCCCATCCCGGTGCAGTGCGGGACCTGGTAGAAGCGATTGGGGGCCGTGACCGGGCCGATTGGGACCGGCTCGAAGAGGATGTCGTACCGCGGGTCGCGCGCCATCGCTGCCTCCGCACGAAGTGTGCGCCGGGCCCGGAGCGCCCGGGTCGGAGAATCGTCGAACCGCCTCGGACTCGCCGTCGACGCTCAGGAACCCGAGTCGCTCTTGGTCGGGGATTGCGCGAGCAGGCGTTCGATGGCCGACACGATTGTGGGATCCTCGGGCTTCGTATCGGATTCGAAGCGCGCCACCACCTTGCCGTCCCGGTCGACGAGATACTTCTGGAAATTCCACTCGACGGGGCCGCCGATCGGTTTGGGCAGCGATGTCAGGTAGGCGTAGACCGGATGCGCGTCGGCACCCACCACGACGACCTTGGAGAACATCGGGAACTCGACGCCGTAGTTCATCTTGCAGAACGCCCCGATCTGGCGGTCGTCGCCCGGCTCCTGTTTGCCGAAGTCGTTGGACGGAAAACCGAGCACGCTGAACTTCTTGTCCCGGTAGCGCTCGTATAGGCTCTGCAGGCCCGCGTATTGCGGCGTGTAGCCGCATTCGCTGGCCGTGTTGACGATCAAGAGCACTTCGCCGCGGTAGCGCGAGAGCGGTTCTTCCGCACCTCCGAGTCGCTTGGCTTTGAGGTCGAGCAACTTCTTCGAGGCCTCCTCTGCAGCTGCGCGGTCGAGTCCGAGCGGGAAGCCGATGGACAAAACGAGGATCGCAGCTGCGATGGCGATCGGCCGGAGTGTGAAATTGAGCATGAGGGGTTCTCCTGTCGGGGTTGCGCACTTCAGTTTCGATCGAAGCGCGGAGCGGGAGCGTACAACAGGGGCGCGAATTCGGAAGGCGGGCGGCGACCGGGCCGGAAAGTCGGCGGTCGCGAGGTCGTCTGAATCAGATGGGCTTGAGTTGGATCGGGAGCGTGTTGCGATCGCCCTTGAGCGAGCGCACCCAGTCCGAGAAGCCGTATTTCTTGCGAAATTCGGCGTCGATGAAGTTCTGGTATTTCGGCATGTCCATCGGGTGGGCGATGTAGCCGCGGGTCTGCCCGTCGAGTGCCAGCTCGACGCGGGGGTTGGCGTGAATCTCCGCGAGCCAGCTCCGCCCGCGATTTTCGGCGCGGATCCAGAGCGCGTTGTTGGCGCGGACGTACCAGACGCTCGCGTAGTGCTCGACGTGACCGGTCCCCGTGGTGCGCAGCACGGCGATCTCGCCGGTCGCGTGGGTGAGGCTCTGCCAGGCCCAGAGGGCCGAGGTCACGAGCAGGACGAGTAGAAGCGTGCCTCGGTTGATGCCCATGCCAACTCCAGATCCGTCGGGCGCGCGCGGATGGCGCGCGCCAGACCCATCCCCACTCTTTCGGCAGATCGGTTGTCGAACCTTGCCCCACGGGGGTTGGGTTACCTCAGTCGATCGCGGCGGTCCGTCGCGGTGGTGTGCGGTCGGCGACCGGGGAGAAATCGCGCTGCGGGAGAAACGTCACGAGAACCGCGACGGGATCCGCGCGGCGCGTGCGCGGTAATCAATCCGCAGGTCGCCGGTTCCTCGTCGTACACTCGGGGTGGTCGGATTACAGAATTGAGTCGAGTTCTCGTGCTCTGCGAAGGAGGAGATCATGAGGCGATCGGTGACTGTAATCGGAATCTCCGTGGCAATTTTCGGGTTGGTGTTTGCGGGCGGGTCTCTTGCCGATGACGGGCAGGAGGTCTCGCTCCTCGCGCTGGTGGACGATGTCGACGGCGACGGCATCCCGGACGCCGAGGACAACTGCGTGGAGGTTCCGAACCAGGATCAGGCGGATCTCGATCTGGATGGCGTCGGGGACGTTTGCGACAACTGTTTGGAGGCACCCAACCCGGGCCAGGACGATTGCGACAACGACTTCTGCGGCAACCTCTGTGACTGTGACTATGATCAGGACGGGCGGAGCGGCTTTGGCGACTTTGGATTATTCAGAGCTGCCTGGATCATCTGGCCTCCTCATCCGAATCCCGAGTGTTATGACCACACCGAGCCGATCGGCGACACCGTTGGCTTCGGCGATTTCGGTTTCTTCACGTCGTGCTTTGGCTCACGTCCGGGTCCGTCGGGCACGACACCGGGTACCGTGGCCTGTCCACTCCGGTAGCCGCGGGGCTTCGAACGCGGGGAATCTCGCCGCTATTTGATCGCGAGCGGGTTGAGCGGCGCGCTCGCGCTGCCCGAGGTCGGCAGCGACGCCGCGGTGAAGAGGAACTCGTAGCGCTGGTCTTCCGCGCAGGCGTCGGCGAGCGCTTCGAGGTCGAAGACCTCGCCGATCAGCAATCCCATGTTGCGCACCGCGATCAGGTGCAGCGGCTGCGAGCAATCCGGCGTCTCGTAGGGGCGCACCTCGACGCCCCAGGTGTCGGTGGCGATCGCGGCGATCTCGCGTTCGTAGATCCAGCGCGCACACAGCGCCGAGAGCCCGGGCGCGGGGCCGCCGAAGTAACCCTCCCAGCTCTGCCGCTCGATGCAGCGCGCCATCATGCCGGTGCGAACCAGTACGGTGTCGCCCGGCTCGACGGTGACCCCGAAGGCCTCCGCGCAGGCGTCGAGATCGACCGGGCGGATGCGCGTGCCGTTTTCGAGCCAGGGCTGTCGCGTGAAGCGCGGCAGATCGAGCAGCACGCCGCGGCCGATCACGCCGCCCCGGCCCGGATCGACCTGGCTTTCGGGCGCGCCATCCAGTGACAACGCGGCCACCTCACGGCCGTTGTACATCTTGCCGTCGTAGGAAACGCGCGCGAGCGCATCCCATTGGGTCGCGCAGGGCAGGGGGATCGAGAGCCCCTCGCCGCCGGGGCTGGCTCCCACGGGCGGCGGGTGGAAGGGCAGCGCGCACGAGATCACCCGGCCCGCAGTCGGAATCGAGCACGCGGCCAGCACGCGCTCGCGGGTGATGAAGTTCAGCGTGCCGAGCCGGTCGTCGTCGCCCCAGCGCCCCCAGTTCGAGTAGCGCTCGCCCCACTCGCGGACGGTTTGCGCGTTCAACTCCTCGGGCATGTCTCCACTTCCATCGACGTTCGATCCGCTTCAGGGCGCTTACGCGCCGCCGTCGTGGCCGCGATCCTAACCGATGGGTACAGTTCCCGCCTCGGCTCGGCGGCACCGCGGGCACGCGCCCGAGCCGCTCGCGACGCCGAATGATTTCGGATCTCAACCAAGGGAGAAGTTCGATGAGCACGTTTGGAATCCTGGTCGGAGGCGGCCCCGCACCGGGCATCAACGGCGTGATCGGCGCCGCCGCCACGGTCGCGTTGCGCGGCGGTCACCGCGTCGTCGGTATCTACGAGGGCTTCCGTCACATCATGGCGGGCGCCAGCGACCAGACCATCGAACTCGATCTCGCGGCGGTCGACCAGATTCACCTCAAGGGCGGGTCGCTGCTCTACACGTCGCGCGCCAACCCCACCAAGGCGCCGGAGACGATCGCGAACTGCGTGAAGTCGCTCGACGCGCTGGGCGTCGACTGCCTGATTACGATCGGCGGCGACGACACGGCCAGCTCGGCGATGCGCGTCGCCCAAGCTGCGGAGGATCGGCTGCGCGTGGTCCACGTCCCCAAGACGATCGACAACGACCTGCCGCTGCCGATCGGGATTCCCACCTTCGGCTTCGAGACCGCGCGCGAGCACGCGACCGCGGTCGTCGAGCGCATCCTCGAAGACATGCGCACCACGCGCCGCTGGTTCTTCATCATCATGATGGGGCGCACCGCGGGTCACCTGGCGCTCGGCGCCGGCAAGGCCGCGGGCGCGCCGATCGCGTTGATCCCGGAAGATTTCAGCGAGACGCCGATCCAGATGGAGGACGTCGTGCGCACCCTCGAGGGCGCCATCGTGCGCCGGCTGGCTGCGGGTCGCCCCGACGGCGTCGCAGTGATCGCCGAGGGGATTGCCTAGCACCTCGACGAGAGCGACCCGATTCTGCAGGGTGCGCCGCGCGACGAGCACGGCCACATCCGGCTCGCCGAAATTCCGCTCGGCAGCGTGCTGCGCAAGGCGGTCGGCGATTCACTCGCGAGCCGCGGCGTGAAGGTTGCGATCGGCGAGAAGGACGTCGGCTACGAGGTTCGCTGCGGCTACCCGACGGCGTTCGACCGCGACTACACGCGCGACCTCGGCGTCGGCGCCGTGCGCTGCCTGCTCGACGGACACTCGAGCGCGCTGATCACGCGCCAGTCGGGCGCGATCGTCCCGATCCCGTTCGACGAGATCGTCGACCCCGCCACCGGCCGCGCGCGGGTGCGGCAGGTCGATACGGCGTCGGACTCCTATCGCAACGCGCTGGCCCTGCAGGAGCGCATCACCGCCGAAGACCTCGCCGACGCAGCGATGCTCGCGCGCATTGCAGAGGCCGCCAATCTCTCTCCCGACGAGGCGAAGCGCCGTTACGCGCCGCTCTGAGGCCGGCCGCGCTGCGCTTTCTGTAGGTGATTGCCTACAGTACTGAGAAGATCCGGCGCCCGTTTACCTGAACCCGGGCGTTCTGGTACAACACTCCCAAACGGCCAGCGCGGAGGGATCGTGAACGAGGAGCGCGAAAAGAGTCTCGAGCGGCAGATGCGCGCATTCCACTGGGTGCGCCTGCTCGCAGAGCTGCCCGGCCGCCTCGCGGGTACGAGCGAGGAGCGGGAGGCCGCCGAGCGGGTCGAGGCGTGGCTGCGCGAGATCGGCATCGACGAGGTCAGCTCGCAGCCGGCGCGCGCTCGGCCGCACCCGGCCTGGGTGGCGGGCTTGCACCTCGCTGTGGGAGCGCTCGCTTGCGCGTTCGGGGGCGCGCTCGGCGTCGTGATCGCGGGATTCGCCGCCTACTCGTTCAGTCGCGAGCTGCGCGCGCGCGATTCGCTGTTTTCGCGCTGGTTGACCTCCACCCATTCCCTGAACGTGATCGGGCGGGCCGGATCGGACGCGCCGACCCAGCGCGTGGTCCTCTGCGCCGAGCTGGACGCGCGGCAGCCGGGTTGGATCTTTTCCGAATTTCTCGCGGCCTGGAACGCCCGGCGCGTCGATCCGGCCCGGGCATCCCGCACGACCCGAAGCCCGGCCGCCGTCGCCGAGATCCTGCTCTGGTCGGCGGTAGCTGCGGTGCTCGCGCGCTGGCTCGGCGCGAGCGGCTTCTTGCTCGCGGCGGGGACGCTGTTGCTCGGCGTCGCGCTCGCCGCGGGGGCGTTGGTTTCGCTGCTTCAGGCCCGCCCGGCGAACGCGCCCGGCGCGAACGACAACGCCTCGGGGGTCTCCGCGATGTTGACGGCGGCCGAGCAACTGCTCGCGTTGTTGCCGCGGGGTGTCGAACTCTGGGTCGTCGCGAGCGGAGCGGGCGGTGCCGACTGCAGCGGCATGCGCGCGTTCGTCGATTCACATCGCGATTGGTCGCCCGAGAACACGCTCTTCATCCACTACCGGTCCGTAGGTGGCGGCGCGCTCCACTACATCGAGAGAGAGGGCCCTCTCGGCGATACCGCATACGTTTCTCAGCTCGCGGAGCTCGCGCGCCGGGTGTCGGCGAGCGGCCTGTTCGGCGAGGTGACACCCGTCGATTGGCCCGAGGATACAGAGGGTGGTGTCGCGGTGCGCGCGGGCTTCCAGGCCCTGTCACTGATCTCGCTCGAGGCCGACGGTTTGCCGCGCAATCAACGACTGGCTTCGGATCTGCCCGCATCGCTCGATATGGAGGCCGTGATTCGCGCCTCGGACTTCGGCGTGGCGGTGACGCGGGCGGCATTGCGCGGAGAAGCGGGTCCCATCGCAATCCTCTGACGCGGCCGGCGGCAAACCGCCGGGCGCGACCCGACGATCGTCAATCGACTGGCGGATTCTCGATGCTCGACGTGTTTCGCAATCTCGGCGCGGGCCTGTCTCGATTCACCGAGCGCTGGGTTCCCGATTCGTGGGTGATCTGCATGTTCCTCACGAGCGCCGCGCTGATTCTCGCGGTATTCGGCGCGGATGTCGGTGTGGAAGAGGCGGTGCTCGCCTGGGGCGACGGCGTCTGGATCCTGCTCTCCCTCGCCATGCAATTCACGATCGCGATGGTCGCTGCACACGCCTGTGTCGCGTCGCCGAAGATCTTTCGGCTGCTCGATCGGCTCGCTTCGATCCCCAACCCCGAGAAACCGCTGCAGGCGATCGTGTTGGCGGGCTGTTTCTCGCTCGTCACCGGTTACCTGAACTGGGCGCTGTGTCTCGTCGCCTGCGCGTTGTTCGTTCCGTTCATCTGTCGGCGCAATCCGAAGGTCGACATTCGCGTGTTGATCGCATCGGCCTATCTGGGGTTGGGTACCGTCTGGCACTGCGGATTGTCGGGCTCGGCGCCGCTGATTCTCGCGACGCCCCACAATCCGCTGCTCGATCCATCGTCGGGCGCGCCCGTCGTCGACCGACTCTTCCCGGTCACGGAGACGATCTTCAACAGTTTCAATCTGCTCTACATGCTGGTGATCGGTGCGGTCGGCCTCGGCGTCGCGGTCGCCCTGCACCCGACGCGCAACGTCGTGACGCTCACGCCCGAGCAGGTGGAGGCGATTCTCCCCAGGCCGCCAGAGCCCGAGAAGACGCCGACATCGCCGGCCGGTCGCATGGATGCGTTCCGCGGTTGGGTGTGGCTCGCCGCGATCCTGTTCGCCTATCCGTTGGGCCACGCGATCTGGACCCGGGGATTCGGGACGAGTTGGACGATCAACGCCTACAACGCCACGTTCCTGCTGGCGGCGCTGCTGTTGCACGGGCATCCGGTTTCGTTTCTGCGCGCGTGTCGGCAGGGCGTCGATGCCGCCTGGGGAATCATCCTGCAGTTTCCCTTCTACGCGGGAATCTTCGGTGTGATGCAGAATACGGCGCTCGGCAAGTGGATCGAGTCGCTGTTTACCGAATTCGCGACCCAGGGCAGCTACCCCGCGGTGGTCTACGTCTACTCGGCGATCATGAATCTATTCGTCCCCTCGGCGGGCTCGAAATGGCTGATCGAAGCGCCCTATCTGTTGCCCGCGGGCGAGCAACTCGACGTTTCGGCCGTCACCGTGCTGCTCGCGTACGCCTACGGAGACTCGACCACCAACCTGATCCAGCCCTTTTTCGCGATTCCGATTCTCGCGGTCACCCGGCTGCGTTTCGGAGACATCGTCGGGTACACCTTCATCGTGGCCCTGGCGTGTTTCGCGGTCACCTTCATCGCGATGGGGCTGATCCCGCCTCGGCTGTGAGGAATTGCAGAATGTCATAACCTCTGCGGCGGCGGATCTTTGCCGTTGAGTTCGGGGGTCGAAGCGGATGAACATCGTCATCGTGGGTGCCGGACGGGTGGGGCAGACCCTGGCCGGCAAGCTCGCGCGCGACGGACACGATGTGTGTTTGATCGAAGGCAATTCGGCCAAGGTGCGGGCGCTGTCGGAAACCCTCGACGTTCAGTTGATCGAGGGAAACGGTGCGACGGCTCCCGTATTGCGCCGGGCGGGAATCGAGAAGGCGAACCTCGTCGTCGCGGTGACCGACCACGACGAGGCGAATATGGTCGTGGGTCTGTTGGCGTCGTTCGCATTCGATGTGCCGAGGATCGTGGTTCGCCTTCGGGATGCCGATCACGCCGAGGGCTTCGACCTGATCGGGCAGGATCACCCGGGTGAACACGTCTGGGTGAACCCGGACGTGGCGGCCGTGGATCGGATCGCCTCGCTGCTCGAAGTGCCCGGGGCAGTCGACGTGGTTTCCTTCATGGACGGCGAGCTGATCGTCGCCGGCTTTCGGATCGGCGCCCGCTCGGATTTCGTCGGTGTCCGGGTGTCGGATCTCAATCTACTCTTCGCCGCGACTCCGACCCTGGCGGTTGCGATTCACCGCCGCGAGGAGTGGATCATTCCGCACGGAGGCGAGGAAATTGCGATCGGCGATCTCGTCTACTTCGCAATTGCGCGCGAACACCTGGGCGATGTGCTTCCGCTGGTCGGCGCGCCGAAGGACGATCGACGCACGATCATGATCGCGGGTGCGGGGCCGATCGGTCTGGAGCTCGCGCGCCGCCTGGACGCCCGCGGCGTCCGGACGGTCTTGATCGAAAGCGACGAGAGCCTCGCCCAAGACGCCTCCGAGCAGCTGAGTAACGTGTTGGTCGTCAAGGGGTACGCGACCGATCAGTCACTGCTCGAAGAGGAGGACATCGATCGGGTATCGACCTTCGTGGCGGTCATGCGGGATCACGAGACGAACCTGGTCGGGGGGCTGCTCGCCAAGCGCCTCGGCGCGGGTCGCGCCGTGGTCCTCGTCGACAATCCGGCTCTGGTCGATCTCGTCGGCGACATCGGGATCGACGCGATCATCAGTCCGCGCCTGCTCGTGATTGGGCTCGCGCTTCAACACATTCGCGGCGGACGCGTGCGGACCGTTGCGCAATTGCTCGAAGATCGCATCGAGATCGTGGAGGCCGAGATCGGCAAGCGAAGCATGCTCGCCAAGGGGAGCCTCTCCGAAATCAAACTCCCACGCGGCGTGCTGGTTGCGGCGATCAAGCGCGGTGACCGACTGCTGGTCCCGCGCGGGGCCGATCGGGCGGAAGCCGGTGATCGGGTATTGCTGATTTCGACCTCCGAGAACGCTTCCAAGCTCGCCGACTTCCTCGCCGAGTAGAGGAAGTGAGCGCAGGTCTGAGCCGTTGAACGCACTGCGCGATCTACAGATGCTCGGTTGGCTGCTGGTCGTCATTGCAGTCGCCCAGTTGATTCCCGCAGCCGGGTCGCTGATCTGGGGCGAGCCGGCGCTTCCGTTTCTCGCCAGTGCGATTGCCGCCGCCGTTCCGGGTTTGCTGATCGCCTCGGCGAGCCAACCGGCCGACGATCGCTTGCGGATTCGCGACGGCTTCGTGTTGGCATTCGCTGCGTGGCTGCTGGCCGCGTTCTTCGGAGCGCTCCCGTATGTGATGACCGGCACCCTGCATCCGCTCGACGCGTTCTTCGAAAGTGTTTCGGGCTTCACGACGACCGCATCCAGCGTGGTGAGTTCGGTCGAAGCGCTTCCCCTCTCGCTATTGCTGTGGCGCTCGATGACCCAGTGGCTCGGCGGGATGGGAGTGCTGCTGGCCGCGGTAGCCCTGCTTCCGTTTCTGGGGATCGGCGGCATGCAGCTGTTCGCGAGCGACGAAACCCGGAGCACGGCCGACTCGGGCCGTCCCCGATTTGCGGCGGTCGCGCGGCGCCTGTTCGGGGTCTATCTGGGGTTGACCGCACTCGCGTTCGCGGCGCTCGCGATTGCGGGGCTCGGGCCATTCGACGCCCTCTGCCACGCGTTGACGGGCGTCTCGACGGGCGGATTTTCGACCCGCGACGGATCGATTGGCAGCTTCGGCTCTGCGGCCGTGGAGTGGGTGATGATCGCCGTGATGTTCCTTGGGGCGACCAACTTCGTGATCCATTACCGGATCATCACCAGGCGCGGGGCGAAACTCTGGCACGACGGCGAGGTTCGCTACTACGTCGGCGCGATCCTCATCGCCAGCGCGCTGGTGGCCTGGTCACTTTCGGGCAGTGCCGGCGCCTCGGCGGAGATCGCGCGCCCAGCGATCTTCCAAACCGTGTCGATGCTCTCGGGCGCCGGCTATTACAGCGCGGACTACACGCGATGGAGTGATTTTGCCCAGCTGACCCTGTTGGGTCTGATGGCGCTCGGTGGGATGGCGGGCTCGACGACGGGAGGCATCAAGAGCCTGCGCTTGCTGATCGGTATTCGCGCGCTCTGGCACTCCTTCACGCTGCTGCTCCACCCCCGCGCCGTGCACCGCGTGAAGTACGCCGGGCGAGCCGTTCCAGACGAAATCGTCGCCGCCATCTGGGCGTTCCTGACCGCCTATGTCGCAATCGTAGGGTTGGCCGCCGCGATCGTCGCGTTGGCGGGCTACGACCTGGTCACCGCAATCTCGGTCGCCCTCAGCCTGACGTCCAACGTCGGCCCCGCCCTGGGTGCTGCGGGTCCCGGCAGTCATTTCGCCGACTTCCCGGACTACGCGAAGTACGGCCTCTGCTTCTGCATGCTCGTCGGAAGGCTCGATATCTTCACGATTCTAGTCCTGCTGCTGCCCAAATTCTGGCGAGTCTAGCCCGCGCAGACCTGCCGGGTGACGCGCTACTCACCACTAGCGGGGCCCCAGTTGACCGGGTCCGCCTCTAACCCGATCCCTCTCCGCCTAACAGCCCCCGCAAACCACAGCTCCACAACCCAGAGAAACGCGGCCAACTGGGGCCCCGCTTGTGCAACGCAGCGCACCACCCAGAAGGACTGCGCGGGCTCTGCGCGGGCGTTATAGGCGGACGCGGGGTTGGCGGCGGCGGCCGGCGTTGCGGCCCAGCAGGGCGCCCAGCGCCATTCCGACCAGCACGATTCCCGCGCCCGTGATCCA
>JAFDBP010000230.1 GCA_019313245.1 Deltaproteobacteria bacterium
TACCTCGATGGGGCGGTCGGTGAGTTCATCGCCGAACTCGAGGCGAGGGGCGTTCTCGACGACACGCTCGTGCTGCTGACCTCCGACGAATCGCAGGGCCTGCGCGTCAAGGCGGGCAACATGCAGACGCGGCTCGGTCAGAGTTGGGGATTCCTGATCGCGATGCTGCCCGGAGGCGCGCAGTCGAGCATCGACACCCCGCAGGCCCAATTCGACATCCCGCTCTCGACGTTGGACTGGCTCGGTCTCTCGGACTACGCCCACGGGTTTTCGGGGCGCAGCGCATTTCGGCGTTATGCAAACCCGCGCGCATTGGTATTCGGGAACACGTACCACGATCGGGTGGGCGGCGTGAACGCGGACGGCCTGCTGGTGCTCTGCAGTGAGGACCTGAAGCGCTGTGCGCGCACGGAGACGGATGAGCAGCGCCTGTTCAAGGACGGCCTTCGCCCGGAGTCCGCAGCCTCAGACGACGACATCGCCTGGTTGCGCAAAATTGTGGGCGAGAGCATGCGGATTTCCGGATCCCGGCCGAGGATCGATGCGGCAACCGAGTCGCCCGCCGCGCGCGACTTGCGCTTGACCGGCGAACCCGTGTTCCAGATCCGCGACGACGTCGATGACCTGCAGTGGGTCTTCGGCGGACAGTACCTCTGGGTTCCCGCGAACTCTCGCATCGACGTCGATCTCGAGGTCGCGTTGGTGGGCGAAGCGGGCCGGATCGAAGCGCAGCACGCCTTGAAGGTGGACGAGACGAACTTCTTCTGGAAGACGATCCCCGACATGCGGCCCGGCGATCGCTTTCACTTCCGCTACAGCTATTCGACCGCCGAGCCCCTGAGCAGGCTCGGCAACTACCTGGTCGTCACGCGCCTCGACGGAAGCGGGTTGAGCGTCGAGTTGCCTCGCGCGCGGATGCAGATTCATCCCGCACCGGAAATCTCGGAACCGGCTCTCGTCGTCCATCGGTCCGAGATCGAACGCGCTTCGGACGCGGGCGATTCGAGCGGCGCGGTTGCGCACTGAGGATCGAAGCCGAGGCGACTTTCTGCGGGGTTTTGCGCGCGTCTGCGTCGGTGGTGGTTCTGGTATACTCCCGGCTCGCCAAAAACTGGGGGGGAACAAACATGAGCAAGATCGACAGTTTTGGGGCTGTCGCGCTGGCGGCGAGCCTGTGTCTGCTGACCGCCTGCGTGACCGATCCGTATACCGGTGAGAAGAAGGTGAGCAAGGCGGCGACGGGCGCCGTGATCGGCGGTGCGACGGGTGCGGCAATCGGCGCGGCGACGGGTGGCGATCGGGGCAAGCGCGCGGGCATCGGTGCGGCCGCGGGTGCAGTCGCGGGTGGAGCGGTCGGGGCCTACATGGATCACCAGGAAGCCAAGCTCCGCGAGCAGTTGCAGGGCACGGGTGTCAGTGTCACGCGCGCGGGAGACGAGCTGATCCTGAACATGCCCGGCAACATCACCTTCGACGTCGACCAGTCCAGCATCCGATCCGATTTCTACGACGTGTTGAACTCGGTCGTGCTCGTCGTGAAGGAGTTCGACAAGACGAACATCGAGGTTTCGGGCTTCACCGACAGCACCGGATCCGACCAGTACAACCAGGAACTCTCGGAGCGCCGCGCCGCGAGCGTGGGTTCCTACATCACATCACAGGGCGTCGCTGCGGGCCGGGTGTGGACGAGGGGATTCGGCGAGCGCAACCCCGTCGCGGACAACAACACGGCAGCCGGGCGCGAGCGCAATCGCCGCGTCGAACTGAAGCTGATTCCGATCACATCCTGATCGGGGGACCGATCGCCACACGACTCGATCGCGGAGTCGTGTGGCGGATGGCGTCCCGTCGTCGCGGAGCCGCGCCGCTCAGTCGAGCCCGAGGTTGTGGCGGATCCGCTCCTCGATCGGCTCGGTGTTCGGCTCGAACGCGATGCCCGTGATCTGCTCGAAGGCCTCGATGTAGCGGCGCGTCGCCTCGCAGCGCACGTCGACCGGGATGTCCGGGCACTCGCCGTCTCCCCGGTAGCCCTGCTCGCCGAGCCAGACCCGCAGGTATTCCTTGTCGAGTTGCGTGGGATCCCCACCTTGCTCGAGCGCCCGCTTGTAGCTGTCCTGATGCCAGTAGCGGGAAGAGTCGGGGGTGTGGATCTCGTCGATCACGACGATCTCGCCGTCCGCGTCGAGCCCCATCTCGTACTTCGTGTCGACGAGGATCAGGCCGCGCGAATTCGCCCATTTCCGCCCCTCGGCGAACAGCGCCGAGCCGATTGCCGCCGCCTTGTCGTAGAGTTCGGCGCTGATCTGCCCGCTCTCGATCAGCGCTTCGCGCGAGGTCAGCTCGTCGTGGGCGCCGTGTTCGGCCTTGGTGGTCGGGGTCAGCAGCGGCTCGGGCAGCGAATCGTGCTTGCGCATCCCGTCCTCGAGCACGTGGCCGCAGTACTCGCGCTCGCCGCGGTCGTAGGCGGTCCAGATCGAGGTCGAGCTCGAGCCCGTCAGGTAGGCGCGGTAGACGAACTCGACGGGCAGCGTCTCGCACTCGAGCACCTTCGAAACGTTGGGATCCGGCACCTCGACGAGGTGATTGCGGGCGATATCGCGGGTCTTGTCGAACCAAAATGCCGCGAGTTGGTTGAGGATTTGCCCCTTGAAGGGCAGGGTGCTGACGACCACGTCAAAGCAGCTCACCCGGTCGGTCGCCACGAGATAACGGTGTTTGCCGGCGATGTAGTTGTCGCGCACCTTGCCGGCCACGCGCGTGCCGAGGCCCGAGAACTGCGTCTCGCCCAGGGTTCGCTCACATTGGTCCCTCAGAAGCCCGAAATCGATGCCCACGTTTCCTCCCAGGAGATTGACCCCAGTACGGGTTCACGCGCTGCCGTAGGCGAATCCGAGGGATTCGCCGGTCGTGCGCCGAATTGCCCGGCGCCGCGCTCCATCACCATATAACGCCTCGAAGGGGCCGCGAGCAATGACGAATCGCACGATTCCGAGGGAATCGGCGGATTTCGTTGCCGCGCTCGGCTTGTTCCGAGCGGCTCGCGTCGGTAAACTCGCGCTGTTCCCGTTCGAAGAAGATGAGCAATTCCAGGGTGCTGGCAGGAAGTCGAGGCTGGTAGGCCCCCGAGGTGTTCGCTGTTTTCGATAATCCAATTTCCCGGCTCGCTCGACGATCGCGACATGCGGTTCGCATTCGACAGCGTGCTGAAGGCGAGCGCGCAGCTGGTCTGGCACAAGGAGCCGGAGCTCCCGCCGGAGACCCGCGCCGTCGTGCTGCCCGGGGGATTTTCCTACGGCGACTACCTGCGCTGCGGGGCGATGGCCCAGTATTCGCCCGTGATGGCCGCCGTCAGGCGTTTTGCGGACGCGGGCGGTCCGGTGCTCGGGGTCTGCAACGGCTTCCAGGTGCTCTGCGAGACCGGCCTGCTGCCGGGCGCACTGCTGCGCAACCAGAACCTGCACTTCGGCTGCGAGTTCGTCGATCTGCGCGTCGAGCGCGCGAGCCCACCGTTCACCTCGCGCACCGCCGCCGGACAGGTGCTGCGCATCCCGATCAAGAACGGCGAGGGCGCCTATTTCGCGGCGCCGCGTGAACTGGAGCGCCTCGAGGCGAATGGTCAGGTCGTGCTGCGCTATTGCGACGAGAGCGGAGCCGTCGGCGAGGCCTCGAACCCGAACGGTTCGGTGGCGAACATCGCGGGGATCACCAACGAGCGCGGCAACGTGTTCGGCTTGATGCCCCATCCCGAACACGCGGTCGAAGCCGCGATTGGCGGAACCGATGGACTCTTCCTGCTCGGTTCGCTTGTCGATGCGGTTCGCGCTGCGGGGAGCTTGTGATGAGCGAGTACCGGGAGCCCGTCGTCGATCTCGCGCTCGCGCGCGAACACGGACTCACCGACGAAGAATACGCGCGCATCGTCGAAATCCTCGGTCGCACGCCGAGTTTCCCGGAGCTCGGGATCTTCTCGGTGATGTGGTCCGAACACTGCTCGTACAAATCGAGCAAGAAATACCTGAAGAAACTGCCGACCCAGGGGGCGCACGTGCTTCACGGGCCCGGCGAAAATGCCGGCGTCGTCGACATCGGAGACGGCCTGGCCGCCGTCTTCAAGATGGAGAGCCACAACCACCCGTCGTTCATCGCGCCCGTGCAGGGAGCGGCTACTGGTGTGGGCGGAATTCTGCGCGACGTTTTCACGATGGGTGCGCGGCCGGTCGCAAACCTCGACTCGCTGCGCTTCGGACCGCTCGATCAGCCGCTGCACCAATATCTGTTGGCGGGAGTCGTCGAGGGCGTCGGCAGCTACGGCAACGCCGTCGGCGTGGCCACCGTCGGTGGAGAGACGCAGTTCCACCCGTGTTACGCGGGCAACATCCTCGTGAACGCGTTCAACCTGGGGATCATCGAGACCGACAAGATCTTTCTCGCGCGCGCGTCGGGCGTGGGCAATCCCGTCATCTACGTCGGCAGCAAGACCGGGCGCGATGGGATCCACGGCGCGAGTCTGCTCGCATCGGCGGAGTTCGACGCGGAGAGCGAGGCCAAGCTGCCGACGGTGCAGGTCGGCGATCCATTCACCGAAAAGTGTCTGATCGAAGCCTGCCTCGAGTTGATGGCGACGGATGCGGTGGTGGGTATCCAGGACATGGGCGCGGCGGGACTCACCTGCTCGTCGTTCGAGATGGCGAGCCTGTCGGGCACAGGGATCGCGCTGGACCTCGACGCCGTGCCGCAGCGCGAAACCGGCATGATCCCCTACGAATTGCTGCTGTCCGAGAGTCAGGAGCGCATGCTGCTGGTCGCCCAGGCGGGGCGCGAAGAAGAAGTCGCCGAGATCTTCCGGCGCTGGGACCTCGACGTGGCGGTGGTCGGACGCGTGACCGACGACGGGCGGATGCGGATCCAATGGAAGGGCGAGACGGTCGTCGATATTCCGGTCGATCCGGTCGCGAAGAGTTCGCCCGAGCTCGATCGCCCCGTGGCGCGCCCCGCCGACCTCGGCGAGCGGCAGAAGCTCGACCACGCCTCGATTGCGCCTGAGGAGGATTTCGAGGCGGCGCTGCGCGAGCTGCTCGGCTCGCCGAACCTCTGCTCCAAGGAATGGATCTACCGCCAGTACGATCAACTCGTGCAGGGCGATAGCGCAATTCGGCCCGGCGGCGACGCGGCCCTGATTCGCGTGCGCGGCCGAGACGGCGAGCCGACCGCGAAGGGGCTCGCGATGGCGGTCGACTGCAACCCGCGCTGGTGCTGGCTCGATCCGCACGTGGGCGCGATGGCCGCCGTCGCCGAGGCCGCACGCAACGTCGCCTGCACGGGAGCGCGCCCGCTCGCGCTCACGAATTGCCTGAATTTCGGCAATCCCGAGCGGCCGGAGATCATGTGGGAATTCGCAGAGGCGACACGCGGCATCTCCGATGCGGCCCGAGCGCTCGAGACGCCGGTCGTGTCGGGCAACGTCTCGTTCTACAACGAGACGTCGGGGCGCGCGATCTATCCGACGCCGACGATCGCAGTGGTCGGGTTGCTCGAAAACTGGCAGCGCCACGCGGTTTCGCACTTCCCGCAATCCGGCCTGTCGATCGTGCTGTTCGGCGAGAGCCGCGAGGAGCTCGGCGGCAGCGAATGGCTCGCACAGCGGCGCGGCCTCGAGGCGGGCCTGCCTCCGGCGGTCGATCTCGCACACGAAAAGCGCCTCCACGGCCTGCTTGCAGCCGGCGTGGCGCGCGAGCTGATCCGCAGCGCCCACGATGTTTCCGACGGTGGGCTCGCGGTGGCGTTGGCGGAGTGCGCGTTCACCGGGCCAGAGCGGGTGGGTGCGACGGTTCGGCTTCCGGGTACCATCCGGCCCGACGCACTGCTCTTCGGGGAGTCGACCGGCAGGGTCATCGCGACGACTTCGGACGCGAATGCGCTGATCGAGCTCGCGAAACAATCCGGTGTCCCCGCGGAGCGCATTGGCGAAACCGGAGGCGCGCGGTTGTCGGTTGGGCCCGTCGAAGGGGATTCGTGGCTCGACGTCGAAGTCGCGTCGCTCTGTGAATGCTGGCGGGACGCCATCCCGCGCAGGTTGGGAGAATCGTGAGCCGCCGATTGATCGAGATCGATCCAGCGCTGGAGCGAGAACTCGCCGAAGAGCTTCATCGAGACCGCTATCACGACGAGTGCGGCGTGGTCGGGATCCAGGGGCATTCGGAGGCCGCCAACATCGCCTACCTGGGTCTCTATGCGCTGCAGCACCGCGGGCAGGAGAGTGCGGGGATCGTCACCACGGACGGCGGCGAGCATCGCGTACACCGCGCGATGGGCCTCGTCGCGGATGTCTTCAACGAGAAGACCCTGCGCAAGCTGCCGGGCCGCATGGCGATCGGTCACGTTCGCTATTCGACGGCGGGCGGCAGCCAGATTCGCAATGCGCAGCCCTTCTGCGCCACGACCGACGGGGGACCGGTCGCGATCGCCCACAACGGCAACCTCGTCAACGCCTACGCGATTCGCCGGGAACTCGAGGGTCGCGGCGCGATCTTCAGCACCACCGCCGACAGCGAGACGATCGTCCAGTTGCTCGCGCGGTCCCGCGAGCGCACCCAGGAGGAGCGCCTGATCGACGCGCTCTCGAGGGTCAAGGGGGCGTTCAGCCTGGTCTTGATGACGGGCGACTCGCTGATCGCCGCGCGCGATCCCAACGGATTTCGCCCCCTCTGCCTCGGACGCCTCGATCGCGCCTGGGTGGTGGCGAGCGAGACCTGCGCACTCGATCTGATCGGAGCCGAGTACGACCGCGACCTGGAGCCGGGCGAGGTGGTGGTGATCAAGCGCGGGCGAATCCGCACCCTGCGCCCCTTCATGCAGAAGGTGAGCGAGAGCTTCTGTATCTTCGAATACATCTACTTCGCGCGACCCGACACGAATCTCAACGAGCACAACGTCTACGCCTATCGCAAGGAATTGGGCCGACTGCTCGCGCGGGAAAGCCCGGTCAACGCCGATCTGGTCGTGCCGGTTCTCGACTCGGGCAATACCGCAGCGCTCGGCTACGCGGAGGAGATCGGCATCCCGTACGAGCAGGCGATGATTCGCAACCACTACGTGCGCCGTACCTTCATCGAGCCCGCGCAATCGATTCGACACTTCGGCGTGAAGGTGAAGCACAACGCCGTCGCGAGTGTCTTGAAGGGCAAGCGCGTGGTGCTCGTCGACGACTCGATCGTGCGCGGCACCACGCTGATCAAGCTGGTCACGATGCTGCGCAACGCCGGTGCGACCGAAGTCCACCTGCGGATTTCGGCACCGCCGACCATCGGACCCTGCCACTACGGGATCGACACCCCCACCCGCGACGAGTTGATCGCGAACAGGCACAGCGTCGACGAGATTTGCGAGATCATCGGCGCGGACTCGCTCCGCTATCTCTCGCTGGAGGGACTGCGGCGCAGCGCCGAGCCGCTCAAGATCGGCTTCTGCGACGCCTGCTTTTCCAACGAGTATCCGGTCGAGGCGGACGGCAACGACAAGATCCCCCAGCTCTCGCTGTTCCGGGCCGTCGAGGATGACGAAGCCTGAAGGCCCGCTGGACACCCGCCGCCTCCTAGGCTGAAAACCCTAGTGGAATCAATGAATTGGCCTTATATCGGCGTGCTGTGGCGACTTCAACCCAGCTCGCACGGGTCGCCTTCCATTGCCTCGCGGAAGTTGAGCGCTGAGCTCCGTCGGCCGATAACCCGAGCGGGACAGTTTGTTTTGTCGAGAGGGTCCACCGTGGGCAGCCCTGCCAGGGTATTCCAGCTGGAGTTCGCGAGCGCCGAGGAATTCCAGCAAGAACACAGCGCCAATCTCGTGAATGGCGGCGTGTTCATTGCGACGACGGAGTCGGCGACGCCGCGCGAAATCGTGTCGGTAGAACTCTCGCTCGCGGGCGAGCCCAGGAAGATTCGACTCGACGGAGAGATCGTTCACATCGTGCCGCCGGAAATGGCGGAAGCCGGCGCGCTGCCGGGTGTGGCGATTCAGTTTGCCTGCACCCAGACGGCGCTGCGGGCGGCCCTGGAACCCTTCGTCCAGGCGGCCGGAGCGCCCCGGCAAGAGCCCCCCGATGCCGGGCGCCGCAAGGCGCCGCGCGTGCCCGCGCAGGTGCCGATCCGGATCAAGGCCCCGGGGATCTCGCTATCCGGCCGCACCCGCGACATCAGTCTCTGCGGTGTGCTGGTTTCGGTGCCGGGCGATGCGATGCCCGTGGGCACGCGGGTCCAGCTGATGATCGACCATCCGAGCAACGGTGAGTCGTTCGGCGTCGATGCGACCGTGACGCGCCAGGTTGCGAGCAAGGGCGGTGTGGTCGCGATCGCGATCGAATTCGACCCCACGCCCGAGCGGCAGGACGACCTGCACGCCTTCATCGCCGATGTGCAGAGCGCCGAGCACAGTCGGCGATTGGGCGGAATGCACGGTTCACTGACCGAGATCGGGCCGCAGAACCTGCTGCAGATGCTCGGAAAGACGGCGCCCCACGGAACTCTGACCCTGAGCCGCGAAAACGAGGAGGCGGTCATCGGCTTCGAGGGCCAGATGCTGTGCTATGTGCAGCTCGGGGCGATCAGCGGAATGAAGGCGCTGGCACGCGTGCTGGGTTGGGAAGAGGGCCACTTCGAATTTCACGCCCGCCTCGATCCGATGATGTCGGAAGATGCGCCGATGCTGCTCGACGCGGCGCTGCTCGAAGCCACCCGCAACCTCGACGAACTGGGAACGCTCGACCTCAGCGTGCTCTCGCCCGACGCCACGGTGCGCTTTCAATCCGTTCCGGCCGGGCCTGGCGGAGCGGGAAATTCCAAGGTCGAAGACGCGGTTCTCGATCTCGCGCGCGGCGAGTTCACCATCCGCCGCATCCTCGACATGATCCCCGAGCCCGATTTGGAAATCCTGCGAGCGCTCACCTTCCTCGCCGATCTCGGGTCGATCGAGATCGTGACGCGCTGAATTCAACAACGATTCGACCGGCGGTTCAGCGAGAGACGATGGTTTCGCGCCTGAAGTTTTCGTCGTCGCGCTCGGGGCAGTCGACGTTGTAGTGAAGCCCGCGGCTCTCGCGTCGGAGCGCGGCGGATTCGACCACCAGTTGCGCGACGGTGGCGAGGTTGCGCAGTTCGATCAGGTCGGGCGTGAGCTTCCAATCCCAGTAGTACTCGGTGATCTCGGCGCGCAGCAGGTCGATGCGCCGCCGCGCGCGCTCGAGACGCCGATCGCTGCGCACGATGCCGACGTAATTCCACATCAGCCGTCGGATCTCGTCCCAGTTCTGTGTGATCACGACGGCTTCTTCGCTCTCGGTGGCGTCGCCTTCTTCCCAGGCGGGCACTTCGACCGGCTCGCGCGAGATCTCTCCGAGCCGCCGGCTCGTCGCCGTGGCGGCGGCATCCGCGAAGACGAGGGCTTCGAGCAGCGAATTGGAGGCCAGCCGATTCGCGCCGTGGAGTCCCGTGTAGGCGACTTCGCCGGCGGCGAAGAGGTTGGTCAGGTCGGTTTCGCCGGTCAGGTCGGTGCGCACGCCGCCGCACCAGTAATGCGCGGCCGGCACCACCGGGATCGGCTTCTCGGTGAGGTCGAAACCGAATTCCTTGCAGCGCGCGTAGATGTTCGGGAATCGCTCGCGCAGGAAATCGGCGGGCCGGTGGGTGATGTCGAGAAACGCGGAGTCGTCACCCGAGCGCTTGAGTTCGGTGTCGATCGCCCGCGCCACGATGTCGCGCGGAGCCAGATCCTTCATCTCGTGGTAGCGCTCCATGAACGCGTCGCCCGACGCCGTGCGCAGGATGCCACCTTCGCCGCGCACGGCTTCGCTGATCAGGAAGGATTTGGCGAGCGGGTGGAAGAGGCAGGTCGGGTGGAACTGCACGAACTCCATGTTGCCGAGGGCCGCGCCCGCCCGGTACGCCATCGCCATTCCGTCGCCCGACGCGATGTCCGGATTGCTGGTGTAGAGGTAGACCTTGCCCGCGCCGCCCGTCGCGAGCATCGTCACGCGCGCGCAGAAGCGCTGTACCCTTCCGCTTTCGGAGTCGAGCACGTAGGCGCCCAGCACGCGGTTGTCGCCCGGGAGACCCGCGTGCGCGACGGTCAGCAGGTCGATCGCACAGTGGGTTTCGAAGAGCGTGATGTTCGGGTGCGCGCGCACGCGCGCGATCAGTGCGCGCTCGATTTCCTTGCCCGTGGTATCGCGGTGGTGGAGGATGCGCCGGTGGGTGTGGCCGCCCTCCTGGCCGAGATCGAAGGGCAGGTCGGGCCGGCCGCTGTCGGGTCTCGCGGGATCGAAGTCGGTGCCGAGCTTGAGCAACTGCTCGATCATCGCGGGGCCGCGCTCGACGACCCTGCGCACGACGTCTTCGCGGCACAGGCCCGCGCCCGCGTTGATGGTGTCGCGGGCGTGCGCCTCGAAGGAGTCCTGGTCGTCTTGGACCGCCGCGATTCCGCCCTGCGCCTCACTCGTCGCGGAGTCGGCGGCGTGCTGCTTGGTGACGATCGCGACGGTCCCGTGCTCGGCGACCTGCAGGCTGTAGAACAGCCCGGCGATCCCGCTTCCGATGACGAGGACATCGGAGTCGTGGCGTTCTTGCACGGGGGGTCTCCGATCGGGGCGTGGCACAGCGGTTTCGGCCTAAGGGAGAGCCCGGAAGTCTCCGATTAGGTAGTTTCGGCGAACGAAGGCCGAGTGTACCCGTGGGGGTCTGCGGAGTCGAGGATTTCCCGCGGGGAATCGACCCCAGCCACACGAGAGAGAGCGACGAACGGGGGTGGAGTGCGGCCGCAGATCTGGCAAACGCTCGCGATCGCAGGGCTGCTCGGGGGCCTGCTGTTGCTGACGGTGGCCGCGGCTCATGCCGGCGGTCGCCAGATCTACACCTTCGTCGATTCGCGCGGCGTGACCCACTTCAGCAACGTCCCCAACGACTCGCGCTACGTCGCGATTCCGACGCCGCGCTACGGTTCGGAGCCGAGTCGCAGCGCGCCCCGCTACATCGGCTACGACGGTCTGATCCTGCTGTCCGCGCGCGAGCACGGCGTGCCGCCGGCGCTCGTCAAGGCGGTGATCGCCGCGGAGTCGCTGTTCGATCCCGACGCGGTATCCCACAAGGGCGCCCAGGGGCTGATGCAGTTGATGCCGATGACCGCTTCGAAACTCGGCGTGGAGGATCCGTTTGCCGCCGACCAGAACGTGAACGGCGGCGTCCGCTACCTGCGCGAGATGCTCGACCGCTACGGCGACACGCGCCGCGCACTCGCCGCCTACAACGCGGGTCCGCAGGCGGTGGATCGCTACCGCGGGATCCCCCCGTATCCCGAGACCCGGGCTTACGTGCAGCGGGTTATGACCTACTATCGCGATTACAATGGCGATTTCGGTCGATGACGGACCGGTTGGCGCGGCGCGCTCCGCGGCCGAACCGGCTCCGAGCGCGCGCGAGAAATTCTGGAACCTGCCGAACACGATCACGGTCGTGCGCGTCGGTGTGGTCCCGATCCTGTTGCTGTTGCCGTGGTTCTCGAAGCCGGCCGGCAGTTGCTTCATCGGTTGGTGCTTCACGATCGCCGCGTTCTCGGATCTGCTCGACGGCTGGCTCGCGCGACGCGGCCAGCAGGTCACCCGCATCGGCAAGCTGCTCGACCCGCTCGCCGACAAGCTGATCGTCTCGACCGCGCTGATCGTGCTCGTGGCGATCGGGCGCATCCCTTCCTGGGCGACCTGGATGGTCGTGGTGATCGTGGGCCGCGAACTCGCGGTCACGGGGTTACGCGGTTTGGCGTCATCCCAGGGGCAGGTGATGGCGGCCTCGGGCTACGGCAAGCTCAAGACCTTTACCCAGAACGTCGCAATCGGAGCCATGATCTTTCACTACCAGACGCTGATCTTTTCGTTCCACAGCATCGGCCTGGCGCTTTTGGGCCTCGCGACACTGCTCACGCTCTGGTCCGGTTACACCTACTTTGCGGAGTACTTCCGCTCTGAAGGGGAGGGCGGTTCTCCCCAATCTGGGAGCACGGCATGACGCGATTGCAGGAACTCAGCGGAAAGATCGACGCCCTCGATGTGCGGGTTGGCGTGATCGGCCTCGGCTACGTCGGGCTTCCGCTCGCGGTTGGCTTTGCAAAGGCGGGCGTGCGGGTGGTCGGTTTCGACCTCGACGCGGAGAAGGTCCGATCGATTCAGGACGGGGTTTCCTACATCGAAGACGTTCCGTCCGAGGCTCTCGCGTCGGCGCGAGCGACCGGGAAACTCAGCGCGACGACCGACTTCGACGAACTCATCGACTGCGACGTGATCAACGTCTGCGTGCCCACGCCGCTGACCAAGACCCGCGACCCCGACGTCTCGTACATCGTCCGCGCCGTCGAAGACATCTGCAAGAGCCTGCGTCCGGGTCATCTCATCATCCTCGGCAGCACCACCTATCCCGGCACCACCCACGACCTCTACGTGCCGATGCTCGAAGCCCGCGGCTTGAAGGTCGGCGAGGATTTCGCGGTCGCGTTCGCGCCCGAGCGGATCGACCCCGCCAATACCGAATTCCAGGTGCACGAGGTTCCGAAGGTGGTCGGCGGAGAAACCCCGCTCTGCACGGAGCTCGCGACGAAGGTCTTCCGGCTCGTCTTCGACGAGATCGTGCCGGTGACCTCGACGCAGAGCGCCGAGATGGTGAAGCTGCTCGAGAACACCTTCCGCGCGATCAACATCGGCCTCGCAAACGAGGTCGCGCTGATGTGCGGGCGCCTCGGCCTCGACGTCTGGGAGGTGATCGACGCCGCGGCCACCAAGCCCTACGGCTTCATGAAGTTCGTGCCGGGCCCCGGCCTCGGCGGCCACTGCATCCCGGTCGACCCCGCGTATCTGGCCTGGAAGATGCGCTCGCTGAACTTCCAGGCGCGCTTCATCGATCTCGCGACCGAGATCAACGGCCAGATGCCCCGCCACGTCGTCGATCGCGTCAACGATCTGCTCAACGAAGATCGCATCGCGGTCAACGGCGCCAAGATCCTGATCCTGGGCGTCGCCTACAAGTCGAACGTCTCGGACCTGCGCGAATCGCCGGCCCTCGATGTGATGCGGCTGCTCGAGCAGAGGGGCGCCGAACTCAGCTACTCGGACCCCCACGTCCGCGAGGTCGAACTCGACGGCCACACCTACAAGAGCGTCGAGCTCAGCGACGACCTGCTCGGCGAGACCGATCTGGCCGTGATCGTCACCCAGCACGCCGGCGTCGACTACGACCGCGTCGTCGCGCGCTGCAACCGCATCTTCGACACCCGAAACGCCACCCGAAACGTCACCAAGGGCCGGGAGAAGATCACCAAGCTCTAGGGAGGCCGCAGACGGCGTCTGGACGGAGGACCCTTGACGAGACGCCGCAGTCCGGCTTGAATCTACTCCTCTTCCAGGCACGAGTAGCTCAGTTGGTAGAGCGCCACGTTGCCAACGTGGGGGTCGCCGGTTCGAGCCCGGTCTCGTGCTCCAGAAAACGCAAGCGCCCTCGGTCGGTTAGACCGGGGGCGCTTTTGTGTGTGTTGTCCGTCGCTGAGGTTGGAGCCGGATAGAGCCGTTCCGAGCCGTTGGTAACCTCGAAATCGGCGAACGAGAGGTCCATTTCCTCTTCGCGAATGGCGTGTGCATAGGTTTTTAGAGTCAACATCGGCGAGGAGTGCCCGAGTTGCTCGGCAACCCACCGCACCGACTTCCCCGATGCGAGCGCCATGCTCGCCCAGGTGTGGCGAGTGCAGTGGAGCTTGAGCGGGCGGATGCCTTTCTTCTGGGCGCGACGCCGTAAACGTCGCCACGTGCGCTCGAAGTTATTGACGTCGAGTGGCTTGCCCGTCTCACCGAGAAAGAGCCAATCCGGAACCTCAGGCCACCCTTTGGCCAGCGTTTCTCGACGACGCTTGCCCAGAAGGTCCAACAAGAGGGAGCCCACGCCAGCAGCCATTGCGATGCGGCGACCCTGGCCGCTCTTTGGGCTCGTCACGTGACCCTTCACATAGGCGCGCCGTGTGCGTCGTCAAAACCTCTGGGCCGCGAGGGCAGTTTTCTTAGAGAGGGTTCCGGCTCCTCTTTGCGGCTAAGCCGCGTTACGTAGATTCTCTTTCTTCCTGCGTTGCAATGTCAAGCGCTTGATCTTCTCTCGGTGCGTCAAGATCTCGCGCTGCCGGCCCTGATACATGCCCTCAGGAGTCACGTTGCCGATGGCCTCGTGCAGCCGCTCGTGGTTGTAGTAGTCCACGAAGCGAGCCACGGCCCGTTCGAGCTCCCAGGGGCTGTAATGATTCTCGAGTCGAACGACATTTTTCATCGAGCGGTGGTAGCGCTCGATCTTGCCCTGCGTCATCGGGTGATACGGGCGGCCCCGCGTGTGCCCGATCTCATGTGCCTCGAGATACTCGCGGAGGTCCTTCGCCAGGTAGCACGGGCCGTTGTCGCTGAGCAGCCGCGGCTTGTGCTTCACGCAGACTCGATCGACGCCCGTAGCTGCACGTGCCAGATCCAGCGTCTCGTATGGAAGGCAAAAGAAACTACGTTTTTGGCAAGGTCCGATAATACGCATTCCGTTAAGTTGACTTTGATTAGGGGCAA
>JAFDBP010000231.1 GCA_019313245.1 Deltaproteobacteria bacterium
CGTCAGTAAAAACCTCGTCGAGAACACCAAACCAGCGCGAAGCGTGAGCTTTATCATCAAGGGCGGCCCAAGGTTGCCGGAACTCGCGAGGAATCCGGCTCGAATACCCTTTTGACGCTGGAGTTTAGGGTTTTCGTGTGGATCGGATGCGCACCCCTGGGATCAAGGTATGATCTCGGCCCCACTCGCGCCCTGGAGTGAATCTTGGCCCGGAATCCGCGCTACGACATTCTGTTCGAACCCGTTCAGATCGGCCCAGTTACGGCGAAGAACCGCTTCTACCAGGTTCCGCACTGTTCGGGCATGGGTTCTCAGTCGCCGCGCTCCGTGGCGAAGATGCGCGGCGTCAAGGCCGAGGGCGGCTGGGCGGTGGTCAACACGGAGTACTGTTCGATTCATTGGACCAGCGACGACACGCCGTTCATCACCGCGAAAATATGGGACCAGAGCGACATTCGCGCGAACGCGCTGATGGTCGAGGAGGTACATCGCCACGACGCGCTCGCCGGGATCGAGCTCTATCACGGCGGATCAGCCGCGGCCAACCACTATTCGCGGCTGCCCTCTCTCGGGCCCTGGTGTGCGCCAGCGGGTAGCCTGGGCGAGCCGATCCAGTCGCAGGCCATGACCAAGCGCGACATCCAGGACGTTCGCCGCTGGTATCGCGATGCCGCACTGCGCTCCAGGCAGGCAGGCTTCGACATCATCTACATCTACGGCTGTCACGATTACCTGCTGCATCAGTTCCTGTCCGCCTCGAATCAGCGCTCGGACGAGTACGGAGGATCTCTCGAGAATCGGGTGCGGCTGTTGCGCGAGGTGATCGAAGAAACCGCGGAGGCCGTCGGCGATACCTGTGCGGTAGCCGTTCGCTACGCGGCGACCTTGGGAACAGACGAACTTCGAGCCACGGACGATGCGAGGGGTATGCTCGAGATCCTGGCCGATTTGCCAGATCTCTGGGACGTTGCGCTCGGCGACTACAGCCTCGAGATGGGTACTTCGCGCTTCGTGAAGGAGGCTGCATTCGAATCGGCGGTGGCGTGGGTAAAGCAGGTCGTCCGCAAGCCCGTCGTCAGCGTCGGACGTTTTACTTCGCCAGACACCATGGTCCGGGTGATCAAAGAGGGAATCATCGACCTGATCGGTTGCGCGCGCCCCTCGATTGCGGATCCCTTCCTTCCCACCAAGATCGACCAGGGTCGTGAGGACGAGATTCGCGAATGCATCGGCTGCAACATCTGTTTCAGCGGAGATCAGGTTTCCAACCCGATCCGCTGTACCCAGAACCCGACGATGGGAGAGGAGTGGCGGCGCGGTTGGCATCCCGAGCGAATTCCGCCCAAGGCTTCAGATCGAACCGTGTTGATCGTGGGCGGCGGCCCCGCAGGCCTCGAGGCGGCCGTGGCGCTGGGAAGGCGCGGTTACGCGGTGGCGCTCGCCGAAGCCAGCACGCAGCTCGGCGGCCGGGTGTTGCGGGAGTCGGCTCTACCGGGCCTCGCCGAATGGTCTCGCGTCGCAGACTGGCGCATCGGCCAGCTGAACAAGCTACCCAACGTCGACGTCTTCCTCGACAGTGAGCTCGATGCGGCGCAGGTCCTGGAGTTCGGCGCGGACAGGGTTGCGCTCGCAACCGGTTCGAAGTGGCGTCCGGAAGGGATCGGGCGCGAGCATTCTTCGCCGATTCCGGGCTGGGATAGCGCGAACGTCCTGACGCCCGACGATGTGATGGCGGGGGCGATTCCGACGGGTCCCGTGCTCGTCTACGACGAAGACCACTATTACATGGGCAGCGTGATCGCGGAACAGCTGCGGGGTACCGGGCTCGACGTGATTCTCGTGACTCCCGAATCGAAGGTGGCGCTGTGGACGGCCAGAACCGCGGAGCAACACTGGGTGCATTCGCGAATGATCGAGTTCGGGATACAGCTGGAACTCAACACGGCGATCGCTTCGCTCGCGAAGGATCGCGCCGTCCTCGCGTGCAGCTATACGGGCCGAACGCGGGAGATCGAGGTCGCCAGTGTCGTGATGGTGACCTCGCGCGAGCCCACAGACAGCCTGTATCACGAACTCGCCGAGCGGATCGATATCGAGCGCATCGGCGACTGCCGCGCCCCCGGTCTGATCGCCACCGCGGTCTATGCGGGCCATCTCTACGCACGCGAGATGGACGAGACACCCTGCGACGCTGTCCCCTTCGAGCGTGAGGGTATTTTCTCGCTTCCTCCGACGTGACCTGGAAGCTTCGGCGTCGAATTCGGGCGGAAGGCGGGAATCGACAGCGGGTTTTTCGGATCAGTCCCACCCGGCCACAGCGCCCTATTGCAACGCTTCGATCTCCGGCACCACCCGCTCGATCACTTCGCTCATTTGGGCAAGCCTGGCGTTGAGTTCCTCGATCTGCGCATTTTTCTTCTCGAGGAGTCCGGTGATGGCGCCGGCGGCGTCGCCCGCTTCCAACTGACGGAACTCGGGCAGTACGTCGATCGGCGAAACGACGTGTCCATTCCGCCCAAACCCGATCCTCTCGTAGTTGGGATCGATCCAGCTCATCTCCGTGCGGTAGACGGGCTCACTGAAGCGCAGCCCCACCGGTGTGAGTGAGACGTCGGCAAGCGCCTCCCGAGCCGCCTCCGGATCGACGGGTGATGATTGGATCGCCTGCAAAGCCTTTTGAATGTTCAGGGTATCGGCGAGCAACGGCTGGTGCGGATAGACGGCCGTGACTTCCCGGCCCAGGGTGGTGAGGTTGCTGCCCAGGATCTGCTGGATCTTCATCAGAGCTCGGTTGAGTTCCGCGTGCCGAACACTGGCCAACGTGCTCTTCCTCTTCTCGTAAGCGCGGGCGGACTCCCGATAGCGACGCAAGGCACCCATGAGTCGTTTCGTGACCTCGGCATCGGCGCCGAGCGCGCCAAGTTCCTCTTCGTTTACGCTTGCTGCCAGATCATCGGCTTGATACGCGAGTCCGTAAGGCAGCAGCCCCCGGTCCAGTTCATTCGCCAGACGGAACTCGAGCTTGGCCATGGTGCCGAAATACTGCCAGTCGATCAGCTGCTGAACGTCGTAGTTGGTGTGATAGCGACCTTGATAGTCCGCGCCCGAGGCACTGAAGGTCACGTTGGGAATACCGGCGGCGGCGAAGGGGAATCCGTCGGTCCATGAACTCACCCCGAGCACATCGGCTCCGTAGATTGCAAGCTCTGGATTGCCCTCCAGAATGCCCTCGATCCACGGCCTGAGATCAGCACTGGCATTGATCCGTATTCTCCCCTCGCGACCACCTTGAGCCTCCAGGTTGATCATACCGGCCACCGTGCCGGGCCAATCCGAATGGGTGTGCGTCATCGCATACGAGGAGCCGACGAGAAAATCGTAGTAGGCGTCGATATAGCCAAACTCCTCGGCGGTGGTGAGAAAGAAGACCACGGTTCGCTGCGGCCGATAGCCGATTGCGGTCATGGCCTTGGCGATCGTCAAGGCCTGGGTGCTACCCGAGGTGTCATCCATGCCCGCGCGGAAATAAGCATCGTGGTGGGCCGCGATGACCAGCTTCTCGTCGGTTTCACCCACGCCCGGCAGCTCGCCGACTACGTTGTATCCAACGCCGCCCTGTTTCTCCAGCGTGACCTCGACAGCGTTTTGCAGCGTGGCCGTGACCGGCCGGCGGGCGAGTTCGGCCTTGAGCCAATCGCCGTCCCGCCGGGCGAGATAGACGGCGGGAACCCATTCGGATCCGTAGAGTGCGTCATTGCTTCCCAGCGCATCCGGAGCAAAAGAGTAGTAACTGGAATCTTCTGGGCTGGTAGTGAAAATGACGGCGGCGGCGCCTCGCACCGTCGCCTCGTGGGCGGGAAGATTCAGCCACCACGAATCCAGCATGAGATCGACGAGAACGATCTTGCCCTCCACGCTCTTGCCCTCGTAATTCGCGGCCGCTCCTGCTTCCACGTAGACGACTTCGGCGGTGATGCCTTCAGCTGGCGTCGGAGGCACACCGGGGAACTGCGAGCACGTCGTGGTTCGGCCGTCCACCGTGACGCTGGCCCCCTGCACCTCCCAGACGTCCAGGGGAACCGGCTCCAGTCGCACCCGGCTCAAGCCCATTGCCCGCATCTGCTCGGCGAGGAATGCGGCAGCGGCGTTATTCGCCGAGGTTCCCCCGAGCCGGTACCCGAGCTCCGACGTTCCCAGGCTGTTCAGCTGGGTTTCGATTGCCTCGGGGAAACCTTCCGCAATCAGGTCTTCGATGGCAGTGTCGAATTCCAGCACGATCGGTTCTCTGTCCTCAGCACATCCCACGACCATCGGCAAGAGTAGAACGAAACCCAGAACACGCATCGGATTTGCTCGTGTCTTCATTGACAGCCCTCCAGCTACTGGTTCGATGTTCTGCTGGCTCCGCGCTGGCGCCAGTCACAAGAACTGAACCGCCGCAACGGTTCTCTCTGATGATTGTCACCCAGCCAGTTTGTCTTCGTAAGCGCGGATGATCTCATCGCCCTGCTTGATCAGTTCGGCGTCGATCGGCTGAACCTCGTGTTCCTTCAGCAGCTGTTCGACGACCTTCTTCGACTCGGACGCCAGCGTCGCGGCGTCTGCCGAGAGCATCTTCAGCTTCTCCGCGCTCCACTGGGTGGTTTCTTCTCGCATGTAGCGGGTCGTGTGTTTGCTCGTCAGGAAGTGGTGCGCGTGGCCGACCTTTGCGACTGTGTCGAGCCCGATCCTCTCTTCCGTGATCTCCACCTCCTTGCGGAAATCGCGAATGCACTCCCAGATATACGCATCGATCACGAGCTGTTCGAAGGAACAACCCATCGCGGTGTCTACAGATCCCATCCCGGTGATGATGTCGGTATTGCACGCGGCGCCGAGGAATTCGACCGCCAGAGCACTGAAGGGGCCGATATTGGGCTGGATCTCGCTCCCGCAGCTGATGTCAGACACAAAGCAGGGCAGGCGATACCGCTTTGCCAGCTGGCTCAGGGCGATGCAGATCAGGGCCCTTTCGGGGGCCGAGTAGTTGATGGTGCCGGTCTGCAGGTTCATCGGCGCGGATTCGGACGTGTAGATGTGAGGCGATCCGGGGCAGGCGGTCTGGGTGATGGTGAGGCTGGCCAGATTCTCCGTGTTGGCATTGGTGATCGTTCCCGCCACCGTGATCGGCGCGCTCACGCCTCCCACGGACATCGACATCGAGCAGATTGGAATGCCGGCCTTCGCGAACTCCACCTGCGCCTCGATGGCTCCCCTCTCGAACGCGAGTGGTGCGATCGGGCAGCTGATCACGGACATCAGTGGGCGCTTCTTCAAGGCATCTCGGCCACCCGCAATCAGCGCCGCGAGTTCGATCTGGACGTTGGCGTCTTCCGCGCTCTGGACGGTCACGCCCTGAACGTGCTTGGAGGTGTTCTGCATGGTGACCCACACCTCGTGGGGTCCGTGCGCCAGGGTCGGAACATCCCCCGCCGTCAGCGATGTCCAGAGGAAATCCACCGATTCGAGCGCGTCGCCGAGTTTTGCGAACTCACCGGCATCCTCCCGCGTCGAGGCCCGATACTCGCCGGTGCGCCAGTCGGTAACATTGGTCGCAAGACCGCTCGTCGTCCCGTACGGGTAGGGATGGGCCGGCAGCGGCAAGTCCCGCTCTGGATTCCGCGCGCACAGAGCGAACTCGCGGGGTGCCGTCTCCAGCGCCGCTTCGACCATCTCTTCCGGCAACTTTGCGATCATCGTGTCGTAGTCGATCTGAGAGCCTTTCTCCTCCAGCAGCTGCAGCACCGAGTGACTGTGGACCTTCACGCCGATCTTTTCGAGCGTCTCGATGCTCTGGCGATGAATCAGGTCTTCTTCTCGCCGATTCAGGAAAGTCATTTCCGCACGAGCCATTCTGGTACCTCTGGTCCGGAGCCGGGCTTTGTCTCGTCCCTACAGTAGTGTTCGATTCAGCGGTGTTGGGGGCGCGGCATCCTCATCATGCGTTGCAACGTTTCTTCGACAGGGTTCAGGTCGCCTCAGTTGGCTGTTTGCCGGTTACCCGCACATGCAGACAGCTCATATCCGACCCATGCCCAACCCAAACATAAGGAACGATGACGAAGCCCACCCCTCTCGCTCGCCTCGTGATCCCGGTGCTGGTCGTTGACCCTCTCCCACCAGCATTGGCCGATCTGGAAATCTCCGAGGAAAAACAAGTGGTTGTCGACCGAGTCGAGGCCCTGGAACCAGAAATCGAAGACGTGCCGATGGAGTCGTGGAAGTACTCGGAGATCGCCCTGAGAGAGGTCAGATCTGCTGAATTTCTGATCGCCATGCTGGCGGCCGAAATTGCAGCTTTTGCTTCCTGTCGACGAACCGGTCTGTAGCGAACTCGTCTCTCCAGCGAACTCCATGATCACCAAGGAAAATATGTGGAAATCATCTGGATCGGAATCACCCACGGGGGTAGAGCGCACGCAAACGAATCTCCGACGATCCCGGAGTGGTTCGAGGAGCGCGTGGCCGGTAAGCTTTGTCGGCGATCACGCTATCGTCACCCGCTGCCCGCCCACGGCGGGCCGAGTCTGCAAACGAGGTGATCCTTGTCCGGTCGCAAGGCGCTCAGGTTGGCGATGGGGGTCGCGGTGATGACGATGTCGAGTGGCTCCCTCGGCTGCTGGGAGCAGCTGTCTGCCGAGTGGTTCCCGCAGATGAAGCGCCAGCGGGCCGTTCAGGCTTTCGAGGGTCACACGATGGAGGGCGCGGGGCGGGAGTTGGCGCCGCCCGCGGGCACGGTTTCAGTGGGCAATCCGCACCCGAACGTCGGCGGCATGGAACTCATGGCTCAAGAGGCGTTGCCGAATCCCGTTCCAGCATCGCTCGAGTCGCTCGAGAACGGCCAGGCCCTCTTCCGTCGCTACTGCACGACTTGCCACGGCCCCGATGGACACGGTGACGGCCCGGTGGCCGGAGCTCCGTTTGGCTCGGGGCCGTTTGGTGTGGTCATTCCGATCGGTGGCCGTTTCAGCCTCGCCAACGCATTCAGCGATGGGCACATCTTCACCACCATCACCTTGGGCCGCGGGCGAATGCCGAGCTACGGGCGCATTCCCGTCGACGGGAGATGGGATCTAATCAACTATGTCCGTACCTTGAGCGATCGGGAAGATCGCTAGTGGGTTCTGTGACCAGCGCGATCGAAAAGGCCAGTTCGCGACCGACGGCACCGCGCGCAGGCGACGCTGTGTCCGCTCCATCGATCTTCTGCGACGGCGCGCATCACGAGAGTTCGGTGATTGCACGGTGACCCTGCACGACCGCTGATTCGAGCATGGCGCTCGCGCCTGCATCGGAGTTCGCGATGGTGATGCGACCGAAACGCTTGCGGGCCTGCACGTGGGGATATCGCTCGTCATCGCGATCTTCGAAGTCGTAGGGATCGAAGAGCGGGTTGTACCAGCGCGCGTATCCGTGCGCCCAGCGATTCACCGTGATGCCCTCGATGTCCCGAGCCGGGTCGAATCCGCCAGCGGAGAGCATGCTCGCGAGTTGACCGCGAACATTTCGCTCGAGGGTTTCGAAGGGAGTGGAGAGCAGCTCGTAGCGCCCGAGGCGATGCTGGTCGCGCGGAGTCAGCCCCATGTTGGACCGATGTAGGAATCGTTCCATGTGGACAGCGATCGGATCGTCGGGCCCCTTGGAGTATCGATAGCTCCCGAGGCTGACGGGGAAATCGAGCATCGCGTTGATGTGGTAACCCGTGGGTGCAACCACGCCGCCGATACCCAGTTTCTTCCACGCCCGCCAGTTGCGCAGTGCGACAGTCGTGTAGAGGATCGGCGACTTGACCTGGAGCCTGAGTGCTTCGCGCTGAAGTGCGGGTAGCTCGGGGCACAGGTGCGGGATCATCATGTTGTAGCAGGCGAGCACGCAGGACCGCGCCTGCACGCGATACGCACGGCCACCGCGCACGTAGGAAATTCGAACGCGCTTGGCCGTCTTGGGATCTCCTTCGTGCTCGACGCGTACGACGGTGCTGTTCAGGCGCAGCCGAACGGCTGATTTCGCTTCGTCGAGTTTCGAGTAATCGAAGCGGGCCGTCACCACGTCTTCCATCGTCTTTCCGGGTGCAACCGCCGGAATCATTCCGCGCACCAGGAGGCGGGCGATCGAGGCGTTGCCGTCGGGAAAGTGGTGGATGTAGGACTCGAATTCCTCACGGGCCGGAAGTCCCGCGGCATCCCAACCGGGCAGGCCGATATAGTCCATGACGCCGAGGGCGGGAGTTGCCTCGATGCCGACACCCGCGTCGGCCGGAAGATCCTGGAGAATGGCGAAGACCTCGGGTTCGCGAATGCCCAGATGCTTGGTCAGGAAATCGCGATAACTGATGGTGTAGAGATACTCTGCTTTGGCACCGACTGGGATTTCGGGCATCTGGTCACGATCGGTGACCAGCAGGCGCAGAAATTCACGCTGTGCGGGCTCGGAAATCGGCATCTGTGCCACCGCTTCCTTCACCGAGAGCGGGGACGGCGCGAGCGGAAGGAAGTTGTCGAACGTTCCCAGTTCGCACAGAACCACCCGGTCGACTCCCCAATTTTCGCGATCGAAATGAATACCGGCACTGAGTCCGTGGCGTTTGAAGAAGCCCTGATCGTAGGCGGTGTCGAAGCGATTTTTGTCGACGCCCAGGTCCCGCAGCAGACCCTTTACCACTTCGGGATATCCCGACGGCTCCTGGAGGGTCTGGCTGCCTCCGTAGCCAAGCAGTGTGCGTCCGCCGGCTCGAAACTCGTTGCGCTTTGCGTGACCCCCGAAGTCGTCGTGGTTGTCGAGAATGAGGATGCGCGCCTTCGGTTCTTGTTTGCGATAGAAGTGCGCGGCTGCCAGCCCGCTGAGGCCTCCACCGACGACGACGAGGTCGTAGACCTCGGGGTCGGGCTCTTCTACAGGTCCCCAGTTATGCCGACCTTTGAATGCAAGCTCGAGGGCGGTTTCGAAGGAACCGACATGACTGCCGCGCAATCCCGTGCGTGCCGGCGGATAGCCGGCCGCGGCTTCGCCAGCGCGCTCCAACGCGAGCATCTCTTCGGCAAGCGCCCGCCCGGGAAGCAGCGCGCTGGCCGCCAGAGTCCCCATCCCGTGCAAGAGATCTCTGCGCGAAATGACGCGATCCATTCCGAGATCGCGATCAGTCGGCTTCATGGTCTTTCCCTCTCTGGCGGCTCCCCTCGAGCGGTTTCGAAGTCATCACGGAGGGTCCTCTTGCACGAGTCCTATCGATCAGTCGGAATCCGGAGCACCGGGATCTTTTTCCATCGATGCCTGGTGTTCCTCTATGACTCGCCATAACGGGGTCTCTACCCAGGTGTCGTCGAGATAGAATTTTTCGGGTTCTTCTTCTTTGGGGTCGATGATCAGATTGTAGATCGATGGATAGGCGATCGTCTTGATTGCATAGTCGTCATCGAGTTCCTTCAGAAGAATCTTCCAATTGCGCCATTTCGCACCGAATAGCTCGCTGGTGAGATAGATGACCATGGACTCTCGCGCTGATTTCTTCGCTTTGCCCATCAGAAAACCAGACTGATCCACACCATCGAGTGTGCGATCTCGAGGAATTTTGCCGCCGACAAAATTTGCCAACGTGGGAAACACATCGATTGCGTGTACGATGTCGTTGGACACTTGCTTGGCGGGGATTTTCCCGGGCCAGCGGATCAGAAAAGGCACGCGTAAGGATCCTTCATAGGGAGAAAACATCGTTCCGCGCCAAATTCCGGTGGATCCAAAAGATCTTCGAATGCCTTCGCGGCCATTGTCGGAGGTAAAGATGACGATGGTGTCGTCCCTGAGTCCCAGCTCATCGATTGTATCCAGGAGTTCGCCCACATAGGCATCAGTCTGTGCCAGTACGTCTGCAAAGCTGCCGTTTCCGGTCTTGCCCTTGAAATCGGGATGGGCGTCGACCGGTTCGTGTGTTTGCGTATAGGGGAGATACGCAAAAAAGGGCTTCTTGGTCTTGGCCGTTCGCTTGATGAAATCGATCGCGTGATCGGTGATCTCCCGGTCGATGGTGGTGCGTTTGGCGCGGCCATACAGTTCGTGTCTTTTGGGTGTCTCGCCGCGCTTCGACGTCATGATGTAGGTGAATTCGACACCAGAGTCCTTCTGGAAGCTATCGCTATCGGGCCAAAACGCTTGATCCGATGAATTCGGAATTCCATACCACTCATCAAATCCCTGGTCTGTGGGATAACGGCCCTCGGTATCTCCCAAATGCCACTTTCCGAAGATGCCCGTCGCGTAACCGGCATCCGAGAGCATCTCCGCCAGTGTGATCTCCCACTTACTGATGCCGTACCACAGGCTTCTCGGCGGGCCCTCGGGGCGCAGCCGCGTGCGAGCCCCATAGCGCCCGGTCATCAAGGCGGCACGGGACGGCGTGCATTCCGCCTCGACGTTGTAATTGGTCAGCTGAAATCCCTCGGTGGCGATGGAGTCGATGCGGGGCGTAGGTGCGCCACGTGTGACACCGCCGCCGTACACGCCAATTTCGCCGTATCCGAAATTGTCCATGAGTACGAGGACGATGTTCGGCGTGCTCGCACTCGCTGGGGCGGCTAGGGTCGGGAAAGCGACGCCCAGGATCGCAATCAGAGCGACTGCGACTCTCGCGATTCGAAGACATTCCGGCACGGCCGCCTCCTTCTGTGCTGATACGCGGGAGACTCTAGCGCGGTGGGTTCGAACGAATCGACCCCCAGTCGGATTCCGGCTCTCGGGAGAAATTCGACGTCGCGGAGCGCGGATCCAGTGAACGCGTCAGATTTGCCGCCGGCAACGTGCCCATGGAACAGCGCCTGGAATTCGCGGCTGCGACCCGTTCGGAGGGCGCGGACCCCAAACGGGGGTTTCTTCACTGCGTGCTCGCCGTCAGCTGGGTTTGGATCCAATCGAGGAGAGCCATGAGAGAGGGTTCTAGACCGTTGGCCCCGGCCCGGGCCTACCCTCTAACGACTTCGGGAACATCGGAGTTGGCAACCCCGCCGAACATAGTGGCAGAGCAACAAGCGACGGCAGACTCGAGTGGCGGCAGCCTCACACCTTGCGCTCCGTAGAAAATGGCCTGTGGCGATCGGGGAAGCTTCGAGTTGTGTGGCGCTCGTAAAAGACAGAGTGGCGAAAATTTGACGGCGAGCCGGCTTTTCCGAACCCTGGATCTCAGCTTCGCGGTCGGGCCGAAGGGGAGCTATCTCGGACAGCGGCACACCGCGCTGGACTGCCGGAAGGACGATTGGGATTCCCACTACTTCGGAGTCAAGTTCCCGCGCAGCAACGCGCCGGCCATTGTCGACCGCGAGCTGATCGAGCGCATCGACGAGGATCCGCGCGAGATCCTAGCGACGCACCGCTCCGAGCCTTTGCGCGAGCCCGTGCGCAAGGAGATTCGTGCGGTCTTCGAAAGATTCGAAAGCGCCTGAGGCCGCGCATCAACGCGTAGCCGTAAAGAACACTCTTCCGAGGCGCCGACCGAGCGTGGTCGACGATCAGATGGAGGTCGACTCACCAACGCCGCTCCTTGTGTGGAGGCTGCTGTGGGGGAATTGCCGAAGATGATCAGCCATTCAAGCCCGATCTACTGAACTAAATCTCTATTGACTCATTCCGGAGTTTCCGGACGATTCCCTCGGCCGCGGGCCCCACCGAATTGGCGTGGCCCGTTCGAACTCACATTTCTTCGGTGTCGATCACCAGCGAGGCGTCGCCCTCGATTTGCTTCCAGTCGATATCGAGACCGAGACCCGGCCCATCGGGAGCACGAACGCAGCCGTCCGCTTCGATGCGAATTGGATTGAAGCAACCGTATTCGAAGTGCTCGACGGGAACCGGATGCTCGAAATAGCTGCAGCCTGCGACCCCCAACATGAGATGCAGATTGGCGGCCTGGTTCAACGGATAGCCATAGCTTTGCAGCTCGGTTTTCATGCCGTTAGCACGGGCCAACGCCATCGCTGAGCGAGCGGCCGAAACGCCGCCGCAATTGGAGGGGTCACAACGCAGCCTCGACCATGCGCCACGTGCAATACCGTCGGCCATGGCGGATAATTCGACCACCGTATTGCCAGCCGAAATGATGTCGACGTCGACCGCACGTCTCAGCTCCGCATAAGCGTCGATCGACTCGTCGTCGAGGGGTGCCTCCAGCCAGTCACAGGGCATCTCGGAGAGTGCTCGACCCAACTGGACGGCACTGTCGTAGTCGTAGACCTGCTCCAGATCCACCATGAAGCGCAGGCCGGTCGACGCGAACGTCGCGGTTACCGCCGACGTCATCTCGAGATCGAAGTCCAGATTGCACTGGGTGTGGAATTTGACTGCGGGATAGCCCTTCGCCTGGATCCCCCGCACGTAATCGAGGTATTCGTCGACGGTATCGAAGACGGGACTACTCGCGTACGCGGGGATCCGCTCTCGAAAACCACCGAGCAGGCGATACAAACCAACCCCGAGGTCACGCGCGAAGGCATCCCACATGGCGATTTCGATCAAGGATTCTGGGTCGGGAACCGGATCGGCTCGCGAAGCCAGCAGCTCGGAGGCGATGGCTTCGCGCTGTTGGATATTTCGTCCGATCAACCCGCAGATCACCGGCCGAAACGCCTCCGCATAACTGTACGGATTGGCGTCGTATTCCTCAGCCGCGTAGTAATCGCCGGAAAGGGCACCGGCCGTGCCCTCGACGCCACCGCGTGTCGTCAACCGCAAGAAGTTGCAGTAGAGCGCTTCGGGCTTGCAGGTGCCCGTGTAGCGGTAGGTGGGGGTTACTTCGGGTTGAGTGACGTAGACGCGCAGGCGAGCGATGTCGAGATCATTCATGAATGCTCGATAGCCTCAAGAGATGATCGGCTGCCCGATCCGGTCCAACTCAGGTCTCATAGCGCTTCAAACACGCATCGATCACCTCGAGTGCGTGGTCGGCGTTGTCGCTGCTGAACGGAAGCGGGGGGCGCATCTTGAGGACGTTGCTGTGGTTTCCCATGAGTCCCATCAAGACGCCGGCCTCGCAGATCGCGCTGACGATACGCTTCGCCTCCGCCCTTTCGATCGGTTCGCGACTCTCGCGATCGCGGACCAGGTCGATCCCCCAGAAGAGCCCGGAGCCCCGCACGTCGCCGATGATCGAGTGCTCCTTTTGCAGTTCTGCGAGACTGCGCTCGAGGTGTCGACCGACCTCGAAGGCGTTCTCGAGCAAGCCCTCTTCGTCGATCACGTCGAGCACCGCCAACGCTGCCGCAGCCGAGACGGGGTTTCCGCCAAAGGTGTTGAAGTAATTGATGCGCTCCCCGAAGGCGGCCGCGATCTCCGGGGTCGAAATCACCGCGGCGACCGGGTGTCCGCCTCCCATCGGCTTGCCCAGGACGACGAGGTCGGGAACGACGTCGTAGCACTCGTGGCCCCACCAGGCATCGCCGAGCCGGCAATAGCCCGCCTGCACTTCGTCGGCAATGAAGAGTCCCCCGGCGGCACGCACGATCGACGCCGCCTTTGCGAGGTAACCCTTGGGTGGAATCAGCATGCCATTGGCGTCCCAGCTCGAGTCGACGAGCATCGCCGCCGGTTGGTAACCCCGACTGGCAAGACCCTCTACACCCTCGGAAACCTTGGTCGCGTAGTGTTCGGCGAGCGCGTCTTCACCGCACGCTTCGCTGCCCGCGCGAAGGGAGCCGCGGTAGGTATCCGGTGCCTCGGTGGCCGCTAGCCAATCGGGCCGATCCTTGGGCGTGTAGCTAACTTCAGTTGAAAGCGTCGCCACGAGATCCGAGTTGCCGTGGTACGAGCCCTCACTGACCACCATGCCGTAGCGGCCCGTGACCGTCCTGGCGATCTGGGTCGCCAGGTCGTTGGCCTCCGTCCCGCTGCAAACGAACCAGCACGCGCGGAGATTGTCCGAAAGCTTGGTTCCCAAGCGCTCCCCGAGCTCGACGATTTTTTCGTGCAGGTACCGCGTGTGGGTATTGAGCACGCGAGCCTGATTCGCGATGGCCTCTACGACGCGCGGGTGGCAGTGTCCCACCGAGGGGACGTTGTTGTAGCAATCGAGGTAGCGGCGCCCATCGGCGCCGAAGAGCCAAACCCCTTCACCGCGCACGAGATGGATGGGTTCCTCATAGAAGAGTTCATAAGCGGGGGCGAGGGCCTGGCGGCGGCGGCTCAGCAGATCGTTCGCATTCATCGGCCGGATCATACCTCTCTTGACCGAGAATCGACCATCCTGAGCGCACGAGAAACACACGCGAGCGCTTCCTCAATCGGAAGGTGCAGGGCCCAGCCGGAATGTCTCATGGTCGGATACCGGCTGGCCGGTGCAGCCGGGAGGAAATCGAGGGACGAGCCGAGCCAGCTTCTTTTCGAGACTGCAGCCGGAATGCTTTGTGGATCCATTCTCTTGAGCACCCGTCGCTCACAGGTTGCTCCGGTGGCCATGTCCTTTGCCCTCATCGAGGAATCTGATCGAACTTGAACGATTGTTCAAACTGGTCTAGAGTTGGGCTCTACCAAGGCTTTCGGTATATGCTCGGAGTTGGAACTTCCCGTGACCAAGTCGGCAGCCACCAGGCTCTCGCTGCAGGAAGATCACCGCGGCGCACGGCGCCAGCAGCTGATCGAAGCCGCGATGAGATCGATCGCCGAACACGGCATTGCGCACACGACCGTGGCGCGGGTCGCCGAAGAGGCCGGTCTATCGCAGGGCATCATGAACTTCTACTTCGAAGGCAAGCAGGCTTTGTTGTTGGCGACACTCGAATATGTCGAGTCCGAATTTCAACGCGGGCGGCGGGAAAAGATGCGAAGCAGCGCCAAGACCCCGGAGGCGCAGCTCGATGCAATCATCGAAGCCACCTTCGATCCGGCTGTCTGCAATCCGCTCTATCTGGACGTCTGGGACGCCTTCTGGGGGGAAGCTCGCGCTCGCGCCGACTTCAACCGCGTCTGCTCCGCTTACGAAACCTCCCAATGTAAAGAGACGATTCGACTCTTCCGCAAACTCGCGAAACCGGGGCAGGATGTCGACGCACTCGGAACCGCCTTCTTCTGTCTGCTCGAGTCGAGACCGGAGCGCCTCGGTCGCTCGAAACGTTTCGACCTCGAGGGCATCAAGCGCACCTGCCGCGCTTTTCTGGCGACGGTATTTCCGGCGAACTTTGGCCGTTCGAGCAGGAGAACCCGACGCTGAGGTTCCATCCAGAGGGTGATTGCGGTCGCTGAGCTGAGGCGTCCACATCCCACCCACCCAATGAGGTATCCATGACCGCAGATCCCCGCTACGACATCCTCTTCGAACCCGTGAAGGTTGGGCCCGTAACGGCGCCGAACCGCTTTTACCAGGTTCCCCACTGCACGGGCATGGGATACACCAGACCCAACAGCGTGGCGGCCATGCGCGAGACCAAGGCCGAGGGCGGCTGGGGTGTGGTCTGCACCGAGTACTGCTCGATTCACCCGAGCTCCGACGACCTGCCGCTGCCGTCACACTCGCTCTGGGACGAGAAGGACGTCCGCTCCCACGCGAGAATCGTCGAAAATGTGCACCGCCACGGTGCACTCGCCGGTGTCGAGTTGTGGCACGGCGGCGCTTCGACCGCAAACCTCTATTCCCGCGAAGAGCCGGTGGGATTCATGTCGCTGCCTTCGGAGCATCGGCACCCCGTGCAGTGTCGCGCCATGGACAAGCGCGACATCGTGAACCTCCGCCGCTGGCACGTCGACGCCGCGAAGCGCGCGAAGTCGGCCGGCTTCGACATCATCTACATCTACGCGACCCACCATTTCATCGTTCACGAATTCCTCAAACCCTACAATCAACGCAGCGACGAGTACGGCGGCTCGCTCGAAAATCGCGTGCGTCTCCTGCGCGAATTGATCGAAGACATCAAGGGGGCTGTGGGCGATACCTGCGCGTTGGCCGTGCGTTTCACCGCCGACAACGGTTCCTTCGATGAGGCATGCGACAATGAAGAGAACCGTGCCGTCCTCGAGATGTTGGCCGAGATGCCAGATCTCTGGGACATCAACGCTCGCAATTACGAGATCGAGATCGGCAGCTCCCGCTACGTGAAGCAGGGGGCACTCGAGGATTACGTCCGCTGGGTGAAGCAAGTGACCACGAAGCCGGTCGTCAGCACCGGGCGCTTCACGGAGCCGGACATGATGGTGAGGCAGATTCGAGAGGGCGTGCTGGACTTCGTGGGCGCGGCGCGCCCTTCGATCGCCGATCCGTTCCTGCCCCAGAAGATCCGCGAGGGGCGCATCGAGGACATCCGCGAGTGTATCGGCTGCAACATCTGCTCCGCCGCAGATCGCATCGGCGTGCCGATTCGCTGTACCCAGAACCCGGCCATGGGCGAAGAGTGGCGGCGCGGCTGGCACCCCGAGCGGATCGCGCCGAAGGCGTCGGACCGCAGCGTTCTGGTCGTTGGAGGCGGGCCGGCGGGACTCGAGGCCGCGCGCGCACTTGGACAGCGGGGCTACAAAGTGACCCTCGCCGAGGCGGGCACCGAACTCGGAGGTCGCGTCACGCGCGAGGCCGCGCTGCCGACGCTCGCCGAGTGGGGAAGGGTGCGCGACTGGCGCGTCGCGCAGCTCAACAAGCTGCCCAATGTCGAGATCTTCCTCGACAGTCGTCTCGACGCCTCACAGATTCGCGAGTTCGGTGCCGATCGCGTGGCACTGGCGACCGGTGCGACTTGGCGCCGCAGCGGCGTCGGGCGCTCGACGCGAGTCCCGATACCCGGCTACGACGCCGAGCACGTTCTGTCGGCGGAAGACATCCTGAATGGTGCGCGGCCCAGCGGACGCGTCGTCGTTTACGACGACGACTACTACTACATGGGGGCGGTGGTGGCGAGCACGCTCGCGGCGGCAGGCGCCGAAGTCACGGTGGTGACCCCGGTCGGCCGCGTTGCAGATTGGTCCTACAACACCGATGAGCAGATCCCCACCCAGCTGCGACTCGAGCGCGAGGGGGTTCGCTGCGTGACGCTGACGCGGTTGTCGGGGGTCGGCGAGAAGAGCATCGAGCTCTCGAGCATCTACATGGGCGACACGCGCGAATTTCCGGCCGATCACGTCGTGATGGTGACGAGCCGCGAGCCCAATGACGCCCTCTACGTCGAATTGCGCGACGAACTCGACATCGAGCGCGTCGGCGACTGCAGCGCACCCGGCATCATCGCTTCCGCGGTGATGGCGGGTCACCGCTATGCGAGGGAGATGGACGCACCGGCGGGGGACGTGCCCTTCCGCCGCGACGATTCGGTGATCGTGGATTAGACGACCGAAGGAGCAGCAGCATGTCGAAAATGAAAGATGTCATCGTCATCGGAGCCGGAGCGATTGGTTCCTCGATCGCCTATCACCTGGGACGCCGGGGGATCTCGGCACGGGTCGTCGATCGCGAATCCATCGCCGTGCGCGCGTCGGGCAAGGCCTGGGCGGTATTCACCTACGCGCCGCTCTGGGTTGGGGGCGAACAATGCATCACGACACCGGATGAGGCCGCCGAAGGCGCGCCGGTCGACATCGGAAAGACCGTTCCGGGCGTGAGCGTGGCCGACTGGATCTACCTTCATTCCGCTTCCTACAATCGGATGCCCGAGTTCTCGATCGAGCTGACGGAACGCGGAGGCGTCGACCCCGAGTACTGCGAGGCGCCGAGCACCCATTTGATGACCGCAGAGGAGCTCGAGGAAATCGGCGGGGCGAAGGCGGTGATGGAGCCCATTCGAGCGGCGGGTGGCGTCGAAGCCGACTGGATCGACGGCGACGCGCTGCGCGAGGTCTACCCATCGCTGAACCCCGTCTGGGTGGGAGGCATCATCTACCCCAACGGCCAGGTCGAGCCCTATCGCTTCAGCCTCTCGATGGCCCAGGCTGCGGAGAAGCTCGGCGCCGAGTTCGTGCAGGGAGAGGTGGTCGAATTTGCGGCGCAGGGCGACCGGATCACCGGGGTGCGGCTGGCCTCGGGGACGGAGCTTCAGGCCGACGCGGTCGTGCTCGCCACCGGTCCGTGGATCGGCAAGCTGAGCGCGAAACTCGGTTGTCCGATCGCTTGTCGACCCGTCTTCAGCGAATGCCTGCGCGTAATCATGCCGGGCCCCTTCCCACTGCACGGACTGGGCGCTGGCGACATCTGGATCGTCCCCAAGAAGAACGGCGAGGTGATCCTGGCCACCTACGGGGTGAAGGACTTCGTCGATCGCCCCGACTTCGACGCGAGTCTCTCCGAGGAGACCAAGTTGGCGGCGCTCGAAGGCGCTGTCGAAGCCCTCCCGGTGCTCGAAGAGGCGACGATCGTCGAGCACCGCGGTGATCTGCTCGCGATGGCGCCCACTCCGCCCTACCAGAAACCCGTGATGGGCCGCTTCCCCGAGTGGCGCAACGCCTACGTGGCGTCGCGATTTGGCGGTGACGGCATCTGCATGAGTCCGGCCACGGGGGAGCTGATGGCCGAGTTGATCGAGAGCGCGCAGGTACCGCTGCGCGCCCGGCACCTCTTCGAGTGCCTGGCGCCTTCGGGCGCGCGCTAGTGGCGGAGCGCGATCATCGCCGATCGGAGCTCTTGCGCGTGGCAGCACCGCCGCTCGGCGTCGCGGTTCCGCTGATTGGGAGCGGGAAGCCTCGATCCATCTATGAGCTGCTCGTCCGCAACGCGGCGCTTCTACCGTTCGTGGCGGTCTTTGTCGTGCTCGCCTACGTGATCGTCGCAAAGTACACGCGGCGATTGGCGCCTCGACAGTCGCACTGGCGCACGTAGGGGGCGCTTTGGTACCAGCCTGTCGAGACGTGTCTGAGAAGAGGAACGCCTGATGTATGAAATCGATCCGTCGAGAACAGACCTCACCGAAGAGTTTCGGAACAACCCCGAAGGGCCTCACAGCCCTGAGCTCCAACTGATCGTCAATCGGCTGCGGATCATGCCGTTGGCGGAGCGTCATGTCCTCGTCTGCACGAAACCCGGCCGGGAATGGGTGCTCGCCAAGATACCGGCGACGCGGGGCGCCAAGATGGAGATCTTCGAAGATCACCGATTCAGCGATTACAACGAGGCCGTCTGGGAAGTCTTCAAACGGCGCTGGAAGACGGTCACCGGACATGACCTGACGTGAGCGGGTGCGCGCGAGTGAAGGAGCAGACCGCATGAAACGAGTACTCGGCTACTCGGATGTTTGGAGCGTGGTTCCCGGTGCGAAGATCCGCTTCAAGGTGAGCACCTACGGTCCCGAGCGCTATCGCGCGGATCTGGTGCGGGTCATCAGCGGCGCGGACGAGCTGGAGCGCGGCGTCTTTCGGGAAGAGGAGATCGACGCGCCGTTCAACGGCGAGCATTCGGGCCGGTTGCAGCCGATCCATGCGGGCTCGTATGCGATCGTGCCCACATCGTCGGTGCTCGATGCGTTGGAGAGTTTCACCGTTCAGTGCTGGGTGTTCGCGACGACGCCGGACAAGGGCGAACAAGGCCTCATTTCGCAATGGCGGGACGATCCGGCGACGGGGTTCACGCTGCTGATCGACGATGGCGGTTCGGTTGCGATGCGCGTTGGCGACGGCACTGGCGGTCTCAGCGAGATCAGCACCGGCTCACCGCTCGCAGAGCGACGCTGGTATCTGGTGTCCGGATCATACGATGCTTCTAGAGGGGAAATGAGTGTTTCGCAGGAACCCGCCGCGTCGACGCTCGAGGGTTTACGAGCTGCGAGTGCGAGAGGCGCGGCGAGAGCTTTTGCGGGTGCGAAGGCCCCGATGATGTTTGCAGCGCTTCCGGCGCTGCGGCCCGACGGAAAACTCGGATCCCAGTGTCACTTCAACGGCAAGATCGACCGCCCACGCCTGAGCGCGAGCGTGCTGTCGGCCGCCGAAGTTTCGGCCGCAGCGACCCGGGAAACGCCGCACGATCAGAACCCGCAGGTCGTGGCAGCCTGGGACTTTTCACGAGACATTGGCACCGATGCCATCCTGGATGTGGCACCCAATGGGCTCCACGGCCGCACGGTGAACCTTCCATCCCGCGGCTGCAAGGGGCACAACTGGAGCGGCGCAGAACAGAACTGGCGGCACGCGCCCCAGGAATACGGCGCCATCCACTTCCACGATGACGATCTCTACGACGCCGGCTGGGAGACGGACTTCGAGTACGTCGTGCCGACCGATCTGCGAAGCGGCATCTACGCCGCTCGTCTGAGAGCCGACGGTGACGAATCGTACGTCAACTTCTTCGTTCGGCCCCCCAAAGGCACGACCACAGCGAAATTGGCCTTCCTGGCTTCGACGGTCACCTATATGGCGTATGCCAACCTCCAGTGGACTTTCCACGAACGTTATGCGGAGGCGACCGAAACGTTCTGGACGACGATGGAAAAGTCCGACGTCTTTCTCCAGGAGCACGAGGAGTTCGGGCTCTCGACCTATGACACGCACTCGGACGGAAGCGGTGTGCGATTCGCTTCCCGATTGCGACCGGTGCTCAGTCTGGTGCCGACCACTCATTGCTGGAGCCTCATCGCCGATACCCACATTCTCGGTTGGCTCGAGAACGAGGGCATCGATTTCGATGTGATTACGGACGAGGACCTGCACCGCGAGGGCGTGGGTCTACTCGAGCCGTATTCTGCGGTGCTTACGAGCGCGCATCCGGAGTACTACACGACGGCCATGTTGGAGGGGCTGCGTTCCTATCTCGCCGGACCGGGGCGTCTGATCTATTTGGGAGGAAACGGTTTCGTCTGGCGCTGTGCGCTCTCCGACGAATTTCCCGGCGCAGTCGAGGTGCGCCGCGCCGAAGATGGAATCCGATATCGCGATGAGGAGCCCGGAGAATATTATCTGGAATTTAGCGGCGAGTATGGCGGCCTGTGGCGGCGTTTGGGTGTGCCACCGCAGGCCGTGGTCGGAGTCGGGACCATCGCCGTAGGATTCGATGCGTCGGGTTACTACCGCCGGAAGCAGGGCAGCTTCGACCCGCGGGCGAGTTTCATCTTCGAGGGAATCGGCGACGACGAGATCATCGGAAGATTTGGGCACCTCGGCGGTGGCGCAAGCGGTTCGGAGATCGACGCCGTCGATCCGATGCTCGGAACACCCACCCACGCTCTGGTCGTTGCGAGCTCCGAGGGGCACACGAAGAACACCCTCATCGTCCCCGACGAGATCGGATTTCACCATGTCGCCTTGGACGGCGCGCAGAGCCCGCTCGTGAAAGCCGACATGACGTTCTTCGAAACGCCCGGGGGTGGCGCGGTATTCTCCGTCGGCTCCATCGCCTGGGCGGCCAGCCTGTCACACAACGACTACGACAACAACGTTTCGAGGATTTCGGCGAATGTTGTGCGGCGCTTTTTGGAAGCTCGACCCTTTGCGATACCGACCTGACCGAAGTCCGATGAGCGGTGTCGGATGACGGTCGGAGTATCCCGAGGCAATCCGCGCGCACCAGTGGCCCGTGCAATGCAGGATCCACCGCCAGAGGGTTTTGCTGCTATGAGTGTCCACTCTGAGCGGGAGGCATGACTCCGATGCCGCAAGGCCATGAGTGAGGCCAACCCGCAGGCGGCGCGCAACTCCGGCGCGGGAGCTTCCAACCGCGAGACCGTCAAGCTCTCGTTGGCGGCCGGTATGTATTGGGCGCTCGCGTTGCTGGGGATGTACGCGCAACCCCAGCTCCTCGAATCCGTCATGGCGGATCACGGTGCACTCGAAGGCGCCGTGGGGCAGCTGTTTGCCTTCGAGAACGGTGCGTTCTTCATCACGCTGCTGCTGGCTTCCGGGCCAATTGCGAGACTCTCGCGCTCTCGTACGGCGCTAGTCGGCATTCTGGTGCTGATTGGAGGCAATCTCATCTCCGCGTACGCGGGCAGCCTGGAAGTGTTGTTGGTTTCACGCACGATCACTGGAATCGGGGCGGGGCTCATTTCAGGAGCGGCGACTGCCGCCGCAGCTTCGTCCGATCAGCCAGAACGCGTCTTTGCCGTAATCACGGTATTGCATAATTTAGTGTTATCGGCGGAATTCAAAATTATCCCGTACGTTCAGACCGAATCCGACCCCACGGGTTGCTATTTCATGATGGCAGCCATCGGTGTAGTTTCGCTTCCCTTGTGTCGTTGGTTGATCCCGCCTCGCATAAGCGGCTCTTCCGACGAGAGCTTGGTGTTGCTCTTGCTGTCGGCGCCGAACCGAATGCTCGCGATGATCGTCATGGCGGGGGTGTTCGTCTTCGAGGCGGGACAAAGTGGAGTCTTCACCTTCGTCGACCAGATCGGAATCCAAGCGGGACTGAA
>JAFDBP010000232.1 GCA_019313245.1 Deltaproteobacteria bacterium
AGGTCCCCGCCGAAGAACTGCTCTGGCAAGATCCGGTCCCCGCGGTCGATCACGACCTGATCGACGCCAACGACATCGCGACGTTGAAGTCCGAGATCCTCGCGTCGGGCGCGAGCGTCCCCGAACTGGTCAGGACCGCCTGGGCGTCGGCGTCCACCTTCCGCGGCACCGACCTGCGCGGCGGGGCCAATGGCGCGCGCATTCGCCTCGCGCCGCAGAAGGATTGGACGGTCAACGACCCGGACGAACTGGGCAATGTGCTCAAACGCCTGGAGGGCGTCCAGAAGGAGTTCAATCGCGCGCAATCGGGAGGCAAGCGGGTCTCGCTCGCCGATCTGATCGTGCTGGGCGGATCCGCAGCCATCGAACAGGCCGCAAAGGAAGCTGGCTACGACGTGCAGGTTCCCTTCGAACCGGGTCGCACGGACGCATCGCAAGCGCAAACCGACGTGGGTTCGTTCGCCGTGCTCGAGCCGACCGCCGACGGGTTTCGCAACTACTTCGGCGAGGGGCAGCGAAAATCGCCCGCAGCCATGCTGGTCGATCGCGCGAGCCTGCTGACCCTGACGGTGCCCGAAATGACCGTTCTGGTCGGCGGTATGCGGGCGCTGAATGCCAACGCTGGACGATCCGAGCGGGGTGTCTTCACCGAACGCCCCGGCACGTTGAGCAACGACTTCTTCGCAAACCTGCTCGACATGTCGACGAAGTGGTCGAAGTCGCCCGCATCCGCGGGCGTCTACGAGGGCCGCGACCGCAAGACGGGCGAACTCCGCTGGACGGCGACCCCGGTCGATCTGATTTTCGGGTCCAACTCCGAGCTGCGCGCGGTCGCAGAAGTCTATGCAGCGGACGACGCAGAAGAGAAGTTCGTGAGTGACTTCGTCGACGCCTGGGTCAAGGTGATGGATCTCGATCGCTTCGACCTGCTTTGATTCCGGTGAATCGCCGCCCCGCTGGTGCGGGGCGGCGCAATTCGCGCCCGACCCGCGGCCTGACAGAATTTCGGTTCATCGGGCCCGAGAGGAAACGCTGCGCGTCAGCCCGAAGCTGAAGCTCCCCGTTTGCGCGCGGCCATGAAGTAGATCACCGGAACGGCCATTCGCGAGAGGAACAGCGACGCCACTTCGCCCGCCATCAGCGAGATGGCCAGACCCTGAAAGATCGGATCGAAGAGGATCACGCTCGCACCGACCACGACCGCGGCGGCGGTCAACATCATCGGCCGGAAACGCACCGCACCCGCATCCACCACGGCCTCCGCCAGCGGCATGCCCTCCGCGAGCCGGAGTTCGATGAAGTCGACCAGGATGATCGAGTTGCGCACCACGATCCCCGCTCCGGCGATGAAGCCGATCATCGAGGTGGCGGTGAAGAACGCCCCCATCGCCCAGTGCGCCGGCAGGATTCCGACCAGCGAGAACGGAATCGCGGCCATGATGATGAATGGAGTTCCGAACGAGCGGAACCAGCCGACGACGAGCACGTAGATCAGCACCAGCACCACCGCGAAGGCCGCGCCTAGGTCGCGAAAGACCTCGTAGGTGATGTGCCATTCGCCGTCCCATTTCATCGCCACCTTCTCCGTCGAGAAGGGCTGGTGGGTGCTCAATACCTCCATGTCGAGCGCGTCGAGCTCGCGATTCATCTTGAGGATCGCGTAGACGGGGCTCTCGGCGGCGCCGGCCACGTCTCCGCTGACGTAGACCACCGGCATCAGATTCTTGCGGTGGATGCTCAGGTCGGAAATGCGCTCTTCGGCCGAGACGAGTTCTCCGAGCGGGACCATCGAGCCGCCCTCGCTCGCCACGGGAAGCGCCAGCAGATCGTTGACCGACGCGCGCCGCGCGGCGGGCAGGCGCAGCACGATCGGCACGTCCTCCTTCTCGAACGGATCGTGTTGCAGCCCGACCTCGAGCCCCTGTTGGGCGACGCGCAGCACCTCGGCGATGCGCTCGACGCTGATGCCGTGCAGCGCGGCCTTCTCCGAATCCACCTCGAAGACCAACTTGCGCTGATCGGCTTCCACCGACCAGTCCACGTCCACGACGCCTTCGGTGCGCTCGAAGATGTCGCGAACCTGGCGCGCCACCTCGATCTGGCGCGGGTAGTCGGGGCCGTAGACCTCCGCGACGAGCGTCTGCAGCACCGGCGGCCCGGGCGGCACCTCCGCGAGCTTGACGCGCGCGCCGTAGCGCTCGGCGATGGCCTGGATCGCGGGCCGCACGCGCTTGGCGATCTCGTGGCTTTGCTCGCTGCGCTCGTGCTTGCCGAGCAGGTTCACCTGGATGTCCGCGACATTTGGACCGCGGCGCAGGAAATAGTGCCGCACCAGCCCGTTGAAGTTGTAGGGCCCCGCCGTCCCGACGTAGATCTGGTAGTCGGTCACCTCGGGTTCGCGCCGCACGGCGTCGGCGATCTCGCGGGCGACGCGCGCCGTCTGCTCGAGCGTCGTGCCCTCGTCCATGTCGATCACGATCTGGAATTCACTCTTGTTGTCGAAGGGCAGCATCTTCACCTTCACGCCACCGACGGCGACGAGCGCCATCGCGAGCAAGAGCAGCAGGGTGATCGCGGCGAGAAACAGCAGCTGCCAAAGCGGGTGATGGATCAACGGGTTCATCACGCGGCGGTAGGCGCGCGTCGCCCAATCCTCGGACTCGCGCTCTTTGGCGGGATGGCGCCGGACTCCGTGCAGGATGTGATAGGCGGCCCAGGGCGTGACCACGAACGCGACGAACATCGAGAACAACATCGCGGCGCTCGAGCCGATCGGAATGGGACGCATGTAGGGGCCCATCAGGCCGCTGACGAAGGCCATCGGCAGGATCGCGGCGATCACCGTGAGCGTGGCCAGCACCAGCGGGCTGCGGACCTCGTTCACGGCCTCGACGGTCACCTCGAGCAGCGACCGCCCCGCGTTCCGCTGCAGGCGGAAGTGGCGGACGATGTTCTCCACATCGACGATCGGGTCGTCGACGAGAATCCCGATCGAGAAGATCAATGCGAAGAGCGTGATGCGATTGAGCGTGAAGCCGAGCAGGTAGAAGACCGAAAGCGTCAGTGCGAGTGTGACCGGAATCGCGACGGCCACCACGCCGGATTCCTTCCAGCCCAGCACCAGCGCGATGAGGATCGTGACCCCCACGACCGCGATGCCCATGTGGAAGAGCAACTCGTTCGACTTCTCCTTGGCGGTGAGGCCGTAGTTGCGCGTGACGGTGATCGGAATGTCCGCGGGGATCAGTTCTCCGCGCGACAATTCCACCTTGCGCAGCACGGCGTCGGCTACCCAGACGGCATTCGCCCCTTTGCGCTTCGCGATCGCAATCGTCACCGCGGGAACGACGCCCTCCCCCATCGGGTTGCCGGCATCCGGCTCGGCGCTCGCACCGGCGCCACTGCCGAACAGCACGTAATCGACCGGCTCTTCGGCGCCGTCGACGATGCTGGCCACGTCGCGCAGGTAGACGGGGCGCTGCTCGAAGGTCTTGACCACGACCCCAGCCACCTCCGCCGCATCCGAGAGGAAACTCCCCGCCTCGAGCTGGATCTCCCGGTTCGCGCTCGAAAAACTCCCGAGCAGCTGTTTGCGATTGGCGGACGCGAGCGCGTGCGCGACCTGCACTGGGTCGACGTGGTGGGCCGCCAGCCGCGCGGCGTCGAGTTCCACGCGAACCTCGCGTCGCCGCCCGCCGATCACGCTGGTTTCCGAGACTTCGGGCACCTGCTGGATGGCATCGACGAGTTGCGCAGCGATGCGCCGCAGGTCGAGCGAGTCGTAGCCCTTGCCGTGCAACGTGAGCGCGAGGATCGGCACGTCGTCGATCCGCCGCGGCTTGACGAGTGGCTGCGAGACGCCGGGTGGAATCCGGTCGAAGTTCGCGTACATCTTCTGATTCAGCCGGACGATGGCCTCTTCTTCGTTCTGGCCCACGTAGAAGCGCACCGTCACGAGCGCCGCGCCCGGGCGCGAGGTGGAGTAGATGTACTCGACGCCCGGAATTTCCCAGAGCAGCTTTTCCATCGGCACCGCGACGCGCTGCTGCACCTCCATCGCGTCGGCACCGGGCATCTCGACGAAGAGATCGATCATCGGCACGACGATCTGAGGCTCTTCCTCGCGCGGAAGCAACACGACGGCGCCGACGCCGAGAATGACGGCTGCGATCACGATCAGGGGCGTCAGCTTCGAGTCGATGAAGAAGCGGACGATTCGCGCCGCAAAACCGAAATGGTGGGCGTGATGCACCGCCTGTTCGTCGCTCTCGCTCATGGCATTCGGTTCGCAATGGTCGCGATCGACCGCAGCGTTCTCATCCGGACCCACTCTGCGCGCGCTCTCGGATGGGCTGCCCATCCGAGATCTCTCGCTCGGCGCGCACGATGACGCGATCTCCGGGCTCCAACCCGGAAAGCACCTCGACGCGCTCGTCCCGCGCCGGCCCGGGTTTCACCAGGCGCATCGCCGCCCGCCCGTCGTGCACGACGTACACGTATTCGAGTTGACCCGTGCGCCGCAGCGCAGCTGGCGGCACCGAAATGACCGACCGCTCGCCCACGGGCAGGCGCGCGCGCGCGAAGCCGCCCGACTGGAGCGGCCCGCCACACGCGGCATCGATCTTCACCAGGATGCTGCGCGTCTCCGCCTGGGCGCCCGGCACCACCTCTCCGATGCTGCCGCTGCAGCGCTCGCCGCTGGCATCGACGCGCACCTCCGTCGCCGCACCGACCAACGCGAAGCGGCCGTAGCGCTCCGGGATCAGCGCCTCGACGCGAAACGCGTTGGCGGCTTCGATCTCGAACAGCGTCTTGCCCGGAACCGCCATGTCTCCCGCGTCGCAGAGCTTCTGTACGACCACCCCGGCGAACGGGGCGCGGATCTCGCTGTAACTCAGTGCGGCCCGCGCAACCCGGAAGCGCGATTCGACGACGTCGAGTTCCGCCTGCGTCACGGCATTCTTCTCGAGCAGGCGTCGGAACCGCTCGTAATCGGCTCGCGCGCGATCGTACTCCGCGCGCAAGTCGCGATCGTCGAGTGCGGCGAGCTGTTGGCCCGCTTCGACCGCGTCTCCGGGTTCGACGGCGACCGACTCGATCGTCGCCATCACCTGAGACGCGAGCTTGGCGCTCGTGCGCGGCCGAATCGTGCCCACCGCCTCGTAGCGGTCTTGCACCACTTCGAGCGCGACGCCAAAGATCTCGACGAGAACCGGTTCGCCGCGCGGCTCACCCGTGCTCTCGGGTTCGCTTCCGCAGCCGACGAGCAAGAGCGCGAACAGCCCGATACGGGCACCGCGCGATCCCCATCGCTCAACTCGTCTCCCGTTCGGAGTCCGCATCACTGCCATTCCGCCCAGGGCTGACCGACCGCCCATCCGAGTGAAGCGCGCATGATTCGATAATCGGCGCGCGCCGCGATACGGCGCTGACGCGCCGCGCTCAACGCAGTCTCCGCGTCGAGGACCTGGGTCAAGAGCGCCAGGCCTCCCGCGTAGCGCTCCTTCGCGATCTCGAGACTCTCCCTGGCCTGCGCGACGCTGCGCGTGCTGGTGGCGAGCCGCGCCGCGGCCTCGCGCACGCCGAGTTCTGCCTGGCGGGCCTCCGCCTGCAGGTCGAGCAGGATCCTGCGCAGCCACGCGCGCGATTCGAGCAGCCGCGCGCGCGACTCGTGTACGCGCGAATGCGTCAGGAAGCCGTCGAAGAGATCGATTTCGACATTCACGCCAGCGATCCAGCCGTCCTCGAAGCCATCGCCGAGCCCGCTGTTGAGATCGTAGTTCGCAAACGCGTCGACGCGCGGAAGATAGCCGCCAAACGCCACGCGAACCTCCTGCTCGAGCGCCTCCACCGCGCGCTCCGCGGCCTGCCATTCGGGGCGGCGCGACACATCGAGCGGCTGGGCGGCGTCCTGCAGCGCGGCGGCCGCGGCTTGTTGCTCTGCCAGATCATCGAGCGCAGCGTCGTCGCCCGCCTCCGACGCCGTGACCAGTTCACCCTCGCCGACGCCGAGCACGCTGCGGAACAGCGTATTCGATCGCGCGAGCGCAGTCTGCGCGCGCACTTCGCGCTCCCGTGCCTCTGCGAGGCGCACCTCGGCGTCGAGCACGTCGCTCTTGAGGACCAGGCCCTGCTCGAAGCGATCCCGCGCGACCGCGAGATTGGCTTCCATGCTCGCCGTCGCCGCGCGCTCCACCTCCACCAGCCGGCGCGCCTTTCGAATCGTGTGGAAGGCCCGGGTCACCTCGAGCACGAGCGCATTCTGCGTCGCGGCGAGTTGCTGCTGTTTGGCTTCGCTCGTCGCCAACGCCGCCTCTCGGCCCGCGCGATCGCGTCCGCCGTTGTAGAGCGAGTAGATCGCCCCGAATCGGATGTTCAGGTTGTCGGTGGTGCCCGGATGATTGAAATTGGCGGTCGGATCGAAGTCGCGCTGCCCGAGGGTCATCATGAAGGCCTGGACGGAATCGTTCGTCGCCGCGTAGCCGCTGCTCATGCGCAGCTGGGGGTAGAACGCGGCTTCGGTGCGATCGATCGCCGCGTGTGCCGCGTTGGTGCGGTGCTCGGCGGTCTCGAGGTCGGGGCTCCGCTCGAGCGCGATGCGGATGGCTTCCGCGAGCGACAGCGGGCGCAGCGCGGTTCGCGCGCCCAGGTCGTCGCCCGCCGCGACACACGGCGCGAGGGAAATCGCGGTGACGAGGCACGCCCACGCGACGAGCACGTGCACAAAAATGCCCCAGCGCGAGCGCCGCGGACGGCGGCCTGGGGCGGATCGCGCCGAATTCGGCCGGACGGAGAACTCCGCCCCGGCGATCCCTCGGAACTTCCGCTCGATGCCCATGGCTCCCGGCTCCGCACGGCTGGTTCGCAGCATCGACAGCCGCAATACCAGGCAGCTGACCGGCTCGACGAAGCGCGAGGCGGGCTGCAGAGCAAAACGTGCCTCATCCTGACAGGCGAGTCGAGTTTTTTGGTCTGCTATCTCGCAGTCGAGCCGACGGCATCTGCCATTGATTCGACCTCGAGTGGGAGCGCAACGGATCTGAAGCGTCCGCTCATCGGTCTACGCGGCATCTGGGCTCTCATGAAAATGCCGATTGTGTAAATCATGTCTCCGGCACACCGTGCAAGCGATCTCTCAAAGGGCACGAAGCAGCTGGATCGCAGGGTCCGATGAAGCGAGCGAATTGCGTCTGCCGATCAAACCCGGCGCGCCATTCATCGGGTCTCTGCTGAAATCTCGAGGATCGAATCCAGCTCGCCGTTGCGCTCCATCTCCCGCACGCGCTCGCGCTGGGCGGCCATGTCGGCTTCGATCTCGGCGACGCTGGCCCGGAATTCGGGCTCGTCGCGCAGCGATTCGAGGCTCAGGTCGCGCTCGAGCGCATACCACCAGAGGTAGCGCCAGCCCTCGTCGACGGCTTGTCGCAGCGTGGACAGCGCCCGCTGCCGTTCGCCGCGAATCGCGTAGATCCGCACGTCGTCGATTCCGAAACCGAAGATACCGATCCTCGGCATCGTCTGGATCGCGGCGAGGGCGCGATCCAACAGCGGTTCCGCGCGCTGCGGTTCTTCCGATCTCGAAAAGATCAACGCGAGATCGATCGCCGCTCGATAGTTGCTGCGATCGACGCTCGGGCCTGCGGCGTCCAGCAATTCGGGATAGCTCTGCTCATACAGCGCCAGCACAGCGGAAATCCGACCCGCCTTCAGCTCGTGATCGCGAATCAATTCGAGTGGGCGGGCGCCGATCTGTACGCGCGGCTCAATGGCGTTCGCTCGATGCGCGAATTCGAGCGCCCCGGCTTCGTCTCCCCGGTACAGCTTCAGCATCTGCATCGCGATATTGGCGCCCTCGCTCTCAGGGCCCATGGAGATCGATCGATCGATCAAGTGGTCGGCGCGGATGGGATCGCCGATATCCAACTGCGAGACACCCACATCCGCGAGATAGGTGGCGTTGTTCGGGTCGATCGCGAGCGCTCTCGCGTACGCGGCCAGGGTTTCATCGAGTCGGCCCAACGTCGCCCATCGATACAATCCGGAAACCTCCCACCCGCCGGGATAATCCGGGAGGATTTCGGTCGCCTTTTCGAGCCATTGCCCGGCCTCGTCGAATCGCCCCAGCGCGATCAGATCTGCCGCGAGGTTGATCATGAGCGGGCCCGACAGGGGGTCCAACTCGACTCCGCGTCGGTGAAGTTCGAGCGCCTCCTCGGGCCGACCCAATTCGTTACGGAGCATGTACCCATACCAGTGATAGGTCGTCACGTGGTTTGGATTCAGCTCCAGCGCGCGCCGGAATGCCGCTTCGGCGCCCGCGTAGTCGTGCATGTCTTCCTTGACGGCCGCCAGCGCGTTGTAGGCCTCGCCGAGCTGACCGTCCAACTCGAGCGCGCGTTCGGCGGCCGCGAGGGCCTTCGCGAGCGTCTCTTCGGGTGGAAAGCCGCTGTAGAAGACCTGCAGCACGTAGGTTTCGGCCAGCCCCACATAGGCCAGCGCAAAGTCGGGGTCGAGCCGGATCGCGCGCCCGAAGTACTCGACCGCTTGCGCGAACGCCTGGGTGCTGCGATCCGCCAGGCGCTGCCGTCCGATCAGATACGCCTCGTAGGCCTCGAGATTCTCCGTCGGAATGGCGGCGAGCCGGTCCTGCTCTTCAGCCGAAAGCGCGGCCCGCAGCGCGACGGCAATCGACGTCGCGATCTCGGTCTGGATCGAAAACAGGTTTTCGGCGGTCAGCCGGCGGTCGTAGATGTCGGCCCAGAGGTGATCGTCGGTCTCGGCATCGATCAGCTGCATGTTGATCCGGACGTGATCGCCAGAGCGCTGCACGCCGCCCTCGAGGATCGTGGCCGCGCCCAATTCGCGGCCGATCGTTCGCAGATTCTTGGTGGTGTCGCGGTACTCCATCACCGAAGTCCGCGAAATCACCTTGAGCGATCGGATCTTGGCGAGGTGGGTCAGGATGTCGTCGTGCATGCCGTCGACGAAGAACGCGTCTTCCGCCTTGACGCTCCGATTCGCAAAGGGCAGCACGGCGACCGACTTTTCGCGCGCATCCTCCGCGTCTGCCGAGGCAGGATCGTCGGACTCTTCCACAGCCTGCACGGGCACGGCCGCCGTCCCGCTCTCGGTTCCGGTCGGGAAGACGTACTTGTCGACGACCACGTAGGTCAGCGCGATCGCGAGCAAGGCGATGATCGCGAAGTCGATCTTGCGGCCGCTGCTGTGGGCGACGGACTCCTCGCGATCCGCTCCTGTTTCGCGCTTGATCCCCTCCGGCGTCAGCTCGAACGCCCAGGCCAGAACCAGCGCGAGCGGGAAGCCCAGGATCACCAGGAAGGTAAAGACCTTCATCACCCATTCGGGCGCTTCGAAAGTGGGCAGCACGACGGATGCCACTTCGACGAGAAGCCAGGCCACGATCCCATAGGCGGCCCCGACGCGAAAGACGTTGCGCCGCTTGAGTTCGGCGATCAGTGACATCCGGGCTGCTCCCGCCGACTCGGGTGGTGGGGGCTGATTGCAGCCGCGCGATCGAAGGGCGCCTCAACGCGCATCCGCCGGGGTGTCAGAACGCCGAATCGGGTGTGTCTGCTCACTGGCGGCCTCCGCAGCAGCCCGGAAGGCCATCCAATCTGCTTTGCGTGCAACTGCAGTCGGAGCGCCGATTCCGTCATTCGGTGCTGTCCCTATATGCCGCAAACTGCCGCTATACGCAGCCCTAGACCGGCTGCACGCGCGTAAGTTACCAATCTTGCTCGACTTTGGATGCCTCCCCCAAAGAGAGAGCAGATCGACGACAACTGAGTCACCCGAAGAGTCGAGCCAGCAGGCGAGCCGAAAGCCAGCTTCCTTTACCTATCCTCGTACGTCCCAGAAAGCCTACTGGTGTCATCTTTGGAAACGATGAAAATCATATTCGTGCATCACTACGGAGGAGACAAAGACAGTTTCGGCCGCATCTATGAATTTCTCGAATCGCTCGGACACGAAGTGGTTCGCTTCACTCTACCGGTAAGTCGTTTTCAAGAATTGCGACAATTGCCCCTGGGCGAAGCTGGCGGGATCGGACTTCGACACCTATGGGCCGATGCCATAACCGATGTCCTGAAGCGCAACCCCGGGCCGAAGCTGGTCATGAGCATGTCCTACCCTTCCGTGGCCGCCCTCGGGGCCATCAATCGGCACCCACGAGATGTCTTGGGCTGGATCTGTGAAGGTGGTCCTTTTACTCAGGTCACTCGCGGCTATCGAAACTACGTCGCATGCTTCAAATCCGTGGGGTTCGCGACCTTTCTGGAGCCGATTGCCGCCTGGCTATTCGCCGTTCTGGTTGGAAACATCCATTACGACAGAGATGCCCGCGACGAACTCGACAAGCTTCCCGACGGCTTTCCCATTCTCAGCTTACGCGACGGAGCAGATGAGTTGGTGCAGGAAGACATGATCGACGCCTTTTTTGCGCTCGGTGCGAAGAAGCTCGATCTAAAAACCACGCGCCTTCCAGATGCGGGCCACCTCGAAGGTTTCAAGAAGGCTCCGGGGATCTACGCGACAGCGCTGTCAGATTTTCTGCGCGATTGTCATGCTCGCAGGAGTGGCCGGCATCAATGAACGAAAGCTGGCATTTCGAGCCCGTGTTTCGTTGAGACAAACCCTATTTTTTGACCTTTCCGCAGTTCTATCAGTCCTCCTCAAACGTGATTTGTGCTGAACTCGCGAATCGACAGAATCCCGCCTTTTCGACCCCCAGCTTCTTTTGCCTATCCTCTAACTCATGAACAATGTCCGCCCGCGCCTGACATTGATGACCGAAGAGCAGATTCACGAGTCACATGCAAACGTCTTGAAGTTGTTGCACGAAACCGGTGTGCGCGTGGATTCTCCGTCCATCTTGCAGATGCTGGAAACGAAACTCGGCTCGAAGTCGCAAGATCGGATCGTCAAATTTCCGCAGGAGATCGTCGAGGAGGCGATCGAATCCGCGCCAAAATCGATCGATGTCTATGACCGTCGCGGTGAGCACAGATTGAAGCTCGGCGAAGACAGACTCCGCTTCGGAACCGGAGTTACCGCGCTCTTCTATCAAGATCCCGCAGACGATACGATCGACGTTTTCAAACGCGAGAACTTCCGGAATCTCGTGCGGTTGAGTTCGGGCATGAAGCACTACGACGTGATCTCCACCCTCGGCATCGTGCGCGATGTTCCAGCAGGACTCAGCGACCTATACGGCTCGCTCGAACACATCTCCAACACCACCAAGCCGCTCGTCCTGCTCGTCTCGGACGAAAACCGATTTTCGGACGTTCTGGAGATGTTCGAGTTGCTTTGCGGCGATCTTCGCGACAGGCCGTTCGTCATCCCGTATTTCAATCCCGGCACCCCGCTGGTGATGAACGCGGGCACGGTCGACAAGATGAAGCTTTCCATCGAGCGCGGGCTGCCGGTCATCTTTTCGAATTACGGCATCGCCGGCGCGTCCACGCCGCTCGCGCCCGCGGGCGCATTCACCCTGCTCATGGCGGAGCTACTCGCGGGGTTGGTCATCAGCCAGACGATCGAGCGAGGCGCGCCGATCCTGCTCGGCATGCTGCCCGTCTATTTCGACATGCGCACCATGCTCAATTTCTACGATCCGCAGACCGTGCTGATCAGCATCGCCTGTTCCGAAATGATGAAGCACTACGGTATCCCCCACTGCTCGACGTCGGGCAGCGGCGCCGGCTGGGGCATGGACCTGATCGCCGCCGACACCTATTGGATGAACACGCTCCCGCTGCTGCTCTCGCACGGGCACCTCGCTCCCTTCATCGGAGATTCTCACGGGTCGAAATCCATCTCGCCGACTACGATCGTTCACGTCCACGAGATCATCGATCAAGCGCTGCGAATTGGCGACGGCTTCCAGCTCGACGACGTCAACTCCGCGCTCGATGAAATTGCCGACGTCGGACCGGGCAAGAATTTCCTGAGCCAACCTTCTACCTTGAAGAACTACAAGGATCACTACTACACCAGCGCGATCTATCCGCACTACATCATGGAGAAATGGCAGGAAGCCGGCGAGCCGCCCGCGCACCAGATCCTGCGCGAAAAGACGCGCGACCTGCTCGCATCCGCGCCGATCCCGGATGATCATTCCGATTTGATGGGAAGAGGTGAAGCGTTCATCAAGAAATATGCATCTTGATATTTGATTTTTTGTCGCGCTTCATGTGCACGAGACTCCTCCGAATCTGATCCGCACCTGCCTCGCGACTCGACAGAATCACCGTCGATCGGGCGCAGCCGAAATGCCGGCTTCTTCTACCCGTCCGGCCCGAGGTCGATTTCCGTTTGCGGAGCGATACCATTGTCGACCTGGCGCGCGGATGCCCTCCGGGGGGAGAGACGCTTGAGTCAATACCGTGCTCTGTGTCGCCTTCGCGGCGACCGCGGATCCTCTTCCAATCGACAGCAGCAGCGTGATTCGAGCGAGCGATCGAATCGATGAACCCCCTACTCATCGCCAAATTCCTGGGCTGGTTGCTGATCGGTCTGAGCGCCATGCAACTGCTACCGACGATCGCCGCCGCGATCTTCGGCGAGCCCGTTCTCCCCTATGCGGCCAGCGCGATGATCGCGCTGGCGTGCGGCCTTCCGATCGTCATCGGCGTGCGGGTCGAAGACACCCAGATGCGCATACGCGACGGATACCTCGTGGTCATCGCAGCATGGGTGTTGGCGTCGGCATTCGGCTCGCTCCCCTACGACCTGACCGACACCCTGGAACCGGTCGATTCGCTCTTCGAGTCGGTTTCGGGATTCACGACGACGGGATCGACCGTGATGTCCCACATAGCGGGAGTTCCGAGAGCGCTGCTTCTGTGGCGCTCGATGACCCAATGGATCGGCGGGATGGGGATCATCCTCTTCGCAGTCGCCCTGATGCCGCTGCTCGGTATCGGGGGAATGCACCTGTTCAGGGCTGAAGTCCCGGGACCGGTGGCGGACAAATTGACGCCCCGGATCGCAGAGACCGCTCGCCGACTCTGGTTCATCTACGTGGGCTTGACCGCCCTCGAATGGATCGCGTTGGTGGTCGCCGGGATGACGCCCTACGAGGCCTTGTGCCACGCGCTGACCACGCTGTCGACGGGCGGCTTCTCGACCAATGACAAATCCATCGGAGGTTTCAATTCCCCGCTCGTGGAGTGGATCGTCATCGTCTTCATGCTGCTGGCCAGCATCAACTTCGTGATCCACTACCGCTTGATGGTAGGGCAAATCCGCTCTGCCCTGGGCGACGCGGAACTGCGTTACTACCTCTTGCTGCTAGCCGGTGCGACCGCAGTCGTCGTCTGGGCGCTGAGCCACGCGAACCAAACCGCTTCGGTTCGCATCGCGTTGTTCCAGGTGATTTCCATCGCCACGACCACCGGCTACGCGACAGCCGATTTCGAAACCTGGCCCGCGCTTGCGCTTCTGGTCATCCTCCAACTGATGTTCCTGGGCGGCATGGCGGGATCGACCAGTGGCGGCGTCAAGAGCCTTCGAGCACTGATCGGACTGCGAGCGATGGCGAGCGTCTTCAATCGCTTCGGTCACCGCTCGGCCGTGCGCCACCCCGTTCGCTACGGCGGCAAGGCCGTACCGGATCGAGTCCTGGCGGCGATCTGGGCATTCTTCGCCCTGTACATCATCATCGTCACCGCAGTCGCGCTGATCGTCGCCGCCGCCGGTTACGACATCGTCACCGCGCTTACGGCTGCGCTGACCGCGGTGGGCAATGTGGGGCCCGGCTTGGGGCAGATCGGACCCTATGACAACTTCGCTGTTTTTCCGCCGCTCGTGAAACTCACGCTCTGCGGCGCGATGATCGCGGGTCGGCTCGAGTTGTTCACGGTTCTGGTGATCTTCAGATCCGACTTCTGGAAACGCTGACCCTCATTCCACGGGCTCATCGCACGCACACAGAACCTCCTCCGGGCCATTCCGGAATCACCACCAGAGAATATTTGCAAATACCCGGATATCCGTGTATATGCAAGCAGGACATGAATGGAGCGCGGCCCATGCGCACGCTGAGCGATGTTTTCAAGGCCCTGTCGGACGAGACCCGGCTGCAGATGCTCGGCCTCCTGCTCGAAGAGGGCGAGCTGTGCGTCTGCGATTTCGTCGATGTACTGGAGATCACCCAGTCCAAGGCGTCGCGGCACCTGCGGCACCTGGTCAACGCCGGGTTGTTGGACGACCGCCGCGACGGGACCTGGGTCCACTTCCGCATCGCCGAAAAGCCCGAGTCCGCGCAAGCGCACGTGATTCGGCTGCTACCGGCCGTGCTCGACAAGCGCATTTCCCCCGAGTTGTTCACGCGCCTCGCCGATTGGCAAAAGAGCAAGGGCCGCGCGGGGAGTTCGTGTAGTGATCTGCTCGCCGAGCGGGCAGCTGAGCGCGCGGGAAGACGGCGATGAAATCAGAAGGTGTTGCGGGAAGGCTTTCCTTTCTGGACCGCTACCTCACGGTCTGGATCTTCCTGGCCATGGGCGTCGGCGTCGGCGCCGGCTACGCGTTTCCGGGCATCGTGCCCTGGCTCGACAGATTCAGTGTCGGCACGACCTCCATCCCCATCGCCATCGGACTCATCCTGATGATGTATCCGCCGCTGGCCAAGGTGAAGTACGAGGAGATGGGGCCGGTATTTCGCAACTTCAAGGTGCTCGGTCTGTCGTTGGTGCAGAACTGGATCGTCGGCCCGATCCTGATGTTCGGTCTCGCGGTCGCCTTTCTCCACGACAAGCCCGAGTACATGGTGGGTCTGATCATGATCGGCCTGGCGCGCTGCATCGCCATGGTCATCGTGTGGAACGACCTGGCCAAGGGTGACACCGAGTATTGCGCGGGGCTGGTCGCCTTCAACTCGATCTTCCAGGTGCTGTTCTATTCCGTCTACGCCTACCTCTTCATCACCGTGCTGCCCACCTGGTTCGGGCTGGAGGGCGTGGCGGTCGACATCACCATCGGCGAGATCGCCAAGAGCGTATTCATCTATCTGGGGATCCCATTCCTCGCGGGCATCATCACGCGCTTCACGCTGATCAATCTGAAGGACAAGGAGTGGTACCACGCGAAGTTCATCCCCAAGATCAGTCCCCTGACCCTCATCGCGCTCCTGTTCACCATCGTCGTGATGTTCTCGCTCAAGGGTGAGACCATCGTGCAGTTGCCGCTCGACGTGGTGCGCATCGCGATCCCGCTGCTGATCTACTTCGTGCTGATGTTCTTCATCTCCTTCTTCATGTCGAAGAAGGTCGGCGCCAGCTACGGCCAGTCGGCGACCCTGTCGTTCACCGCCGCCTCCAACAACTTCGAGCTGGCCATCGCCGTGGCCGTCGCCACCTTCGGCATCCATCACGGCGGCGCCTTTGCGGCCGTGATCGGCCCGCTGGTCGAGGTTCCGGTGCTGATCGGGCTGGTCAACGTGGCCCTGTGGCTGGGAAGAAGATACTTCCCGGACGACTCGGCCGAGCTGCAAGCGGTTCAAAGCTGCGCCGGTGAGGGAAAGGCCGCGTGACCGATCCGGATGTAGGGTTCGAAGTACTCGTCTCCGATGGGTGTCGCTCTTCCCCAGCAAAGCGCCCGCATTCGAGTGCTACTCGGCTGGATGGATGCACGCAATCCGCTTGCAGGAATTTCTGTGGCCGGCTCCACCGAAGCGCAGCATGTTTTCCTATCATCCTTCTGGCTTGATTTTCGGGGGAGAAGTGGCTTGGGGAGGACGAGGCGAGCGCTCGGTCGAGTGAAACAGCTACCGGGCCGCGCCATGCGGCGCTTATTTCGGCCGGCGTCTGCACGCATCACAAGGCTTCTGTTCAATTGGGCGAGACGCGACCGCGAGCGCTTCGTTCGCCAGCTTTTTTTCGACACGATCGTCGGTTTCGTGGATGACTGCCGGATCGAGGGCGATTACCTCGAGTTCGGCTGCGCGCAGGGTTCATCGCTGATCGACATGTTCGATTCCATGCGGCCCTACCCTCGACAGCAGACGACGCGGTTCTTGATCTTCGATTCGTTCGAGGGGTTGCCCGAACCCACCGGACACGACGCAGGCGTTCATCGCCGCTACGAGGGCGGCCAATTTGCGTGTGACATCGATCAGTACGAACGAAATGTACGCGCGGGCGGCGTGGACATGCAGCGCGTGAAACTCATACCCGGCTGGTACGACCAGAGCCTGAACGAATCACTCAAGCGGGAGCTTGCGATCGACAAGGCCTCCATCGTGTTGATCGATTGTGATCTCTACGAGTCCACCGTGCCGGTATTGGACTTCATCACCTCGTACATCCAGGACGGGACCGTACTGATTTTCGACGATTGGTTTTCCTACAAGGGTCGACTCGATCAGGGAGAGGCGAAGGCATTCGGAGAGTGGCTGGACGCGCACCCATCGATCCGGGCCACGGAGTATCAGAAATCCGGCCGCACCATGATTTCGTTCATCATGCACGTCGACGATGAATCGACACCCGCGCGCTCCGATCCGCCCGTGGTAACATCGGGTGGCGAGCGCTTTCGTCACCAGAGCTAGCAGCCGGCTCTGGTCGGAACAGCGGAGCACCGAGAGGTTGGACTGCCCGAGGATTCAGGTATGTCGACCGTCCTTTCACATCAACAGGCCCGCAGCGCCTACGATCGCATCGGCTCGCTGCAGGACACCCAGGCCTTCTACGAAGATCGCGCCACCGATGTGCTCCTCCGTCACGGAGGCTTCGGCACCGCGCAGAACGTGTTCGAGTTTGGTTGCGGCACCGGGCGCTTTGCGCTGCGTCTGTTCGAGGAGTTTCTCGCGCCCGACTCCCGCTACCGCGGAGTGGACGTCAGCCCAAAGATGATTTCGCTCGCGCGAGCGCGCCTCGCGCCCTACTCGGATCGCGCCCGGGTAACCCTCACTCGAGGTGACCCTCCGATCGATCAACCAGCCGAATCCTGCGATCGCTTCCTCTCCAACTACGTCTTCGACCTTCTCTCCGAGAAAGACATCCGAGACGTGTTGCGAGAAGCGCACCGCATGCTGCGCCCGGATGGGTTGCTCTGTCTCTCGGGTCTTTCCACGGGCGTGAGCCGGTTCTCGCGCAGCGTGGCGAGGGCCTGGAGCTGGATCCAGACGCGTCGACCATCGGCAGTGGGGGGTTGTCGGCCGATCGATGTGTTGCCGTTCCTACCGGCATCCGACTGGCAGCTCGAACACCACGTCAAGTTGGTGAGGTTCGGCATTACCTCCGAGGCATTGGTCGCGCGGCGTCACCCGTAAGAGTGGCCGCTTTCGCCAGACCCCGCGATTCCTTCCCATGCAAACCGACGGCGACCGCGCTAGGGCTCTCGCGTACCTAGGACGATGTCACCGGATTGGGTAACCCAGCCGTAGAGAACGCCGTAGCTGTTGGAGGAGACGACGATTTCGCCGTCCTTGCCGATCGCAATGATCGCCCCCCCTGCCCCATCCTGTTTTCCGATGAGTTCCTTCACCACGTAGTCGGTCGCGCGCTTCAGGGGCGTGTTCAGGTATTCCGCGCGCATCGCAATGTCACGGCTGGCCGCCCGCTTGATGAAGCTCTCGCCGACGCCCGTCGTCGACAGCGCATATCGCTGATCGGCGTAGGTGCTGGCGCCGATGATGGGAGTGTCGCCCACCCTGCCGGGCATTTTGTGCGGCCAACCCCCCGTCGAGGTGCCCGCGGCAAGATTGCCGCAGCGATCCAGAGCCACCGCCCCGACGGTGCCGTGCTCGGTCTTGCTGGGTTCGCCCTTGGGCGGCGGGACGTATTCCTGAAAATAGCTCGCGGGATCCTCCACGAGCTCTGCACCGAGATCCGCCAGGGTCTGCTCGCCCGTGGCCCCGGCGAACAACACGTGTTTGGTCCGCTCCATGACCAGGCGCGACGCCAGGATCGGATTCTTCAAGCGCTGCATGGCGGCCACCGCCCCGGAGCGCCCGTTGCGTCCGTCCATCAGGGAGGCGTCGGTTTCCGTAAACCCCGCGCTATTGACGATGGAGCCCTTGCCGGCGTTGAGGATGCCCGAATCTTCCATCGCGGCGATCGACTCCACCACCACGTCGAGCGCACTTCCGCCCTTGGCCAGGCGCTCGCGGCCGCTCTCGAGCAATTGTCTGAAGAGAGCGCGATGGCGCGGTTCGACTTCTTCTTCGTAATCCAGTAAACCGCCGTGCAACAGCAGGGTGAAGGCTTCGTTGCCATCGCAGATATTCGCTTCGGCCGGCAATGCGAGCATGCTAATTGCCAGGCCCAGATTCAGCAATGCCGAAAGCTTGCGTATCATTTCCATGCTTCGTCCTCTCGAGCGAATGCAAACCGGTCGCAGTCGACGACTTCCCTATCGGATATGATCGCGGGCACTAAGCCGACTCGATCGTACCCCAGGTCATTGGCCCCCTACCTCAAAGCCGCTCGCGGATGAAGCTGCGCCCGAATGCGGTTCGTGTCAGCAGCGTCTTGACGATGGAAACACCGATGTGTCTGACGCACCGCGGCCCCGCGTGGGGGATCGCGCGATTCACGACCTCGTGCTCGGTGAAGGCGTTGCGCTCGCCCGCCATGAGATCCGCGATGATGCGCCCCGCCGTCTGCGTGGCCGGCACGCCTTCGAAGTAACCCACGCCGTAATAGACGTTTGCGTACTGTCCGAGCACGCCGATGGAGGGGGTGAGATCGCGCGTGCCCGACATGCTCCCGCCCCAGGAGTGGTCGACCTCGATTCGCTCGAGCTGCGGAAATACCGCGAGCAGGCGCTCGGCCAGCTTGTCGCGCACGCAGGCGTTGAAGCCGGTACTCAGACCGTCGTTGCGATAGTAGGGATATTCGACGCCGCCGATCACGATGCGGCCATCTGCCGAGGGGGCCGCGTAGAAGAACTGCGGCCGCATATCCCCGAATCCCGGCCGGTGCTGCATGCCGATCGACGCCCACTGCTCCGGGCTGAGCGGTTTGGTGGCGATGATGTAGCTGCAGAGCGGGAAAACCCGGTTGCAGAAGAGCCCCAGCTTCGGAGCGTACGCGTTCATGGCCAGGACGATGACGGGCGCATCGATTCGACCGTGCTCCGTCTCGACCCGGTGAATCCGCCCCGGAACGATGCGCGTGACCAGGCTCCTCTCCCGGATCTCCACACCGCGCGCTTCCACCACCCGCTTCAGGCCCCGCGCGAGTTTGGCGGGGTTGAGGGTCGCCACGTTCGGATCCAGCAGGCCCGCGATGAATTGGGGCGAGCGGATCTCCGCTTCGAGGCTCGCCCCCTGAAGCAGCGTCGCCTCGAGACCCAGTGCCCGGTACCACGGCACCCTGCCCTCGAGCCAGCGCGCCTCCTCTTCCGTCTCGGCGAGCGTCAACTGGCCATTCTCCATCAGGTCACAGTCGACACCGTGCTCGGACGCCAGTTCCCGGATCTGCCGCAGACCGTGGAAGCTCACGTCGACGTTGTTTCGAATGCCCTCGTCGTCCATCTCGGAGGGATCGCCCAGGAAGACGCCGCCGATGCAGAAACCGCCGTTGCGACCGCTCGCCCCGTAGCCACAGCAGGCCCCCTCGAGCAATGTGATCTTCTTGTCGGGAAAGCGCCGATTGATGTTCAGCGCAGAGGAAAGGCCCGTGAAGCCACCGCCGATGATGACGATGTCCGCCTTGTGTTCTCCACGCAGCGGTTCGTTGACCGTCTCGCGATCGAGGCCCGCCGCCTCGAACCAGAAGTTGTCCACGAAATATTCATACAGATCCCAAGATCCCAGCTTTGCACCC
>JAFDBP010000233.1 GCA_019313245.1 Deltaproteobacteria bacterium
AAGTTTCAGCCGACGAATGGGATCACGCCTACTCGCGCGAGCGCGCCGCGTATCCGCTCGATTGGGTGCGCGCGCACAAGTTCTGGCCCGCGGTCGGCCGGATCGACAACGCCTACGGCGATCGCCACCTCATCTGCACCTGCCCGCCGCTCGAAGAGCTGGTCGACTAACGCGCCGGCTACTCGATCGGGCTCGCGCTGCGTACTACTGCTGCAACATCGAGCGCGCGCGCTCGGCGAACTTCGCGCTGGCTTCCTCGTCGTCCACGATGCTCGGAACCGGAGCCGGTACTTCGACACCGCGCCTCAGCCCGGGCCTCTGCTTGAGCGCGTCGAGCCAGCGCTGCAGGTGGTCGAGGCCCTCCACCGACACCCCCGACCAGCGGTGGCCCCGCACCCAACACCAATTCGCGATGTCGGCGATCGAATAATCGTCCGCGAGCCACTCACTCTGCGCGAGGCGCGAATCGAGCACCTCGAACAGCCGCCGCGACTCGTTCTGGTAGCGATCGATCGCGGGTTGGATCTTCTCCGGGAAGTAGCGGAAGAAGACGTTCGCCTGCCCCATCATCGGACCGATCCCGCCCATCTGGAACATCAGCCACGAGATGACGCGCGCGCGGCCGCGCCGCTCCGTCGGCAGCAGGCGCCCGGCCTTCTCGGCGAGGTAGATCATGATCGCGCCCGACTCGAAGACCGGCAGATCTCCCTCTTCGGTGTCGACGATCACCGGGATCCGGCCGTTGGGGTTGAGGCGCAGGAAATCGGGTTTCTTCTGCTCCAGCGACGAGAGGTCGACCGCGTGGACCCGGTAGGGGATCTCGAGTTCTTCGAGGGTACACGAGGCTTTGTGACCGTTTGGTGTGGATGCGGTGTAGAGTTGGATCATCCGGGACTCCCGAGCGTGCTCTTCAATAAAACGCGCGCCAGATCGACAACATAGCTGCGATCTCGTTTCCGATCACCGTCGCCGGACCCAACCGCGGAAATCGGAAACTGGAGGGGTCGATTATGTATTTGACTGAACGGGGGGCGCTGGATGGTACACTCCATCAATAATTGTTCCCGCCGTTTGGTTGGGCGGGAACCACTCGCGCAGGAGCCGATCCCATGATTCCCATGAGGTGGCGGCGACGGCGAGACCCAGCTCGCGCATCCGAGTCGGCCGCAGCTTCTCCCCTTCCTTCGGCCACCGCTTCGCTGCACGCGCCGCCCGCAACTTTCGCCGAAACCACCGAATTCGGAGACTCCGACCGGCGTCCGACGCCCCTGATCGAGGAGGACCCTCCATGAAGCGAATCGCATTGCTCGCAGCGATTGGATTCTTGTGCTGGGCGACACCCACGTTCGCGGGGAGCAATCCCGACTTCGACCTGGATGGGGTCGGGGACGTGATCGACAACTGCTCGGAGGCGGCCAATCCGGCGCAGGACGACACCGACGCGGACGATTGCGGAAACCTTTGCGATTGCGACTACGATCAGGACGGAATCTGTGGGCTCAGCGACTTCGGTGGGTTTACGAGCAAAGGCTTCGGCACCACCAATGAACTGTACAACCACACCGAACCCGTCTGGGACACGATCGGATTCGGCGACTTCGGCTTCTTCACTTCAAATTTTGGCCAAGTGCCGGGCCCGTCCGGAACGACGGCCGGAACGATCGCCTGTCCGTAGCGGCCGATCGGCTGGAAATGGCGGTGGGAGTCAAGGGATCCGAGCGCCCGAGAACAGCGGCAGCAGCAGCGTGAGCGCGGCGGGAGCCAGTCCGTCGAGTGCTCGAGCGCGAGCCCAGCCGGTAAATCAACACAGCGACCCAGCGAGACGAAAACGGGACGCCCGGATACCCGCGCCCTGTATCGAGGGAATCGAGCGGCCGCTTGAGAGCCTTCTCGACCCGATCCTCGAATCTCGCCATCCTTGAGGTGATTTAGCTACAAGACGATCGAGCAAGCCCTATGCTCCCGCGCATGAGCGCGCGCAAACGGGTTCCCGCGTTGGTGGTGTCGGGCTTTCTGGGCTCCGGCAAGACGACGCTCGTGCGCCACCTGCTCGCGGACGCCCAACGTGCCGGCCGCCGCGCAGCCGTGGTCTCGAACGAGTTCGGCGAACTCGGGATCGACGGCGCGCTGCTGAACCGCGCGGACGACGACTACGTGGAACTCTCCGGAGGCTGCGTGTGTTGTCGGCTCTCGGACGAACTCGTCGAAACCCTGCAGCAGCTGCGCGAGCGCGCGAACCCCGACCTCGTGATCGTCGAGACCTCGGGGGTCGCGCTTCCGTACGACGTGCAGCTCAACTTCTGGCGCGATCCGATCGCCGACTGGATCGAGACCGACGTCGCGGTGATCGTCGTCAACGCGGAACAGCTCGCGCAGGGGCGCGACCTCGACGGCATCTTCGCGCAGCAGGTTTCTTCCGCGGACCTGCTGCTGCTGAACAAGATCGACCTCGTCGCCCCGGCGGCGCTCGCCGAACTCGAAGCCGCGCTGCGCGAGATCGAACCCGACGCGCCGCTGATTCGCGCCGTGCGGGCGCAGGTCGACCCGGCACTGCTGTTTCCGCCGGATCCCGACGGCGTGCGCGAGCGGCGCCGCAGCGAGCCGACCGAAAGCCGACCCCACCATCACGAGAGCTTTGCCACCGAGGTCTTGAGCTTCGCGGAAGTGAGCGATCCCGAGGCGCTGCTGGAGCGCGTGCGCGCGCTCGCACCGCTTCGCGCCAAGGGTTTCGTGCTCACCTCCGCAGGGCCGCGCATCCTGCAGGGCGTCGGTCCGCGCATCGAGTTGTCGAAACTCGACTTCGAACCGCCGGCCGATCTGCTCGGCCGGATCGTGCTGATCCGCCGGAGCAACGCTTGAGCGAAGCGCCCCCCGAAGACAGCGCTCCGACACTCTACGATCGGATTCCGAGAGGCGGCACGCGGGACACCGGCGAGATCCTCGACCGCTTCGTCGAGTGGATGGACGACGCGGGCTTCGACCCCTACCCCCACCAGGAAGAGGCCTTCATCGAGCTCATGGCGGGGCGCCACGTCGTGCTGAACACGCCGACGGGCTCGGGCAAATCGCTCGTCGCGATCGCACTGCACTTCAAGGCGCTCTGCGAGGGTGTGCGCTCGTTCTACACCTGCCCGATCAAGGCGCTCGCGAGCCAGAAGTTCTTCGAGTTCTGCGACCTCTTCGGCGCCGAGCGCGTCGGCATGCTCACCGGCGACGCGAGCATCAACCACGACGCGCCGCTGATCTGTTGCACGACCGAAGTGCTCGCGAACATGGCGCTGCGCGAGGGCGCGAGCGCCCCGATCGCTTACGTGGTGCTCGACGAGTTCCACTACTTCGGCGACCGCGAGCGCGGCGTCGCCTGGCAGATCCCGCTGCTGCTGCTGACGCGAACCAGCTTCCTGCTGATGTCCGCGACGCTCGGAAACACCGCGGCGATCGAAGAAAAGCTGCGCGCACAGACCGGACGCGAGGTCGCGTGCGTCTACTCGGAAGCGCGGCCCGTGCCGCTCGACTTCGAGTACCGCGAGACGCCATTGCACGAGTCGATCGAGACGCTGCTCGATCGCGAGCAGGCGCCGATCTACATCGTGAACTTCACCCAGCGCCAGTGTGCCGAGCAGGCCCAGGGCCTCACGAGCGCGCGGATCACGACGCGAGAAGAGCGCGCCGAGATCGACCGCGCGATCGCGGGTTTCAAGTTCGACTCGCCGTACGGCAAGGACGTGAAGCGCTACATCCGACACGGCATCGGGCTGCACCACGCGGGCCTGCTCCCCAAATACCGCCTGCTCGTCGAGCAACTCGCGCAGCGCAGCCTGCTCAAGGTGATCTGCGGCACCGACACGCTCGGCGTCGGCGTCAACATCCCGATCCGCACGGTGCTCTTTTCACAGCTGTTCAAGTTCGACGGCGAGAAGATCGGCATCCTCAGCGTGCGCGAGTTCAAACAGATCGCGGGGCGCGCGGGCCGCAAGGGTTTCGACGAACGCGGCAGCGTGGTGTGTCAGGCGCCCGAGTACGCGATCGAGAACAAACGCGCCGCCGAAAAGGCAGCCGCTTCGGGCAAGAAGCGCAAGCCCGGCAAGAAGAAGCCCCCCGCGCACAACTTCGTCTCCTGGAACCGCGACACCTTCCAGCGGCTGATTCACCAACCGCCCGAAACGCTGATTTCGCGATTCCACGTCGATCACGGAATCATCGTCAACGTGCTGCAGCGCGGCGACGCCGCGCCGCCGTCCGAGCGCGGCTACCGCGGCGTGATCGAGCTGATCGACAGATCCCACGAGCGCCCCGCCTCGAAGGCCCGACTGCGCCGCCACGCCGCCAGACTCTTCCGCTCGCTGCGACGCGCGGAAATCGTCGAGGTCGTCCCCGGGCGCGACGGTCGGCCCGAGGCGAGGGTTGCAGAAGATCTCCAGTTCGATTTCTCGCTCCACCACACGCTGTCGCCGTTCTTGATCGATGCGGTCGCCGTGCTCGATCCCGAGTCGCCGAACTACGCGCTCGAATTGCTGACCCTCGTCGAATCCATCATCGAAGACCCGCGCGCGATCCTCTACGCGCAGATCCGCAAACAGAAGACGGAGCTGATGGCGAAGCTCAAGACGCAGCGGGTGCCCTACGAGGAGCGCATCGCAAAACTCGAACGCGTCACGCACCCCAAGCCGGACGCGGACTTCGTCTACGCGGCGTTTGGCATCTTCGTCGAGACACACCCCTGGTTCAGCGAGGAGTACATCCACCTGAAGTCGATCGCGCGCGAGATGTTCGAAGACCTGCGCAGCTTCGACGACTACACGCGCGAGTACGCGATTGCGCGCAGCGAGGGGCTGCTGTTGCGCTATCTCAATCAGGTGCTCGGCACGCTCGTGAAGACGGTTCCCGAATTCGCCAAGAGCGACGAGGTCTACGACGCGATCGCGTATTTCCGCACGCTGATCAAGCGCGTGGACTCGAGCCTGATCGAAGCCTGGGAAACCCTCGCGGATCCGACCGCAGCGGTCGAAGAAGCGCAGGCCGAGCCGCGCCGCTTCGACCTCGCCGAGCAACCCGAACTGCTCGCGGCGCGCGCGCGCTCGGAACTCCACGCGCTCGTGCGCGCGCTTTCCGCGGGCGACTACGAAGCCGCCGCCGCGTGCGTCCATCAGGACGCGGACGATCTCTGGGATGCGGAGCGCTTCGAGCGGGCCCTCGCGCCCTACTTCGAGGAATACGAAGCGATCCTCTTCACGCCCGACGCGCGCAATTCGAGGCGAACGCTGATCAAGGCCACGCGGCCGAGGCGCTGGGATGTGTCGCAGGTACTCGTCGATCCGGAGGGCGACTGCATCTGGGCGATCGAAGGCGCGATCGATCTCTCCCAACGACGCGACCCGGAGGATCCGATCGTGCAGGTGCGGCGCATCGGAACCTGACAGGCGACACCGTCTCGAGTCGGCGCTAGCGGGAATTTTCGCGCGCGATGCGCGCCTTCGATGCCGCCCACGAGCAGATCGGGCACGCGCTCAGGTCGTGGCCGCGCGCGGGGCAGTACTCGCGCCCGAAGTAGATGATCTGCAGGTGGACGCGCCCCCAGGTCTCGGGAGCGAAGAGCTTCTTCAGATCCCGCTCCGTCTGCGCCACGTTCTTCGCCTGCGAGAGCCCCCAGCGCGCGGCCAGGCGGTGGATGTGGGTGTCGACCGGAAACGCGGGCACGCCGAACGCCTGCACCATCACGACGCTCGCGGTCTTGTGACCCACGCCGCGCAGCGCTTCGAGTTCTTCGAAGCTGTCCGGCACCTGCCCCGCGTAATCGTCGACCAGAACCCGCGAGAGCTCTGCGATCGCCTTCGCCTTGGAGGGCGCCAGCCCGCAGGGCCGGATGATTTCGCGAATCTCGTCGACCGAGAGCTTCAGCATGGCTGCGGGCGTCGACGCGCGCGCGAAGAGCTTCGGCGTGACCTGGTTGACGCGCACATCCGTGCACTGCGCGGAGAGCAACACCGCGATCAGCAGCGTGTAGGGATCCTCGTGGCGCAGCGGCACGTCGAGTTCGGGATAGAGTTCGTCGAGCTGCGCCTGGATGCGCTGGGCTTTGGCTTCACGCTTCACGGCGCGCCCAGCGTAGCGCCGACTCGCGCCGAGCGGACGCCTGCGGAGCTCGCCCGCGCGATCGGACTGCGCCAGAATGGGGGCGGTGAAGCTCAGCGGAGACAACTACGACCGGATCTACGCGGTGGTGCGGCGCATTCCGCGCGGCCACGTCGCCACCTACGGGCAGATCGCGGACCTCGCGGGCCTCGATGGCCGCGCGCGACAGGTCGGTTACGCGATGCGCACGCTTACGATCGAGGGCGTGCCCTGGCATCGCGTCGTCAATGCGCGCGGTCAGATCAGCGCGCGCGCCGAACCCGGCAGCGATCTGATCCAGCGCCAGCTGCTCGAGAGCGAGGGCGTGGTGTTCGACGCGGCCGATCGCCTGAAGCTCGAAGACTACCGCTGGCGGCCGAAGATGGACGGTCGCCCGCGCCGCCGGCCGCGCGCTCAAGATTCCCTGTAGCGCGCGAGTTCGGCGTCGTAGTCGTCGAAGCCGACGAGTTCTCGCAGCTGCGCGAAATCGATCAGACCCGCGGGCGACTCGCCCGCGGCGAGTGCGGCGAGCGCGCCGCGCATAGCGTGCGCGGCGGCGGACAACAGGGTGAGCGGGTAGGCGGCGATCTGGTAGCCGATCGCCTCGAGCTGCGCGGGAGCGAGCAGCGGGGTGTCGCCGCCCTCGACGAGATTGGCCATCCGCGGTGCGGGAACTTCGGCGCAGATCCGCTCCATCTCGGCTTCGGACAGCGGCGCCTCGACGAACAGGATGTCGGCGCCGAGATCCGCGAAGGCCTTCGCGCGCCAGATCGCCTCGTCGAGCCCGAGTGTCGCGCGCGCATCCGTGCGCGCGAGGATCAGGATGTCGGAGCCCTCGTCGCGCGCGTCGACCGCCGCGCGGATGCGCGCGAGCGCCTCGCCGCGATCGATCACTTCCTTGCCGCGCGTGTGGCCGCAGCGCTTCGGCGCGAGCTGGTCTTCGATCATCAGGCCCGCAAAACCCGCCCGCGCAAAACCCTCGACGGTGCGCTTGACGTTGAGCGCGTTGCCGTAGCCGGTGTCGGCATCGCCGATCACGGGAATCGAGACCGCGGAGCAGATGTTGCGCCCCTGGTCGAGAACTTCCGCGTAGGAGATGAGTCCGGTGTCGGGGGCCGCCAGCCGCGTCGCCGCAACCGCGAATCCGCTCATGAAGGTCAGCGGAAAA
>JAFDBP010000234.1 GCA_019313245.1 Deltaproteobacteria bacterium
CTATTCGCGCCCGGCGACCTCGAGGCCACGGCGCTGATGGCGCGCTTTCCAGAAAAAGTCGTGAAGAACACCGGCTACAACACCGGCAGGGACGCGCTTGCGCTCATGGTGGGTAGCGATGAAGTTGAAGTGAGGGAAGGGCATCCTGTCGTGACGTTCCACCGTCTCGAGACGTTGACCAACCGGCGTCGCCTCGAGCGGCTGATCGATGTCGTCGTCGGGGTGGCCGGGAAAGTCGGAAAGATGAAGTTCGTCATGCATCCGCCCACCGAGAAGGCCCTGCAGAAGTATGAACTGCTGACCGCAATCACATCCTCCCCTTTCATCGAGTGCCAACCGCTCGAGCGTTACGAGGTTTTCGCGAGTCATCTCGCTGCTGCGCCGTTCATCATGACGGACGGCGGCTCGATACAGGAGGAGGCGTCGTATCTCGGGAAGCCGTGTATCGTTCTACGCGATCAGACCGAGCGTGCACATGGGATTGGGCAGACTGCTCGACTGACCAGCTGGGATGCCGATGAGGACTGGCGCTTCATTTCCGAAAAGATCAATGAGGTAGGCCTGGGTTCAGGCTTCGCGACCAGGTTGGCGGCCTCCGAGTCTGTAGTAGATTCGATCGAGTCCGGCGATTAGGTTGGGCATGCTCTAGTGGTCGGGGCTGGCGCTGTCTCTGTTCAGATCGAGTAGAAGCAGAACGATGCCGGCGCTTATCAGGCCTGTTATGCGGTTCATGGTTGCGGCGAGGAGTGCTTGGGATGGCGGAATGTCCGTTGCAGTGGCGAGCCCCGCTGCCAGGTATTCGCGTATGCCCACGCCGCCCGGGATGAATGTGGCGGCATTCGCGAAGGCGCTCGAAGCTGTCAGGTAGAGGCACTCCAACAGCCCGACGTCTATTCCCATGGCGCAAAAGCACGCATAAACGCGAAAGGTGTCGACGGCGGAAAGGGCCATACCGAGCAGCGCGATCTTTCCGAACAATCTTCCCGGTTTCTGCTTGAGTCTATGGTTTGCGTATACCAGCGCGATGATCGCCGGCAGGGCCAGGATGATTGCGATGGCAGTTGCACCCAGCGCATAACCCGCAACTGCTGCGGCGAACAAGGTGCATGCCAACCAAATCAGGGAAACGAAGAGTGTTGCCTTGATGCTTTCGGCAAGGCTTGTGTCGGTCGATTTAATGGCTGCCACGCGCATCATGAATGCGGCAGGTAGCGGGAGTTGGTTCGCGATGGTGGCGCTCGTCGAGACATTCAGGGCGCTCCTCAGTTCCTTGCTCTTTTTCACGAGTTGCGCTGACGCCCTCAATCCGAGTGCATTGCACAGGAGTGTCAGCGGAGCGAGAGCTCCAATGACGATCACAATTGGTATCCAGCGAATTTGTTCGAGGATTCCCGGGTTTTCTCGTACCGAGTAGATCACGCCCGCGATTACAGCGAGCCACGCTATCGCCAGTATTGAGTATCTTATCCGAGGGTCCGTAGACATGAGATCGGCTGTCGGGGATTCCTTGGAAAATTGATGCGAAGCAAGTGTATCTGATAATTGCGAAGCAGTTACATCGCGGTTGCGGTAGCCATCATTTGCCGTGCATCTGCGCGAAGAGACTGTGTTCTCGCGGCGATCTCGTCGCGCCGCTGATCGAGTGCCCCGAGAAGCGCCAGAAGATTGGCGATGATTTCATCCTGATTCGGGCGAATCGGTAATACCAGGTCGCCAAGTCCCAGCGCGTTACAAGTCTCCGAAACCTTGGTGTCGTACGGTATCCCGATGGCGGGCGTAGTTGCGACGGCCGAAAGTATGATCGAATGCAGCCGCATGCCTATCACGCAGTCGAGGTTGGCCAGGAATGCCAGGCGCTGCTCTGGCGTGTCAGTGGCATCTCGCAGATCGATATTCAGTGTCCTGTCGTTTTTCTCGACTAGCTTGCGGCCAATGATCAGATCCTGCTCATCGTTGAAGGAGAGGAAGGATACTCGGCACGGTTTGTCTAGCGAAGAAGCGGCGGCGGCGATTGCATCGAGAGCGAGTTCTCCCAGTGCCATCGCCTGTTGGAAGTCGTGGCGTTTGCGCTTGTCGCCGACCGCCGGTCTGAGGGAGAGACCGATGCGCAATGCGTCGTCTGTGCGTTTTTCTGTGGGTTGGTGCTGTGAGATGGCGAACGCGAGATCGGCACCTGTCGCCACAGCTGCCGTGACACCGATGTCTCTGAGATAGCTTCGAGACGCTTGATCGCGCACCCCGATATAACGGGCGGCGTTCAATGTCCAGCGCGTCAATGCGCGCCCGATGGTGTGCGGTATCGGGCCAGCGCCAATGCCGACAAAGGCAAAGGGGGTCCCGGTGGCGAGCGCCATCCAGGCTCGGCTCAAGTGGAAGATCAGATTGCCGAGGCTCGTGGACGACTGGATGATGCCGCCTCCGCCGATCAACAGCAGATCCGCGCACTTGATGGCCTTGAATGCGGAAATGGTATCCCGTGGTCCTCCGGCGGCGTGGGTGACGTGCTCAGGCAGCTCGCGTGTTGGTGGCTCATTACAATTGGAGAGGACCGTTACGGAAAGCTCTTCCTTCAAGTAGTAGCCGCACATGGCGTGCAATATCGCTTCATCCCCCAGGTTGGGGGTGCCGTACGAATTGGAGATGACAATAGCGGGATGGCGGCTATCGCTCATGATGGATTCTGGAGGTTCTGGAGCTTTTTATAGCGCGAGTTGCTCTGAACCGGACCAGAATTTTCGAGTTTCGCAAGGAAGACGAGGTGGCTGTGAGGCGTCGAAGGGTGGAAGAGATTTCAAATGTGCTCGCGCGAGTGGAGGCGGGTGGTCCAATCGCAGATCTGTGCTGAAAGTCGCATTTTGGGCGAGATGATCGGTTTCAGTCGCGAGGGTTCCGGGTGGTCTTCGAGCGAACGCGCTCGCGGTAGAGGATCTCTTCTAGATACACGCGATGGCGGTTCATCATGTCTCCGATCACGCCCGTGTGCAGCATGATCAGGGCCAGAGCCAGCAGCGCCATCGACGCGAAGCCGGCCCATTTGTGCGGCGTGAAGCTTCCGGTGCTCAGATAGTGAACGAGAAGCATTCCGCCCAGGCCGAATGCGGCAATGGCCAGCATCAGTGAGATTCCGCCGAAGAAGCGCAGGGGTTGGTAGTCGCGGTAGCAGCGCAGGATGATCTGGGACGTCTGCATCGCGTAACGCCAGAGATTGCCCGCGACGCGGCTGCTGCCGAACTCTCGCTGCCCGCGGACGGGGATCGGAATCTCGGCGACCCGCAGCTGATTGAAGGCGAGGTTCAGGAAGACCTCCTGGGTGTAGGTGAAGCGTCCGAGGGGATTGATCCGCAGCGCCGCCAACCGGCTGTAGCAGCGCATGCCGCACGATACGTCGTAGAACGACTGTCTCGCGAGTCGCGAGACGATTCGGCTCATCAGGAGATTTCCCCACAACTTGATGCGCGGCATCTCCGGAACCAGCTCGGGATCCTTGAAGCGCGATGCACTCGAGAAATCTGCCGTCCCCGCAATGATCGGCTCGATCAGGCGCGGTATGTCTCCCGGGTCGAACTGGCCGTCCGAGTCGAGCGTGACGATCAGGTCGGCCCCGCACTCGATCCCGTGACGGAGGGCCGTCTGGAAGGCGGCTCCTACGCCGCGATTGGTCGGGTGACGGATGACTTTCGCCCCCGCGGCGGTGGCGCGATCGGCGGTCGCGTCATCGCTGCCGTCGTCGATCACGACGATGTCCACGCGGCCGATGCCGGGAATCTCACGCGGAACGCTTTGCACGACCTGCGCAACGGTGCGTTCCTCGTTGAGGGCCGGCATCGCAACGAGAAGATGCAGCTCTTTTTGCAGCGATGCGCCGTCGAGGCCCGGGTTTTTGATTTCTTCGTGCATCGCCGCCAGTATAGCGCCGGGGCGGATCCCGCTGGCGTCGCAGAAACGGCTCCTAGCTCGCGATTCGATCGGCGGCTCTGGGCATGCGGGGTGAACGGATCCACCCGATTACGTGGATCCGCCATAATCGCTACTTATTGGGCTTCGCAACTGGGCGGTGCGAACCGCCTGTCTCCGAGCGGCGCCACGAAAATCCGCTGGCGGCCGCCGAGTAGGGTTGAGACGACGGACGGTATGGCCAGGAAACGCTCGAGCAAGCGCAAGAAGCGACCGGCATCCAGCACCACCGTTGCGTCCCCGCTCGAAGCGAGCGACGAGCTCGCCCGCAATTCGAAGATTCTGCCCGCGTTCCCGCTCTATCTGGCGGGTCTGCTCGCCTTCTGGTCCTTCGGGTACACGACAATGCGTGGATCGGACTTCTGGTGGCACCTCGCCTCTGGACGCTGGATGTTGGAGCACCGAAGCGTGCCGCGGACCGATTTCTGGTCCTACACCCATTGGGGTCAGCCCTGGATGCACCACGAGTGGCTCTCCGACGTACTCTATGCGGCCTGGGAGAAGCTGCTGGGCATGGAGTCCCTGGTCTGGTGGAAGTGGTGCGTCATCGTCGCCACGTTTTTACTGCTGATGCGCTGCCTACACCGGCTGGCGCGCTGCCCGCTGGCCGCCCTGCTCGCGGCCGGCTTCGCGCTCGCCGTGGCCGCTCCCTTCCTCGACATCCGACCCCATCTCTACAGCCTGCTCGGCTACGTGCTGGTGCTGCGTCTGGCTCTGATTCGCGAGCGCCCCGCGCCTCTGCTGCCCCTGATCTTCCTGGTCTGGGTCAACCTGCACGGCGGCTTCTTCTTCGGACTCATGGCGCTCTCGATCGCCTTGTTCGCCTGGGTGCTCTTCCCCGAAGCCGTCGGCAACTCCGGGGCCGCCGCGAGCTCGGCCGAGCCCGCCAAACGGCGCTGGGCGTACGCGGTCGCGCTCGGCCTGGCCTGCGCCGGGATCTGCCTGATCAATCCGAACTTCGCCGAACCCTTCGTCTACCCGCTGCGCTACGCGTTCAGCGCCACCTCCCCCTACCGCAGCCTGAACGAGTGGAAGCCGCCCTTCGAGTCGGGCGGCATCGCCGCACCGCTCTTCCCCTACGCGCTCGGCGTGATCGGCGTAGCGGTTCTGTGGTTGCTCATCTCCGGTCGCTGGCGCAGCCGGCACCGCGAAAGTCTCGCAGGCCTGCTGCTCTCCACCCTCACCCTGTTGATGGCGCTCGAGAGTCGGCGCTTCATCCCCCTCTTCGCCATCTCGGGCAGTCTGTTGCTGGCGCCGGCGCTGGCCGCGCTCTTCGCCGCGCTCGAGTCGCGGTTGCGCCCGCCGCTCGAACAGAAGCTGGGCCCGCTGCCGACCCGCCTGCTGGTTTCGGTCGCGGCTTTGATCGCGGGTGCGCTGCTGCTGGCGCCCTATCCCCAGTCCAACCGCGCATTCCTCTATCTCACGGCCGAGGACACCTTCCCGGTCGAGACGCTGAACTTCGTCGAGGCAAACGGCATCGCGGGCAGGACCTTCGCCTACTACAACTGGGGCGGCTACATCCACCTGCGCCTCGACGGTCAGCTGCAGGTCTACATCGACGGCCGCGCCGACACCGTGTTCGACGATGAAACCTTCCGCCGCTACATGCACATCATCAGCGCGGGCGAGGGTGCGGTCTACATGGTGGAGGCTTCGGGCGCGGATTGGGTGCTCTGGCCCAGGAACAGCGAGCGCCTGATCGAGCAGCTGCTCCAGAGCGGGCGCTGGTATCCCCTGTTCGAAGACGCGGTATCGATCCTGTTCCGCCACGAGGATTCGCCCGTGCCGGAGAGCCTGCGCGAAACCGGGGATTCCGCCTACCGCGAGCTGCGGTTGGCGGACCGGGCCAGGCGGCTCGACGATCTCGACGGCGCGGAACAGCACTATCGCCGCGCGCTCGATCTGATGCCGCACCTCGGCAAGGCCTGCCACCCGTTGGCGCGCATGCAGGTCATGCGCGGCGAGTTCGACGACGGGCGAGCGATCGAACGCCGCTGCCAGCGCAGCTTCCCCCACCCGGAGTGGAGCCGACATATCGAGGATTTGATCGCTGAACAAACAAGGCTGCGGCGCTGATGCGCGCAGAAGATCGTCCCATTGCCCGCGACAGCGAAACCAAAGCGGGTGATGCGGCTGAGCGATGAAACCTCAGCGCGGAGAGGGAAGTGGGGCCGACTATAATGCGATCGGTGCATTCGCGAACCACGGATTGCGATGACGAAGCCTGACGCCGACCAGCTGAATTCCGCAGCGGGCCGATTCCTGAGGGATCATTGGCCCGTCTTCGCCTGGTCGCTGGTCTTCCTGTTCGTCGCGGGCGGCCTGCAGTTCTATTTCACGCCCTTCGTGGAAGGCGATGCGCCGTACCACGCCGCCGTCGGTAAACTCATCCGGCAGAACGGGATCCTCTACGAATTCCCCTGGACCCCATTCAGTTGGCTCTCGGACCGGTACGCAGATGACCGGCTCCTCTTCCACCTGCTCTACGTTCCGTTTGCCAATCTCGACTGGATCACGGCTGCGAGAATCGTCGGCACCATCGCTGGGGCGGCCATACTCATCGCGCTCTATCTGGTATTGAGAGCGGAGCAGATTCGCTTTGCCGGGCTATGGACACTCATTCCCCTCACCGGCTCGGTGCTCTTCATCTCCCGGTTCATGCTCGTTCGGCCGCACCTGCTTTCGATCGCACTGGCACTCCTCTTCCTGTGGGCGGCCGCGCGCGGCAGACTCGCGATCCTGGCTGCGGTTTCCTTTCTCTACCCGTTGACCTACATCGCCTTCTGGCAACTCCCGTGTCTACTGCTGATCGCCGCCGAGACCGCGCGCTTCCTCGCGCGCAAACCGATCCGCTGGAAGCCCGCGGCGGTGGTCGTTTGCGGCATCGCGTTGGGGATTGCGGTCCACCCGAATACGCTGAATCTAATCGCCTACAACTGGATCGTGATGGTCGACGTGCTGGTCAAGAATACCTGGTTGGCGCCGGTGGGTATCGACATGGGCAGGGAACTCAACACCTATCCGTTGGGGGGATGGATCCAGGGGCTGAGCGTGAGCGCGCTCATGACCGCCGCCGCCGCCGTGTACGGATGGCGCTACCGCCGAGAAGACCTCGTGTTGCTCGCGTTTGCGCTCGCGGCGCTCGGGTTTTGCGTGCTGACGATTCGGTCGGCGCGCTTCGCCGAGTATTTCGTACCGTTTTCGGTCGCGGCCTTTGCCACCGCCTCGCGATTCATCGCGTGGCGTTTTCTCGCGCCCAGCCTGCTGGCGATCTCGCTGGCCTACACGATGTTCGTCGGTTCGTTCACTTTTTCTCAATGGTCCAGAGAGACGAACCCGATGCCCCCCAGTACGGCGGCGCGCTTTCAGCAGCTGATTCCGCCCGGCTCTCGCGTCTTCACCACGAGGTGGGATTACACGGGGCTCCTCATGGTGGCGCTACCCGAGCGTTATTTCCTCGTGGCTCTCGATCCGACGCTGTTCTTCCTGAAGGACCCGGAGCTCTATCGGCTCTGGTATCGCATTGCGCACGAGCCGACGCCCGGCATTGCGGACATCATCCGCAAGCGTTTCGGGTCGCGTTATGTGGTCGTCAACAACCCGCCCGCCTCACAGCATTTCAACCATCAGCTCAGTACCGAACCCGGCGTGCGGGTGATCCTGAGCCTGGATCGCTGGCTGGTCTTCGATCTCGGTCCCGCCTCTACTCCAGAGCGGCTCGGGCCAGGTCAATCGGGGCGGTAGCGCCGCAGCAGCGCCAGGTTTCGCTCGATATCGCCAACCGGATACGCGGGGTAGCTGGGCAGCAGCACGACCGACGCAGCTGTCTTCCGCGCGTTGGGGCAATCGCGATGGAACTCCCGAAAGGCGGGCAGGTCGGCACAGTTCTTCAAATGCTGTGGGCCGACGTCGCAACCGTGTTGGGCGAGGAACCGCAACAGCAGCCTTCGCTCTTCCAGGCTGTCTCCGCGTTGAATCGGGAAATAGGTGTAGATCGAATCCCCGCAGTCGCCCGGCGGTAGCACGAAGGCGTCGGTCTCCTGCAGGCCACTCCGATACAGTGCGGCCTTCTCGGCGCGGCTGCGATTGTCTCGATCGACGTGCCCGAGCTGTGTCAGGCACAGCCGGTGTTGCGCCGCCGTCATTCGCCCGAGATATTCCGCGGGTACGCGATCCCGTCGATTCAGATCCCGCTCTTCTTCGACGAAGCGATTGATGGCTCGGATCTCGTGCAGCTGTCCGAAGCGAATGATCCAATAGGTCAGCGCCCTGAACAAAATTGGATTCGTCGCCAGGTCCGTCACCAGGCCCTTCAGCATTCTCTTGATCAGGAATGCGCCGCTCTGCGGCGACGAACGGCTCAGTTCGCCCCGAATCGCGGCGAAGGTTTCCGGGTTCCTGCAGGTGACGGCCCCACCGTACCAGGCGTTGATGTTCTTGTAGGTTCCGAAGCTGTAGACGCCCGCGTCCCCGATCGTTCCCAGGCGTTCGCCATCGACGCGCGCGCCGAAGGCCTGCGCGGCGTCTTCGATCACCGGAACGCCGAGTTCTTCGCAGAGGTCACGGATCTCGCGGATCGGCGCGGGGATCCCGTGCAGGTGGGTCACGAGTACCGCACCCGTCCCGGCGTGCACGAGCGATCGGACGGATGCCGCGCTGATGTTGCAGGTCTCGCGCTCGATGTCGGCGAATACCGGTCGTCCGCCCGCGAGGATCACCATGTTGATCACGTCGGCGATGGTGTACGGCGACATCACCACCTCCTGACCGGGGCGCACGAGGTGCTTGACGGTCAGGTAGATGCCGGTGCGGCACATGGGAAGCGTGGCCACCCTGTCGGTACCCAGAAACGCGGTCAGCGCTTCCTCGAACCGTCGGACTGCGTCGCCGTCCTCCTCGATTCGGATTAGATCGATCGCGAAGGGCAGGTAGCTCCGCCACGACGTATAGAGCCGGTAACGCGGATGCGGTGCCCTCATTTCCGAAGCGCCTCGAGCGCGGTTCTTCGCGCATTCGCCATGATCGTGAGTGTCGGCGAGATCACGGGGCTGGTCGGGAAGCAGCTCGAGTCGGCGATGTGTACGCCGGGCATGACCTCTCCGTCGCGCGCAACCGGAGTCGAGCCGGCGCCATAGGGGAAGGTGCCCGCCAGATGCGCACTCGTGTGGGCCACCACCGGAGCGAACGGCAACAGGAAGAACGCCGAACCGCGCAAGGCCTGGCGCAGGCTCGAAACGCAGCGGCTGATCGCGGCTTTGTCGGGGCTGTTCTTTTCCGCAAACGCGATCCGATCGTTTTCCAGCGTGACGAAATACTGATGGGACGCCGCCGCATCCAGGTAGGCGCGCGCCCAGATCAGCCGATCCCTGAGCCAGCGGACCGGGTGCCGAACCAGCTTCCACGACCATGCGGGGGCGAGCGTGCGCCACAGATAATCCACGTTGGGATAGAGCTGCACCTGCAGAAGTGAAGCGCGCGAACTCGTCGGCGCCATCAGCAGCAGCAGATTGGTCAGGCCGAAGTAGTCGCCGCGCCTTCGATCGGAGTGCCTGGACAGATTCAGGATCGGAAACTGCGCGATCGAGTTGTCCTGCAGCACGGGTCCCGCGCTCAGGTTCAGGCTTCGCATCAGGATCTCCGTCGTCGCGACACATCCCGAGGCGAGAAAGACCCGGTCGAAGCGCTCGGCGTGACCATCGACAGAGCATACCTCGGGGTTGCCCCGATCCATGCGAATCGATCGGACATCGCTCGGTACGAATCGGATTTCGCCCCGATCGATGGATCGCTTCAGCGCGTTCCTGGCGGAGTAGATCGAATCGCGCGCGCAGCCCACCATGCATTCCCCGCACTCGACGCAGCTCGTCGCCGCCCCGCTGCGGGTTTCGACGGCGCTCGGAGCGACGCCTGCGTAGATCCGATAGTCATCGGTCTCCGGGTGCGCGGCGAGATGGTCTTGCAGGCACCTGAAGCCCTCCAGTTGTTTCACGGCGGGCGCGTTGCTGTAGTCGAGTCCCAGGAATTCACTCACGCGATCCGGCTGTCCGGCGATCCCGATCGAATCCGCAATTGCGCGATAGTGGGGTTCGAGTTCCTCTCTCGAGATCGGCCATCCTGCAAAATCTTCTCGGGCCAGGGGCAATACCGTCCCACCCCAGATGTTCGTCTGGCCGCCGAACATCTCCGTTCGAAAGAAGCGCGCTTCACCATCCACCAGGTGGCAGGGCACGGGGTCGGCGAAGAACGTCTTGCGCGGCGGATAATTGACTGCAGTTCTCCGGATGTCCGCGTAGACAGCGTCGTAGAACTGCTCGATGCCTGCGGGTTCGTACCGACTTCTGGGCAGGGAGCTGAAATAGCGATCGCTGCTGAAGATCGTGATTTCGGCATCGACGCCCGACGCCTCGAGGCCGTTTGCGACACCGGCCGCCGACGCTCCGGATCCGATGACGGCAATCTTGCGATCCGTCGGGGTCGTCATCTCTTCACGAAATAGATGATGTTCAGACCGAACATGAAGCTTCGGGTGTCGACCACGCGCAGATCGGCAGCCGCCAGGCACGCGCACAGTTCCGCCTCATCGAAAGCGGGTCTCGGCGTGATGTCTCTCTCCCGGAATCGATGCCACAGCCGGGACACATTCTTGTTCAGGAAGGTGATGAGAAGCGTGCCGTCGCGTTTCAACGAGCGCCGCACTTCGCGCAACACGGATACCGGGTCGTCGAAGTAGTTCAGGGCGGCCAGGATCGTCACGGTGTCGAACTCGTCATCGCGAAACGGCAGCTGGGTGAAGTCACGGCAGACGACGTCGACGTTCTGATATTCTACGATGTCCACGCCGACACCCGATCCGAATGCCCTGACGACGCGATTGTCACCGCAAGCCAGATCCATCAGCCGGCCCGAAACGTGCGGGAGAACGGCTCGCGTGCGCCACGCGCTCAGGGTCCGACCCACCACGTCGGATCGACGGTAGAGTTTTCGCGCCCCCACGACAGATCAATAACACGGGAAGCGATGGAAATCCCCACAGCCGGATCGCGTCAGCTCGTCGAAGTCGAGGCGCCGCGGCGAGCCGCAGCGTCCGAGTCATCCGGTCGCAATCCTGGATCGCCCCATCAGCCAGAGCGCTGATCCCACCAGGGCCGCGCACAGCACCAGGAGGCCCGCCCTCGGCATCGTGGGGACGGCGTCGACCTGGCAACTCTCCCAATCCCCGCCGATCTGTTTGCTGTCGAGGAAGTTGCTGAGCGTGGAATTGCCCGTGTACAGGGCGTTGTTGCAGAAGTTGCTCCGGTTGTTGATCAAGGTGGTGAGGCTCAACATCTCGGCGGGAATGGGACCCGAAAGCGCGTTGTCGTTGAGGTAGGTGTAGAGCAGAGAATCCAGGTTCCCAATTTGTCGGGGGATCACACCCGACAACTGATTTCCGTTGAGGAGCAGTCGTTGGAGATTCGGCAGGTATCCCAACTCGGGCGGGATGCTGCCGGTCAACTGGTTGTCGTTCAGGTAGAGGAACTGGAGGGTGTCCAGATCTCCCAATTCCGGCGGGATGCTGCCGGTCAACTGATTGGCGTAGAGGAAGAGATCCTCGATGCTCAGCAGATTTCTCAACTCCGGAGGGATCGCGCCGGTCAACAGATTGCCGTTGAGGTAGAGCGTTCTGGCGCTGACGAGGTTTTCGAGCTCCGGCGGGATGGCGCCAGACAACTGGTTGTCGAACAGAAAGAGTGAATCGAGGGTGGAGAGGTACCCCAGTTCCAGCGGGATGCTGCCGGACAGGCTGTTGCCGTCGAGCCAGAGCACGACCAGGTTCGGGAAGCCTCCGAGCTCGGGAGGGATGCTGCCCGTCAATCCGTTGTTGTAGAGCGATAGATCGAGAAGCGTGGAGAGGGTGCCGAGTTCCGGCGGGATGCTGCCGGTCAGATCGTTGTCGTTGAGCCACAGATTTTCCAGGCTCGCCAGGTATTGCAGATCCGCCGGGATGCTCCCCGTCAGAAGGTTGTGTTCGAGCGAAAGATCGAGAAGGTTGGAGAGGTTGCCGAGTGCCGGCGGGATGCTGCCCGTCAACTGGTTGTTGTTCAGGTAAAGGTAGATGAGACCGCCGAGGTCTCCCAATGCCGCCGGGAGGCTTCCGGTCAGGTTGTTGTTCTCCAGTTCGAGCGCGTCGACCGTCGTCTCGCCGACATCGCACCACACGCCGTACCAGTTGCACTCTTCGCCGGGCAGGGCGAAACCATCTGCGGCGAGAGGAGGCGTTTGCCATCCGCTCTTGTTCGACCAGGTTTCTCCGTTGGTGTCGGTGTAGAGAGCGATCAGGGCCGCTCTCTCCGTCGCTGGAATGATCGCGTGGGCTGTCGTGAGTCCGCCAGCCAACAGGTACGTCACGACGAGTACGAGGCCACCTCTCTTGATCATTTCTGACTCCACTTCACTTTTCGACCGAACAGACTGCCGCCTTCAGCTCCGGTAATATGCGTAGTGTTGGTTTTTGCCGATATCACATCTCCCGATACGTTCGAGTGTCCTCGACTTCGCTCGCACAATCAAGATGGTGCGGCCGCACTGCCCCCGTGACCGAGGCATATTGTCTCATTGCGCGCGATAGATGGCGTTATGCCTCACGCGCTGCCGCTGAATTGCCGGATGCCGTTTCGTTTGCGCCTGCGGGTTCGACCGCAAAGTGTCTGCGGTCGGATCCGGGCGACTCGCGGATCCCAAAATGACCTTCCAGTCAGCCTTCGCGATCTCATTCGACATCTTCCCGAACGCGTGTTATCGATCGCTGCGAGAGTGCCAGTGGTTTCGTCATCTGCGATTTCGCATCTCGCGGACGGGGATGGCCGCCGGAATGGAGAGAGCGGAGGCCGATATGCGTGGGACGAATAGAGCGATTCTATGGATGCTTCTGGTCGCGACGGCGTTGCTATCGGGGGCTTGTTCTGAATCGGAATCTCCCGAGGCGGAAGCTCCGGCTGTCGTTCCGGCGGTCGTCGAAGCCGCAGCAAACGCGGGACAACTCATCGCCGGTGAGATCGTCGAGACGATGGATTCAGCGGGATACACCTACGTTCTCGTGGATACCGGAGATCGGCAGGTCTGGGCCGCGGGCCCCCAGACCGTCGTGAAGGTGGGTGAGAGCGTCATCTTGACCAACGGAATGCCCATGAGGGACTTCCAGAGCCAGACGCTCGGCAGGACCTTCGACGTCGTCTATTTCGTCGGGAGCATCAAAGGCGATTCCGATGCGGCTCCGGCAGCGGGAGGATCCGCCAACCTGCAGGCGGCTCCCGGACACGGCACGACTCCCGTGAAAGCAGCTCCGCAAATTGCGGTCGACCTGAGCGGCATCGAGAGGGCTTCGGGAGGCAAGACGATTGCCGAGCTGTTCGCCGAATCGGCAGAGCTGGCCGAGCGGGAGGTTTCGGTGAGGGGGCGGGTCGTAAAATTCAACGCCGGCATCATGGGCCGGAATTGGATGCACATTCGGGACGGATCCGGGGCCGAGGGCTCCAACGATCTGACGGTTACGACCGCGGACACCGCACAGCTGGGCGACCTGGTCGTGATTCGGGGCACGTTGAGAACGAATCAGAACTTCGGTCACGGCTACTCGTACGATCTTCTGGTCGAGCAGGCCGCAGTCGACGTCGAGTAGGTGATCGATTCGAAACCACTTCGGGCCCGATGCCTTTCCCGGCGCCCGAGAGCCCTCGGTCGGCGAAGCGAATGACTCGCGCATTCTGGCAAGGCGTGCTCACGTCGCTGCTTGCGCTCGTTGTGTTCTTCGGCTTTCTCGAGGGAGTGCTGACACTCGCCGGCGTCGAGCCGGTGCTGCGAAGCGAGGATCCCTTCGTCGGCTTCGTCTCGGGCATTCCGCTCTTCGTCGAGCAGACCGACGCCGACGGCCGGCAGATCCTGACGATGCCCGAGAACAAGCTCACCTTCTTCAACCGCCAGAGTTTTCCGCGAGAGAAGGCGCCGGGCAGCTACCGCATCTTCTGTCTCGGGGGCTCGACGACCTACGGCCGCCCCTACAGCGACACGACCTCGTTTGCCGGCTGGCTGCGCGAACTGCTGCCCGCGGCCGATCCCGATCGGCCCTGGGAGGTGATCAACGCGGGCGGCATCAGCTACGCGAGCTACCGCGTGGCCCACCTGATGGAGGAACTGGTTCGCTACGAGCCGGATCTTTTCGTCATCTACACGGGCCACAACGAGTTCCTAGAAGAGCGAACCTACGGGGCGATGCGCGATCTTCCCGTCGCGGTTCGTTCGACCGCGGCGCTGCTCGCCCACACGCGAACCTGGGCAGCGTTGAAAATGCTGTTGAATTCCGTCGGCGCGTCGCCGAGCGCGGAAGCGGGCGGCAACGCCCGGTTGCCGGCCGAAGTCAACACGATGCTGGACCGTTCCGCGGGCCCCGAACGCTATGCGCGAGACGACACCCTGCGCGATCAGATCTTGCACCACTACCGGATCAGCCTCGAGCGAATGGTCGACATCGCCGAGCGCGCGGAGGCGGACGTCATCTTCGTCGTGCCGGCCTCGAACCTGAAGGACAGCGCGCCGTTCAAGAGCCAGCACACCGATGGTCTCGGCGAGGCGGATCGCCTGCGCTCGGAGGCGTTGCTCGCGGAGGCGCGGCGGCAAATCGAGAACGCGGCGTGGTCCGAGGCGCTCGAGGGGCTCGACGCGGCGCTCTCGCTCGACCCGCGCTTCGCGGGACTCCACTACCTACGCGGAAAGGTGTTGCTCGCGCTCGACAGACGCGATGAAGCGGCTGCGGCTTTTCGACGCGCTCGAGACGAGGACGTCTGTCCCCTCCGGGCACTGTCGCCGATGCGCGAGACGGTTGTCGAAGTGGCTCGCGCGAAGGGCGTGACGTGGGTCGACTTCGCGGATTTCGTCGAGCGGCGCGCACTCGCCGAGCGCGGATTGGCGATCCCCGGCCGGGAGTATTTCCTGGACCACGTGCATCCGACGATCGAGGGCAACCGGCTGCTCGCAGTCGAGCTGGTCGAGGCGATGATCGCGCAGGGAATTGTGCGGCCCTCCAGCAGCTGGGGCGACGAGGCGATCGCCCGCGTCGTCTCGCGGGTCGAAGGGAGCATCGACCGCAAGACGCACGCGCAGGCGCTCGCGAACCTCGCCCGGGTGCTCTCGTGGGCGGGCAAAGACGAGGATGCCCGGCGCCTCGCCAATCGGGCGGTCGAGCAGGTTCCAGAGATTGCGACGGCCAACGCCGACATTCTCGCGATTCTGTCCGAGCGCGAGGGCGACAAGGCCGAGACCTGGCGCCAGCTGCGGGCGGCGCTGCACGAAAACCCCGCCAACCCGCAGATCCACTTCCAGATCGGCCTCGAACTGCTCGACAAGAGCCAGCCGAATTGGAGCCTCGAGGCCGCGTCGGCGCACGTCCTGCTCGCCAGCGCATTCATGCCCGAAAACGACATGACGCATCAGATCCTGGGGCTCATCATGGCCGAGCGCGGGCGCTTCTCGATCGCCTACTCGAGCCTGCTGGAGGCGCTGCGCCTGAATCCGCGCAACGCCAAAGCGGAGTCGGCGCTCGCCCGCCTGCGCGAGATCCTGGGTTCGGAATTGCCGGACGCACCGCCGAAGGTGACACTGAAGCGTTACGCGTCGGGCGCTCCGGAACAGATCGTGCAGGTGAGAACGGATGCCGCCGGTGGCATCGTTCCCGACGGCATCGCGACGGACTGGTACGAAACCGGCGAGCCGCGCCGTCTGCTCGATTACGCCAACGGGGTGCCGCACGGCGCCGAGGTGACCTGGGATCCCAGCGGGCGCGTCCTCTCGCGAGCCGAGTATCGGCACGGCACCCGGCTGCCGGCCGGCGAGCGGGACGGCGGCGGCTGAGCCACCGCGCGAGGGCGTGGGTAGCTCGGTGCGCGCCAGAACGCCCTCGTTCTCGCGGGCTTGCGCGCTCTGAACCGAACTCGAACGAGTGCCCCCGGCCGCAATCCACGGGCTCTCGGATGGCTTCGGGCGGGCGCAAATTCGCCCAGGTCGGCTTCCTGAAATAGGCGAAAATCGAGCGAAAACAGCGCCAAAAAGGTGATATCACCACCGCCAGCGTGGTGATATCACCAGATTTCCGTGGGCGCACTTCCGAGGGCCCAAAAATGCTTCGTAACTAGCTGTTTTTGCGAGCACTTTTTTTGATGCCAGGTTGGCACATCGGTTGCACTTAAAGCGGCCGAGATGATGAGGGAACCCCGGATAACTTCACTGCTGGCGCTCTGGATCGCGCTGCTCGTGAGCCCGGCGTTCGCCGGCACGACGGCTTCGTTCCAGTATCCGCTCGCCAGCTTTTCGGGACCGGTGGAATCCCTCTGGGCCCGGCTCGCGGTCGACCCCGAGCGAAACGAGATCTACACGCTGCGCCAGCGCAACAACGACATCCGGATCTATGACGAGCACGGCATGGAGATCTTCGTGTTCGGCGAAGGCGTCGGCAGTGCCACCGACATCACGGTCGGCAACGGCGGCGACCTCTTCCTGCTCACCAGGGGATATCAGACCGCGACCGTTCAGTTGCTGAACTACCGCGGTGAGCACGTCGCCGACATTCCGCTCAAAAACGTCCCGAGGGATTTTGCGGGAATCGTGCCCGACCGCATCCAACACCAAAACGGTCTGCTCTATCTGGTCGATTCGAATGAGATGAAGGTGATCGTGGTCGACGAAGCGGGCCGCTTCGAGAAGGGCTACGACCTGGGCCGCGCGATCAAGCCCTTCATCCCCCGCGAAAAGGCGAGGCGAGAGCTGTCTGCGACCGACTGGCGCGCGCTTCAGCTCAACAACATCGACCTCAACGGCTTCACCGTCGACGCGCAGGGGAATCTGTTCTTCACCGTCCCGGTCCTGTTCCGAGCCTTCAAGCTATCGACTCACGGCGAGTTGACGGATTTCGGCAAGGCCGGCAGCGGACTCGGGAAGTTCGGTGTCATCGCGGGCATTGCCACCGACGAGTTCGGTTACGTCTACGTATCGGATCGGTTGCGGAGCGTGATCCTGGTCTTCAATAGCGACCTGGTATTTCAAACGGAGTTCGGTTACCGCGGCAACCTCCCGTCGAATTTGATCGTGCCAGACGATCTGGCAATTGATGGTAATGGCAATCTCTATGTTGGTCAGGCTGCATACAGAGGAGTGAGTGTATTCAAGGTAGTGCACCGAGACACAAGTTTTTCACGAGTGATTGAAGCAACACCAATCAATGAAGTTGAAACATCCGACCGGAATATCGAAGAAGTAGAAGTAAGTCATCCGGAGTTCGCCGTCGATCTCGGAAGCGATGAAGCGTCGACGGATTCCGGGGATTCCAGTCGGAATACTGAGGCAGTTGGATCGCCTAACAATGAGGAAGGACAAAATGAGTAAAATCAATTGGGTAATGGTGCCGGGAATTGCTGCGCTGGCCGCGATTCTGACTCTCGGTCTTGCCGGCCCGGCAATGGCTCTGCACGCTGGCGGTGTCGCACACTGCGACGCGTGTCACAGCATGCACAACTCTCCCGACAATCCGGTTTCGGGAACCCCCAACAGTCTGCTGCTGAAGGGAACGGACGCCAGCTCGACCTGCCTGAACTGCCATGAGGGCACGGGCAGCTATGACGTCTACAGCAGCAACGGAGCCAACTTCTCGCCGGGTGGTGACTTCTTCTGGCTGGATGCGAACTATTCGAACATCGTTCGAGGCAACGCAGTTCCCTCCGATCCGGATCAGTTCGGTCACAACGTGATCGCGGTCGACTTCGGTCTGGCGATCGACGGCAACAACGCTTCGGCTCCGGGCGGAACCTATCCCTCCGGCCTGCTGAGCTGCGCCAGCTGCCACGACCCGCACGGTCAGGTGAACGGCGGTACGGCCAATGGCATGGATCCGATCTCGGTATCGGGCTCCTACGGCGGAACCCCCGCCCCCGGCACGATCGCGGGCAACTATCGCCTGCTGGGCGACAACGGCTACGGCCTCGCGCCGGCCCCGATCGCCGTGACCGCTGGCTTCGGCGAGCTGGACGGTTCGATCGTCACCACGCCTGCTGACCCCAACGACCCGAACAGCGTTGACGAGTACGCGGTCAGCCATCCCGCATACGGACAGGGCATGTCCGAGTGGTGCGCGTCCTGCCACGGGAATTACATCAACGACAACCACAAGCATCCGGCAGGCAACGGCGAGTTCCTGAACGGTCAAGCCACCAACTACAACCAGTATGTAGCCACGGGTGACTTCACCGGTTCCAGCGCCGATTCGTACGATGCACTGGTTCCCTTCGAGCTTCAGGAGACCGACAAGGCCACGCTGTTGGCTAGGGTCACCTCGCTGGAAGGCCCGAACACCAACAGCAACGTCATGTGCTTGACCTGCCACCGAGCGCATGCGTCGGCGTTCACCAACATCACCCGATGGAACGTCGAGGACGAGCTGCTCGAGGACGGCTATCCGTCTGATGCGAACATGGTGACCATCGGTGCGGTGGCCCACGCTGACTACTACGGCCGTGACATTGCAACGGACTACGGCACGTATCAGCGCTCCCTCTGCAACAAGTGCCACGTGAAGGACTGAGGCTATTTGTTGAGAGTGGTATGAAACAGCCGATTGAATCGGCGTAAGGAGAAGGGCTGGTGGTACATTCGTACCGCCAGCCTTTTTTCGCTTTTCTCTTCCGAACAGTTGTCTCAGGGCCGAGAGCCATCCCCGAAAGTGCTACCAATAGAAATGGGCGGACACACCCCGCCTTCCCGGCGAGTCTGGTCCGGGACGGCTTCTGGAGTGGGCTAGCGGCGATGGGAAGGAGAACTCTCGGTATCCTGGTCGCGCTCGTCGCGACGGCCTGCGTCCCGCTCCCCCCCGCCTACGAGTCCGTCTCGCGCACGGATGGGCTGCTGCGCATCTACCTCCAGCCGCTCCCCCAGGAAGCGCACCGGCTGCGTTTCAGCATTACGGAAATCCTGGCCCTGCGGGAAGACGGCGGCGCCGTCCGGCTGCGACAAAACTTCAGCGAACTGCACGGGGAGGATCTGGTCGGGTTGCAGAGACTGCTGGTCTCGGCGGCGTTGCCACCGGGTTCTTACACGGGAATATCGCTGCAGTTGGGCGCGGCGTCGCTGCTCGGCGAGGCGGGGAGAACGGACCTGTTGGCGCCCGAGGAGCCGCTGTTGATCGAGCAGGATTTCCGGGTGGTCCGGCAGGTATCCAGCACCCTGTTCCTTTCGCTGGATCCGGAGGAGCTGGTCAGCAGCGGCTTCCGTTTCACACCTCTCTTCTATCTGGCGAAATCTCGACGCCAACTGGAGAGCCTGCTGGGCTTCGCGACGAATACGGGCGGCAACGTCGTTTCGGTCTTCAACAAGCACACGATGGAGATCGTCGAGACGATCGCGACGGGCAGTGGCCCAATGGGAGCCGCCCTCGATCAGCGCAGAAAGTGGGTCTACGTCGCCCTCGCTGGGGACGCCGAAATCGCGGCCATCGACGTGGGCACCACGCAGATCCTCCAACGGATCCGATTGAACTTTGGCGACGAGCCCGTCGAAGTCGGCCTGTCGCCCGATGGCGAATTCCTCGTATCGGCCAACCGGGGTTCGAACACGGCGAGCATCATGGACACCGGCTCCCTGCGCGAACTCGACCGGGTTCGCCTGCCGTCGGAGCCGGGTTCGGTCGTGATGAGCACCGTCGAGCCGCGGGCCTTCCTGCTCCAGCCGTTGGCCAACACGATTTCCATCGTCGACTTCGATCAACGACGTGTCGTCTTGAGCCAGACGCTGGAAGAGTCGCCCCTGCGCGGCGCCGTCAACGAGGACGGCACCAGCCTGTTCGTCATTTCAGAGAACTCTCCAAATCTACTGGTCATCGACCCCCGGAATCTGCGGGTTACCGAGAGAATCTTCGTCGGTAGAGGCGCGACATCCATCGAGCTAGATCCCAAAACTGGTTTGATTTATATTGGGATGAGAATGGGAGGCGTTGCTGTCGTCGATCCGTCGTTATTGATGCCAATCGACACATTCAGAGTAGATGGCAATGCGGTCGCCCTGGATATCGATGGCGACGAGAACAACCTGTTCGTGGTGTCATCGAATCAGCGAACGATCCGGAAGCTGGGTCTGGTCAGCCAAAAGCTCATAGGGACCATCGAGGTGGAAGAAGGATGCTATGCCGTCGTTCTGATGGGCGGACGGTAGATCCCCTTGCGCCTGGGGGGCGAGGTTGACCAGATCGAACCGCCGATCGATCGCTAGGCGGTCCGCATCGCCAGATGTACGCCGTGAATGCCCCGGCAGAGGTCAAGTGCGGACGCGCAAAAGCCGACAAAGATGGCTGGGAATCTGCGCGTTTTTTCGCTCTCAGGCTCCGCAGGCTTTCGACTCCAGGTGGATGATGCCCCAGCAGGCCGCTCGGTGGATTCAATTGGCATCGCTGGCCGCGCTCGTGATCGCCTCCGCACCTGCGAGCGTGATGGCCGAAGGCGGCCAGATCAGCGTGAGGGCGGATCTGGAGTACCAGTACGCGGATACCGAGATAAAGGACGAAGCCAGCGGCGAAAAGACGGATACTGATTTTTCCCGCTTCAAGCACAAGTACGACGTGGAACTGCGACAAGAGCTTCTCCCATTCCTGGAAATCCGCAGCGGCGGCATCTTCGAATTCATCGACTTGTCGTCGAATGGCGAAGGCTTCGATGCGGACAGTCACGAGAGAACCCGATGGCTATTCGGGGAACTCAACCTGAACAACCCGCTCTACACCGCCTCGACCGCGTATCGCCGGCGAAAGTTCGAATTCAATCGCGACGACACACCGAAGCTCGAGCGCGACCGCGAAGAAATCGCCGGTCTGCTGAAGTGGCGCCCGGTCGGATTCCCCGAGATCGATCTGGACGTCGATACGACCCGTATCTGGGACAAGGCGAATACGGTGGATCAGACGGTCGACCGCGTGTTGCTCAAGAGTCGGTATGACTACCGGGATGTCCACTTCGACTACACCTACACGAGACTCGACACCGACAGAAAGATCGAGGATGCCGGGTCGCTGAACCAGGTGCACGACGCAGGCGTGTCGTACACCGATGAATTCTTCGAGGATCGGCTCCAGCTGACCAGCGCCGCCAGGTTGAATTACCAGATCCTCGAGCCCCGCGGAAACGAAGTCGTCGAGCGGCCCACGCCGCTACCCGATACCGTGTTCTACTTTGCGATCGACGGCGATCCCAACACGCTCGAATTGGTCCCCCCCGCCTCTCTCACGGACATCAACATCGGTCAAGGTGGCGGATTCAACACGGTTTCGGTCGGCTTGTACTTCGATCTCCCAACCGCGGCGGACAGAATCCATATTGGTCTGGATGCCGATGAGACCGTGGTCTTCGACGTAGCGGAAGACTTCGTATGGACGGTGTCCTGGACCGACGACACGGACCTGGAACTGGCGATCTGGAATACGTTCCCGGCCAACAGCGTGAAAGCGAAATACGACCCCATCGAAAATCGCTTCGAGATCTCGTTTCCCCGCGTCGAGAATGCGATCGCCATCAAGGTCGCCACCGATCCTCAACCCACCGCGACCGGCCCGATCCTGATCAGTCGCATCCAGGCTTTCACGACGGTCGCCGTGAGCCCGGGAGAGGACCTCGAAGACATCGACCACCACTACTCGCTGGGGCTTCGCTGGGCGTTCTCGGACCGGACGGATGCCTCATACCAGGGTTATTTCAGGCATCAGAAATTCGAACCGTTCGACACCACCAAGAAGACGTTTACCAACGGCCTCAGCTTGCGGCACCAATTTCACCCGAAACTCGTCGGGAACGCGAAAGTCCTGCGGACGGACACGGATGAGACGGCTCGGGACGATCTGACGAATCACTCCTACAGCGCGTCCCTGAGAGCGGACTATTTCGACACCCTGCGCCAGACGCTGACCTACAGCGGTTTTCACGACGATCTGGGCGGCCGCACCAGTTACTCGAACGCGATTCTCCTGCGCACCAATGCCGATCTATACGAGGGCTGGAGCGCCATCATGGATTTGAGCTATTCCGCCAAGCACCTCACGGAGGGCGACGACCTCAACGACGCGACCGTCAGGCTCACCACGAATGTAGACCCGCATCCGAAACTCAAATTCGTGTTCGATTACCGACTCTCGCACGTCGACCAGACGGGCCGGTCTTCGTGGCTCGACCACCGCGCCCGATTCCAGGGTTTCTGGGTCCCGTTGAGAACGCTGAGTTTCTTTGCCTCGGTCAGGCTGAGGGATAACGGATTCGACGACGAGGGCCTGCTGGTGTCTCAAAACTACTCCGTCAGCTGGTCGCCCTTTCCCGACGGCTTGCTTCGGTTCTCCGTCGGCTACAATCGGTCCGTGGACACGAGGGACAATACCGTCAGCGCCCTATCGCCGAGGATCGATTGGCAGGTCACGCGTACCACGCTCTTTACGCTTCTTTCCAATCTGGGAACGACCGAAACGGATCGAGAGACCATAGACGTGAAGAACGTTCGCTTGACGCTGAGAACATTCTTCTAGTTGGACCGCTTCGGAAGGGAGGTTTCGTGACGGCAAAACAGCGCCCCCTCAACAGGATCCTGATGACGCTCGCCCTCATCCCCCTCGTGAGCTGCGTGTCCGATGACGTCTTTACCGAGCCGAACATGGATTTCGGGTCGTTGCGGGCCGTTGCGGTCCTGCCGTTCAACAACTTCACGGCGGAAGAATTCGCGTCCGCGCGCGTCAGGGATGCCTTCTCCACCATGTTGCTCGCGACGGGGGCACTCTACGTCATTCCGCCCGGCGAGGTGGCCCGGGCGATGGGGGCGATCGGCCGAATCCCGCGCGAAGGGCCTTCCAGCGAGCAGATCAAACAGCTCGCAGACGCGCTCGATGCCGATGCCATCATCACCGGTGTGGTGTTGGAGTACGGGCCCGTTCGGTCCGGTTCGGCGTCTGCGAATGTGGTTTCGGTCAGTCTTCAGATGATCGAGAAGGCCAGCGGTATGGTGGTGTGGTCGGCATCTTCCACAAGGGGCGGAATCACGGTCTGGGATCGCCTTTTCGGCGGAGGCGGGGAGCCGATGAACGCGGTCACCGAAAAGGTGGTCAATGATCTCCTGGACAAGCTCTTCGATTAGCATCCGGCCGGTCTGGGGGCTGCTCGCGCTACTGGCCCTGTTGTCGCTCTCGAGCTGCGCCTCGCGGCCGGAGCCGTCCGACGGGCCTCCCGAGCCTCAATTGCCGCCGCCGGCCGGGCAAGCCGTGAACTACGGCGACCTCATCGCGGTACTTCCGATCAGCAACCTCACCGGCACGTCCGCGCCACTCCGGGCGGTCGAGAAGGTGTTGCGCGCGCAGCTGGCTCGCTGGGGTTTCCGAATCGTCGATGCCGACAGCCTCGCGAAGGTCATGGATCGATACAGGATTCGCGATACGGGCGGCCTGAGTCCCGGGGTATTTCGGGCGCTCAGGGAGGAGACGGGAGCAGTCGGCGTTCTGATGACGTCGCTGGAGGTCTTCTACGAAGATCGATTTCCGAGGATCTCGTTGATGTCGAGGCTGGTTGCGGGTGGAGATCCTCCGGAAATCGCCTGGATGAGCGGAGTCGGGCTGGCCGGCGACGGCGATGTCGGGCTCCTCGCACTCGGGCGGGTCGGAGATCCCGACGCATTGATGGAAATCGCCGTACGCTGTCTCGTCGACTCGCTGGCGGGATCACTTACCGAAACTCAGGCGCTAGGCTCTTCCGCTTCCCATAACCGAATGAGTGAATGCGACTCGCGCGGTGAAGTCGTGTATTCTTCACCGGAGGCGAACGGCAAGAGGAGGTTTCGTCCGCGCAAACCCTTGGGATCTCCGATCACCGATGTCAACAGGCGGTACAGCGTCGCGGTCATTCCCTTCTTGAACCTGAGCCAGCGAAGAAATGCCGGCAGGATCCTGGAGCTTCACTTCGTCAATCAGTTGCTCCGGAACGAATCCCTTTCAGTCGTCGATCCCGGGCTCGTCAGGCAGGAGTTGCTCGCGAACAGGGTCGTCATGGCAGCGGGCCCATCGTTGGAAAATGCGAGGGTTCTATCCAGTGACGAATCTCTGGGAGCCGACCTGATCTTTTCGGGGGTCGTATTCGACTATCAGGACGGGTACGGCATACCGAAAGTCGACTTTTCCCTGACCGTGATCGAAAAGGAGAGCCACAAGGTGGTTTGGTCTTCGCGGAGCTACAGCACGGGAACCGAAGGGGTTCTCTTCTTCGATCTGGGCAGGGTGTATACGGCGCATCAACTGGCAGCTGAAATGGCCAGAGGAGCAACCGAAGCGCTGAGCCGGTGAGCCTTCCGAGAGGAAAGATATCCGCGCAAATGTTCGTGATGAAGCGACGAGATTCACGCCGTCGCGTTGGAGATGCAGAGAAACGATGCAGAAGAACAAGCTAGCTCGGCTCATCCCCGCACTACTCATCCTCGCGGTACCTAGCTTTGCAACCGTCGAAGATGGCGAGCCGACCGGGGAAGGAGATGCCGCCGGCGTCGAACGGGCAGAAGAGGTGCTGATCACGCTGGAGGTTCCACTGGGATCGCCGCTGTTTACGGACATGCCGGTGGCGGTGGTAGACGAAGAGCCGATCACTTTTCGCGATCTCACGCGGCGGATCGCGTCGATCCACGAGGATATGGACGAAGGCGCGAAGCCGTCCAGAAAAAACTTCGCGAAGCTGCTGGATCGAGTCATTACGACGCAACTGGTCGTTCACGAAGCGCGAAACATCGGGCTCGACGAGCTGCCCGAAGTCGTCATTAGCATCGAAAATGCGTCGACGGATCTCTTGATCTCGAGGCTGATGTCGCTGAAACTCGATGAAGTGGAGCCGGATCCGGACGAGGTGGACGCCCTCTACGAGGAGATGTCGCGTGAATTTTTGATGTCGACGGTGAAGCTCCCGAAGGAAGAGGATGCGTTGGCCTTTGAGGAACTGATCGGTTCCGGCGAGAACTTCGACGAAGTCGCAACCCAATTCGCCGAAGAGGGCCGGGCGGAATTCGATGCGAGCGACAAGACCTTCATCAAACTGAAGGATCTGCTGCCGAGGATGGCCCAGACGGCCATCGACATGGAGGAGGGTTCCGTCAGCGAAATATTCTCCGATCGCGACGGCTTCCTCCTCTTCCACGTCGGAGCCGTGCGCGGCTATGACGATCCCGAGCTGCGGGAAGAGGCGCGGCAGAAGGTGCTGGAGCCCGCACAGAAGAAAGCCGCGCGCGAGTACGGGGAATATCTGAGGAACAAGTACGCCACGGTCGATGAGCGACTGCTGGAGAAGGTCGATTTCGAAGTGAAGAAGACCGGCTTCCTGTCACTCGGCAAGGAAGAGCCGGTCGATTTCGCCGAACTCGAAAAGGACGAGCGCGTGGTTGCGACGACGCAAACCGATCCGCCGCTCACCGTGACGATCGGAGAGTTGGCGACCGCGGTGCGGGAATCGTATCACCACGGGATCGAGACGTCGTCCGTAAGGAGCAAGAAGCTCAACGCCAAGAAGCAGATCCTGCTGAAGAATATGTTGTTCAAGGAGGCGGCTTTGGCCGAAGCTCGAAACCTGGGACTCGACCAGACGAGCTCCTACCTCGACACGATGGACGAGTACACCACTTCGCTGCTCTTCGAGGTGTTCGTCAAGAAGGTGATCGTGCCCGATGTGGCGATTACCGACGCCGATGTGCGCGAATACTTCGAGGGGCACCTGGACGAGTTTTCGACTCCCGCGATGTTCAGGCTGAACGCGATCGCCTTCGGCGAACGGGAAGGCGCCGAGCGCGCTCTGGGCAAGCTCGAGAAGCGAGCCGATTTCAAGTGGGTTTCCGCCAATTCGCCGGGCAGGATCGACGTCGTGAGCGGCGAATCCTTCGATTTCGACGGGAAACTGTTGGCCGTGACGGCCCTGCCCGAAGACCTGCACGAGAGCATCGAAGACTCCAAGCAGGGAGACGCCGTGATCTACTCCGACGGCAAGGGTTACCACCATGTGATTGTGGTCAGCAAGGTCTTTCCCTCGGAAACGCGGCCGTACGAGGACGTCAAGGGCTCGGTTGCTCGAATCATCTTCGAGCAGAAGCTCAAGGCATTGGTCGAAGACTGGAGCGGAAAGTTGGCAGAGGCATACGAAACGCGGATATTCATCACGGGGCTGGATGATTGATCGGACGGCACTGAAGTTGGATCGCATTTCGAAAGCCGTTTAACCTGGGCGCAGCGATGTCGATAGTGAATTCAAAACGCTACAGATCTCTTATCGTTGGGATGGTGGGCTTTCTGTGCCTATGTCTCGCCCTGTCATTTCTCGCGACCCCTGCGCACGCGAAAAAGCGCAAGTTCAAGAAAAGAGATTGCGTGGATTGTCACGAAGAATACGTCGACAAGTACTTTTCGATGAAGAACATCCACGAGGTCGTCGAAGACCGGGAATGCGAAAGTTGCCATCTTCGACACGGCGTCGTCGGCAAACTTCTGCTGAAGGCGGAAGGCAACGATATCTGTTTCGAATGTCACAGTGCCGAAGACCTCGGACTCGATGCCCCGGGAGTTCATACGGCGCTGGTCAAGGGCACGTGTGCCTCCTGTCACAACCCACACGCATCGGATTCCCCGTACCTGCTGAGCGCCGAAGGCAATGCGATCTGTTACGAGTGCCACGAGCAAGACGATTACACGCGCGAGGTAGTTCACTCGGTGATCGAAGACGACGGCTGCGGGGGTTGCCATCGCTCGCACGCCTCGCCGGAGCAGAACCTGCTCAAGATGGCGCCGACGGAGCTCTGCGTTTCGTGCCACGAAAGCGATGATGGCGCTTTCAGCAAAGCGCACGCGGGTTACCCCGTAGCGCAGAAGTCCTGCACGAATTGCCACAATCCGCATTCGTCGGACCTGCCCACACTGTTGAAATCGAGCGTTCACGATCCGGTACTCGGCGGCGAATGTGAGGCCTGCCACAATGCTCCCGCTGACGAAGACGCTTTCGAAGTCACCGACGAGAGCGCGGAGCTCTGTGGGGGTTGCCACGATTCTGTGGATCTCTACGAGTCCGGCAATGTGCAACACGGGCCGTTCGAGGAGGGGGCGTGTCTGGACTGTCACGATCCACATGCCGCTGAGGCGGAGACGCTGCTCGCGGAGCCCGGCAATCAGCTCTGCTTTACGTGCCACGAAGATACGAGTACGGGAGTGAGAAATCCGCACGATCCGGTCGAGAGCGCCGATGGCTGCCTTTCCTGCCACGCTCCGCATGCGGCCGCTCACGACCAGCTCTTGAAAGTTACCGGCGGCGAACTGTGTTTTTCGTGTCACGAGGAGGCCGCAGAGGCGGGGCGGCAGCTGGCGAATCAGCACGAGCCGTTCGAGGAGCAGCGATGCGTCGATTGCCACGATCCGCACGGCTCGAATGCTCCCGCCATTCTCAACGGCAGGCCGAGCGAAGTTTGTTATTCGTGTCACGCAGAAGTGGAAAATGACTTTTCGCAGCGCTATGTGCACACCCCGGTGCGGATGGGTGATTGCATCGGGTGCCACAGCGGTCACGGCTCGAGCGAAAGCAACCTCTTGAAGGCCGCCGATGCGGATCTCTGCGCCACATGCCACGAGGAATTCATGCAGGTAGCGCCGGAGATGCGCGTCCACGATCCCTTCGCGGATGGCGAATGCCTGACGTGCCACGCTCCTCATGCGAGTTCGTTCGAGGGGGTTTTGGTCAGTGAGCAGGCTTCGGTGTGCGCGGATTGCCACGACGGCGTCGGGACTGCAGTGGAGGGAGAGAAGAGCGCGCATCAACCGGTGGTTACCGGTGATTGCTCGAGTTGTCACAACCCGCACAAGGCGGCATTGGATTCGATGTTACTCGCGGTGACTCCCGATCTGTGCCTGAGTTGTCACGACGATCTGACGCGGAAGATGGAAACGGAGCGCGTGCACGAGCCCGTTGAAAACGATTGCGTGCAGTGTCATGTGGCACATCGCTCGAGCGAAGTCAGTCTGCTCAATCTTCCAGTCCAGGCTCTCTGCAGCGAGTGCCACGATGTAGAGGATGCTTCGTTCAGGAAATCCCACATCTACATCGACGCAGCCGTGATGGACTGCGTCAGTTGCCACGCTCCGCACACTTCGAAGGATCGAAGCTTCTTCAAGGAGAACATGCATTCACCTTTCGTGAAGCGGAACTGCGGCGAGTGCCACGTCGAGGGGCCGGAGTAGGCGGATGAGACCTGTGAGATTCCGATCGTTCTGGGTTTTTCTGGGCGCAGCGGCCTGGCTGGTCGTCTTCGCGGGGACTCAGGCGAACGCGGCCAACGATTTCCGGTTGAAGAAGACCTCGATTACGGACGCATGCGTAGAGTGCCACGACGAGTTCGTGGAAATCTTGAAGCGGCCTTTCCTGCACACCCCGGTCGCCAAGGGGGACTGCGCGGGCTGTCACAACCCACATACCTCGAAGCGCGCGATGCTATTGGATGCCGAATCCGGCAAGATCTGCCAGAGCTGTCACGAAGAGATGTTCGAAGGGGAAGCGCAGAGTTCCCACCGGATATTTGTGCAAGGCAAGTGCTTTTCATGCCACGATGCGCACGGCTCTGAAAACAAGCAGAATCTGATCCGAGCCGGGAGTGCGCTCTGCATCGAGTGTCACGACGAGCTGGGCCAAAAGCTCGCGACCAACAAATTCGAGCACGATCCCGTGACGGACAGTTGCGTGGAGTGTCACGATCCCCACGCATCGAAGAAGAGCGACAACCTTCTGGTGGATGCACAGCCCTCCCTGTGTCTGGATTGTCACGAGGCGAACGACGCGTCGTTCAAACAGGTGCACAAGAACTACCCCGTCGAAAAAGCTCGCTGTACGGCGTGCCACAATCCGCACGGCTCGAACACTGCAGGTATCCTGTTCGACAACGTTCACGAGCCGGTTGCCGAGCGGGCATGTGGCGAGTGCCACACCAAATCGACGTCATCGTCACCGTTTGCCCTCAAGGACGTCGGCCTCGATCTCTGCGAGGGTTGCCACTACGAAACGGTGGTCGATGCGCTCAACAAATCGATGGTGCACTGGCCGATGCTCGACGACAGAGGTTGTGTCAACTGCCATGCGCCACACGCCTCGGAAGAGGACTTTCTGCTGAAGGGAACGCAAGCCGAAGTCTGCAGCGAATGCCATACGGACACGGTGGATCGCCAGAAGCGATCGCGGACCGAGCACCCACCGATCGCGGAAGGGGCATGTGGTGAATGCCACGCTCCCCACAGCTCAGACAATACCTTCCTGATCAACCAGCCGACCGCGATCGAAGTCTGCGCAAAATGTCACGAATGGCAGAGGCATTCGTCGCATCCGATCGGCGAGGAGATCGTCGATCCCCGAAACGCCAACGTCACCCTGGAATGCTCGAGTTGTCACCGGACGCACGGAACCGAATATGAGCACTTCATCTACTTCCGAACGAAGGACGAGCTGTGCGTCCAGTGCCATACGAATCTTCGGAGATGACAGATTGAGGCGAACCTACGTTGCTATCGCTGCCCTGGCCCTGTTCCTGTGGATGCCACAGATCGCAGGCGCCGCGGAATACGGCTTCAAATGGGTGACGTCGATCTACGCGGATGCCGACGGCATCGGACTGAAACGCCCCGAGGGTGTCGCGTGTGGCGAGAAACGCGTCGTGGTTGCCGACACCGGCAACCGGCGCCTCGTGCGCTACGGCTACGATGGTGACGAGGTGAGCGCCGAGAGGGTATTTCCGCTCGGAAAATCGAGTCCGACCGTCCTTCAATTCAACTCGAAGGGCGACCTCTATTTTCTCGACGGAAGAGACCGCCGGATCGTCGTATTGAAGGCGAGCGGCGAGCGAGTCGGATCCCTGAATCCGAAGAGCATGCCATCCTCCAAGGAAATCGTTCCGAAGAGCTTCCGGATCGACGGAGACGACAACATCTATATTCTCGACATCTTTTCCCAGCAAGTGATCATTCTCGATCCGGATTGGCAACTTTCCAGAACGATTCCGCTTCCGAAGGACCGCGGCTTCTTCTCGGACCTCGCGATCGATCGGCAGGGAAAGATCTACGTCGTGGACAGTGTCGAGGCGGTCGTCCACGTCGCGGTGAAGGGTGCGGAGACATTCACGCGATTCACCGAGAGCATGAAGGAGCTCGTGAATTTCCCGGCCAGATTGACGATCGACGCTCAAGGAGTTCTGTATCTGGTCGACCAGAACGGCAGTGGTCTCGGACTGGTCGCCCCGGATGGTGCCTCACTCGGGCGGCGGCTTGGGCTCGGCTGGAACAAGAGCGGGCTCTATTACCCATCCCAGATTTGCATCAGCGCCGGCGGCAACGTGTTCATCGCCGACCGGAACAACAACCGCGTTCAGATGTTCACGGTATCTGCGGACTGACGCTGGTCCGACGGAAAATTCTCAGTTAATGCCGAATTTCTTGATCTGGTATCGCAGCGAGTCGTAAGAGATACCCAGCAGTTTTGCCGCCTTCGTCTGGTTGTTTTTGGAGCGCTTCAGGGCCTGCCCGATCAGATCTTTTTCCAGCGCCTCGAGCGAGATGCCATCCTCCGGCAGGATGAAGGTGTTGGGGTCGATGCGTTCTGCGAACGTCCCCTTCGTCAATGCGGCCGGTAGGTGCTGCGGGAGAATCGTCTCGGTATTTTCGAGCACGACGATCCGCTCCACCACGTTCTTCAGTTCCCGGCAGTTGCCCTTCCACTGATAGGCGCGCAGGATTTCCTCTGCCTCGGGGGAGAAACCCCTGATCGCCTTCTTCAGGTAGGTCTGGGAAAAGACCTCGAGAAAATGCCTCGCGAGCAGCGGGATGTCCTCTTTTCGTTCGCGAAGCGGCGGGATGTGAAGCGGGAAGGTATTCAATCGGTAGAACAGATCGGCCCGAAACTTCTCGCTCGCCGCCGCTTCTTCGAGGTTCGTATTCGTGGTGACGATCACGGTCACGTCGATCGGAATGTCTGTCTTTCCTCCGAGACGCCGCACCGATCGGTCTTCGAGAACCCGGAGCAACTTGCTCTGAAGGCTCATCTGCATGTCGCCGATCTCGTCCAGCAGGATCGTCCCGCCGTTTGCCAGTTCGAACATTCCCTTCTTATCGGACTTCGCGTCGGTGAAAGCCCCCTTCACGTGACCGAAGAGTTCACTCTCGAACAATTGCTCGGGAAGCGCCGTGCAGTTCACGGCGATGAACGGGGCGTATTCACCATTTCGATCCCCGTGAAGGCGATTGTGGATATACCGCGCCGCAACCTCCTTTCCGGTTCCCGATTCGCCCGTGATGAGCACGATCCGCACCTGGGCTTTGGCGAGCTTCTCTCCCTTTTCTCTGAGTTCGGCGATGGCCGGAGACTCACCGATCATCTCGGCTGCGTGCTCGGCAATCTTGGCCTTGCGCAGGTAGTCGACTTCCTCTCTCAGCCGTTCCTTCTCGATGATGTTGGCGATGACGAGTTTCACCTCGTCCATGTTGAACGGCTTGGTGAGGTAGTCGGCGGCGCCGAGCTTCATCGCGGTGATCGCCGATTCGGCGGAGTCGTCCGCGGTCAGCATCACGACCTGCCCGGGGATCTCCTCGCGCTTCAGTTCCTCGAGGATCGCGAGCCCGCTCTTGTCTTCGTCGAGGTGAATGTCGAGCAATATGAGATCTGGATACCAAGCGGCGATCTTGTTGATGACGTCATCGGTGCTCGTCTCGCTCTGTACCTCGTAGCCGGCTTTCTTCAACGACCGCTCGAGCATGGACGAAATGAGTTCATCGTCATCGAGCAGGAAGAGTCGCCCGTTGATGGTCATCAGGCGCTGACCTCGCTCGCCTGCTCGATCGGCAGGTGGATCGTAAACGTCAATCCCCCTTCCGGGTTGCGAGCGGCTTCGATGGTTCCGTTTTGTTGTTCGATCAGACGCTTACAGATCGACAATCCCAGCCCCGTACCTTTGGGTTTGGTGGTGAAGAACGGCAGAAAGATCTTTTCGAGACCCGACTCGATGATCCCCTTGCCGTTGTCGGAAACTACGATTTGAATCCAACCGTCCACCTTCGCGGAAGTCGCCAGTCGAATCGTCCCCCGGTCGTGGACAGCGTGGACGGCGTTGAGTAGAAGATTGAGAATCACCTGTTGTAGCTGCGCGGCATCGGCGACGATCAGGGGAATATCGTTCAAGTCCTTGACGAACTCAATCGCCTTGGGTGGCCTCGATGGCCCTTCCTCGCCGGGTCCTTTCAGCGAATACTTGGCGGCCTTGATCGCGGCTTCGATGATCCGGTTCACGTCGATCGGAGTGAATTGCGGGACGGGCGGCTTGGCGTAGCTGAGCAGGTTCTTCAGCAACGTCTCGATCCGGTTGATTTCCGCGACGATTCGCTCGAACAATTCGGCGTCATCTCTTGCGAGATTGAGTTCGGCGGACAGGATTTCGATCGACAATTTGATGCCGGCGAGGGGGTTCTTGATTTCGTGGGCGAGGCCGGCCGCCATCTCACCTACGACGACCAGCTGTTCCGTTCGTTGCAGTGCTTCTTCGGTCTGCTTCCTTTCGGTGATGTCCTTGTCGAAGGCGAGGATGTATTTCTGGTCCTCGAATTCCAGCATGCCTGCACTGATTTCGACGGGGAAGACGCTGCCGTCCTTCTTGCGGTGTGAGACCTCGGCGTCGATCCACTCGCCGCGCAAGATGCGGTCGATTCTCTCGGCGCGTCCAGCCGCGGATTCGGGCGTTTCGAGATCCTGGATCCGCATTCCCGCCAGTTCTTCCACCGAATAGCCGTGCATGACGGCGGCCGCCCGGTTGGCGGACACGATCCGCCCCACGTTTTCGCCTTCGGCTTCGAGCATGAAGATGGCGTCTCCGGCGCTCTCGAAGAGCATCCGATAGCGCTTCTGGTTCTCCTCGAGTGTGCGGAACATCTCCATCAGCGAGCGCGCCATTTCGTTGATGGATTCGCCGAGTTCGCCGAATTCATCCTCGAGCCCTTCGATCTTGTGTTCGAGGTCGCCGGTCTTCAGCTTTCTGGTGGTGTCGAGGAGGGCCTCGACGGAGCTGGTGAAATCCCGGATGAAGAACAGCGCGATCACCAGGCCGAAGGCCGGCCCGGCGATCACGAGTACGGTCATCAGTTGTTTCGTTTTGGCAATGCTGTTCTTGGCGATCTCCGTCTTGTCCGAAAGAGTCTCCGACGAGAGTTCGATGATATCGTCGATTTCCTGGATGATCTGCTGCCCGATGTGGAAGGCGATCTGCTTTTCACCGTACACGCGTGCAGCATTTGCGCGGGTGGTGTACACGCGGCTGAGCGCCTCCTGGTAGAGGTGGATCTCTTCATGCAACGCGACCAACTGGCTGTCGGCGGGATCGTCGTGGTGGCAATCGAAACAGCCCTCGACTTCCTGGCGCATCTTCTCGCCGTGCTTGACGAATGTGTCGACCGTCGTGGCGTGCGGGGAGTCCTTCAGCAGGAGGTCCTGCTGAACCGCCTTGACGTCGGTGAGCAGGTTCTTTCGCAGGATTTCGACCTGATGGAGGGTGATGATGGTCTCGAGTTTCCAGATCACGTCGTCGATCGATCGCGTGATGTAGAGCCCCCCCGCGATCAGCAGTGTCGTGAGGATGGCGAATCCGATGAAAATCTTCCGCTTCATTGACTGCTCTGGCCGGAATGGGTCTGCCGGGCAAACTCAAAAATTCAAGTAGTCGTAGGTCTCGAGATCGAGGCCGATCGTATCGGCGTATTCGAAAACCGCGTTGTAATCCGCTTCGGTCGTATCGATGAAGCGCGCTGCCCCGAATTCGCTCAGGATCTGCTTGCCGATCTTGTTCTGATCCATGCTCAGGAGCTCGATTCGAAGGTCGTTCTTGATCGACTCGTCGAGGTCGGCTCTCACACACAGGGCGTTTTCGGGCACGTCGGGAGATCTCGTGAGGATCGTCAATTCCTCCGACACCCTCGGGTTCTTGGCAACGAGTGCCGCGAACACCGTGTTCTTGGCAGCTCCGATATCGGTCTTTCGCTCCAGCAGATCGTTGATCACCCCATCGTGGGTGCCCGCGAAATAGGTCTCCTTCAGGAAGCTCTCGGGATCGTCGATGCCGTGGGTCTTGAAGTAGTAGAGGGGCAGCAGATAACCCGCGGTGGTGGCCTTGTCGACGAACGCGAACCGCTTCCCCCGCATGTCTTCGATGTCGGTGATTCCGCTGTCTTTGCGGACCAGGAGCAGACCGTGGTAGGTCGAAGTGCCGTCGGGATATTCGGGCCTGGCGATGGCTTCTACATGGAGCTTCCGATGGGCCAGTGCGCCGGTGAAGCTGCCAAAGAAGGCGCCGTCGAGGCGGTTGGAGACGAAGTTCTCGATGATGTTGCCATACCGGGAGAGCACGACGAGCTCCACGTTCGCGTGAACGCGCTCCGAGAGGTATTCGGCGATCGGTTGGTAGCGCTGCTTCTGGCTGAAGATGTTTCGTTCGGGAATCAGTCCGATCCGAATCGTGGGCCAGCTCTCTCGGTTCTCGGGCTCGGTGTCTTGCTGGTCGGCGCAGCCCATCGCGAAAGCGACGAGCGCGAGGACGGCGATCGAAAGGATTCTGCGGTGAAGGTCTGCCGATGGAAAGCTCACCGGGATACTCCTCGTATCGATCCGGAATTCCTCGCGAATTCCGACATGGTGGAATTGTGCGAGCAGGTGGAGACGGCGGCGCACCCCCACACGAGACGATAGCAAGTGGGCCGAGGCAGCCGCCAGCGTCCGGCTCCACGGCGATCCGGCGGGCTTTCAGTCGCTCTCTTCCGGCAGGGCGCCCTTTTCCAGGTGCGGCTTGTCTTCCCCGATCCACTTCAGGAACGAGAGGATGGAGATCAGGACGCAGGCCATCAGGGGGATCGCGACGCCGAGGGACGAGACCTTGAGCGCCGTGAGCACCGATGTCGTCGCCACACCGGTCGATTCCACGCCCGCCGCCACGCCCTCAGCTGCCGCTGCGCCCTGCTTGACGACCTCGTCCTGATACATCAGCGCGAGCGCGATGCCGCCCAGGAAGATCGCCCAGATGACCCGGTTGAACAGGTGGGGCTCTACGTCGGTCCCCTCGGCCATGTCCTTCGATGCGACCGTCGCGATCGCGTAGGCGGAGGAATTCACCGTCGTGGCGGAATAGACGAAGCCGACGAAGATGAAGATGACGAGGATCAGGATGGCGAGCGGCCCGATCTCGGTGAGGTGCATCAGTGCACCGACGATCGCCGCGCTCTCGCCCTGGCTGGCGCTCACGGCCAGAAAGTCGAACCGGCCGGTCAGATACTGGTACATCGCGTTGCTTCCAAAGATCCCGAAGAACATCGCGCAGCCGAGCGTGCCAAAGGCCTGGGCCGTGAAGACCACGTCGCGGAAGGTTCTGCCGCGAGAGATTCGCGCCATGAAGATGCCCATGTAGGGCGCATAGGCGATGTACCAGGCCCAGTAGAACACGGTCCATGTCTGCGGAAACTTGTTGGTGTAACTCGACGCTTCGCCCGCCAGAAACTGCTGGTAGGCATCCGCAGTGAAGTGAGGCGAGGTGTAGAAGGACATGCGGATGAAGTTGTTGAGCATCAGGCCGATGCTGTCGGTCAGGCTGTTGAGCATGTACCAGGTCGGTCCGACGAGAAAGACCACGCCGCACAGGACGAAGATCGCGAACAGGTTGACGTCGCTGAGCATTCGGATGCCCTTCTTCAACCCGAGGCCGACCGTGATGGTGAAGATGGCGGTCCAGATCAAGACGATGACGACGTCGACGCCAAAGGTGTGGGTCAGTCCGAACAGCTCGCAGACCGCCTCCGACAGCATCGGAGTCGCCGAGACCAGTGTCGTTCCGGTGCCGCCGACGAGGCCGAAGATGAACAGCGTGTCGATGGCCTTTCCGAGCGAGCCGTTCATGCGGCCCTCACCGAGGATGGCGGAGCAGGACGTCGAGAGTCGGAGGGTTGATTTCTTTCGGTTGTAGAACGCGTAACCGATCGGAAAGGCGCAGATGCTGTAGAGCACCCAGCCGAGCGGGCCCCAGTGGAAGAGGCCGTAGGCGGAGGCCCAGCGCGAGGCCTCCAGGCTCATCGGCTCGATGTCGAATGGGGGGGCGACGTAGTGGTAGGCCCATTCCTTGCTCGCCCATGCCATCAGCGCGGTGCCAATTCCGGCACAGAAGAACATCGCCACCCAGCTCAGTCGGCTGAATTCCGGTCGCGCGTCGGGGCCGCCGAAGCGAACCCTGCCGTATTTGCCAAATGCGAGGTACAGCTCCACGCCGAAGCAGAACAGGGTAAACCAGATGTACACCGCGCCGAGCTGGTTGGTGCTGAATTTGAAGATGCTGTCGATGACCGCGCTGGCTCTGTCCCCGGCCAGGAACAGGAACAGGATGGCGGCCAGTATGACCGCGAAGCCGCTCGCGAAGATCTGGATTTCGATCGGAGCGGATCTTTTGCTCTCCGCCATCCGCGCATCTCCTCCCGCGGTTCGCCAGCCCCGGGCTCATCGGGGCGATCGGTGCCGTTGGCGCCTGGTTTGATAGCGCAAGCCTTCGAGATCTCTCCATTTCGGGTTTCTCGCGCTCGCGGGCGCCGGATTGCGACCGCCGGGAGATTCGAACCTGCGGGAGGGGGGGCAGGGCTGCGTTGGGACCGGATCCCGCCCCCGGCTCTTGAAAGGGCCCGCCTCTGGGGGCTATCCGTGTCGTGGCCCCCCGCTGCCGCAGGTGTCGGAGATCGATCGAGTTTCTGGATGAATCGAACCGATTATCCTCCACGCGGCAGCCCGACGACTTTCACGAGTGATCCACGCCCGGCCCCGAGCGGTGACCGGCGGAGAAGCGGATGTATCCAGAAGTTTCCGGCGCGAGATCGAGCACGCCCAATCGGGCAGCCGCGCCGACGCTGCTGGCGCTGCTGGCGTTTGCGCTGTCGACATCCGGTCTGGGCTGCGGCGCCAGGCCAGCGCCCGATTCGGCTTCGGCTGAGCGGGCGGGAGCAGATGTGGGCGCGGTGTCCGCGAACGGTTCTCCCGCGCGCATCGCGTCTTTTTCGGCGGATCGGGCCTGGCGGGATCTGCAGGCGCTCACCGATATCGGCGCGCGGCCCGTCGGCAGCAGCGGCAACGATCGGGCGCGCGACTATCTGAGCGCGCAACTCGAAGATCTCGGCGTCGAAGTCGAGTCGCGGGAGGTCGACTACGCGAGCGCAGCGGGGCGACCGTCCGGCGCCACCGCCCCGGAAATCCGGGTGACCAATCTATCTGCGGTCATCCCGGGCACCCGATCCCAGGACCGATTCGTGCTGGCCGCCCCTTTCGACAGTCGTCAGTTCGAAGATTTCGAGTTCATCGGCGCCAATGACGGCGCGTCAGGAGCGGCCGTCGTGCTCGAAATCGCCCGGGTGCTCGCCGCGCATCCTCTTCCCTACGCGACAGAGATCGCTTTTCTCGACGGAGAGGCTCCCTTTTCGTCTCCCAACGGTCGGCATCGACCCTACCGGGAGATCGGTAGCCTGGGGCTGGCCTCGCGCATTCGCGAATCGGGCAGCTCCGGAGTTCGGCTGCTGGTTTATCTCAATCGGGTCGGTGACGCGGACCTCCGGATTGCGCGCGACCTGGTATCCCACCGCATCTACCGAGAGGAATTCTGGAAGGCGGCCAGCGCCCTCGATCGAACCCGGGCATTTCCGCCCGACGCGGCTTTTGAAAATGCGGGGATCGCTCACCAGTATTTCGTGCAGATCGGTCTGCGCCAGGTCGTTTCGATCGTGGACACGAGCTTTGGTGGCGATCAGCCGCCCGGCCTCTACGCGGGCACCGCGCAGGACACGATCGATCGCTGTTCGCCCGACAGCCTGGAGACCGTGGGCGTGGTGGTGCTCGAGGCGCTCGATGCGATTTCGCAGCGGCTCGGCAAGATCGATCGATTCGCGGCCGGTCGAAGCGGGGAAGTCGACACTCGTTGAGCGCGCGGGCTTTCGACGCGAAGTCGCGCGAAAATGACGGTCTGAACACGCGAGGCGGAGCACTCAATTGTCGATTCGAATTTCATTGCTGGCGATCGGGAGCGTGCTGCTCGGCTTGAGCGCGTCTGCCGATGACCTTTCCGGCATCGCAGACAGCGCGGTGCGCATCGTAATCGACGAGCCGAAGCGGGGTGAACCGGTCAGCAACAGCGTCCACCAGGCCCCCATTCGAGGCAACGCCTTCACCGAAGGCAAACGGCGGCTGACCATCGACGTGATGATCGCGATCGACATTTCGGGCTCGACCCGAGCGGCCAGCGGCGTCGACGTCGACGGCGATGGCGAGATCGGCTTCGATCCGCACCTGGAGCAGGTGCCGCCCGGACTGTATCCGCCCGACGTGCGGAGTACGGATCCCCACGACACGATTCTCGCCGCCGAGATCGCCGCCGCCGACGCCCTGCTCCGCAATCTCGATCCGACCCATCTGCGCGTTGGGGTCTTGAGTTTTGGAGGCGAAGTCAATCCGGCCACGCTTCGGCAGGCGGTTTACGGCCAGCAGGATGCCTGGCTCGAGGTTCCGCTGACGAGCGATTTCGATCAGGTGCGGCGAGCCCTGCAGGGCATTCTCGCGCGCGGTCCGCGCGGCGGTACCAATTTCGCCGCCGGAATCCGATTGGCGGTGACCGAACTGGCCGGTCTGCACGGCGCGAGGAGCGCGCCCAGACCGGAAGCCGCGAAGATCCTGATGTTTCTCACCGACGGCGTGCCCTCGTTTCCGTTCGGATCTTCGCGAGAATCGGATCCGGGCGATACCGAAGCCGCGCTCGGCGCAGCTCGCGTCGCCCACAAAGCCGGGATCACCATCAACGCCTACTCGCTCGGGACGCACGCGCTCGACAACCCAGTCGCGGCCACCGAGATGTCGCGACTGACGCTCGGGACGTTTACGCCCGTTGTGAACCCGGGCGACGTGATCACATATCTGCAGGGAGTGACGTTCGCGAGTGTCGAAGACGTGATCTTTACGAACCTGACGACGAGCGAAATTTCCGAGGACGTTCGACTGCTGCCCAACGGAAGTTTTTCGGGCTACGTGCCCGTCCGCGAGGGCACCAACCGCGTGCGGGTGACCGCTCTGGCCAGTGACGGATCGGAGGGGTTCACCGAATTCGATCTCCAGTTCGACGTGGCGGGCCGCACCAGCAAGGAACTCACCCTCGAACTCGACGCGATCCGCAAGCAGAACCGCGAACTCCAGTTGCTGGTCGAGCGCGAAAAGGTGCGCCAGTTCAGGGAAAGGCAGCGCAAGGGGCTGAAGCTCGAAGTCGAAGAACTCGAAACTCCCTGACGCGCCCCCGGAATCGGACGCGCGCCGAATCCGGTTTCAGGGCTCTGGCTTGAGGTCGCCCGATTCGGTCACGAGCGAGGGATCCGCCAACTCTCGACGGTAGAGTTTGCCGTTGCGATAAATCGACGTCACGTCGATCGCGCCGTCTCCGTTGGAGTCCTCTTCGCGTTTGGCGATCACCGGCTCTCCCGACGACGTCTCGAAGGTCTCGATGACGTCGACCTTGCCCGAGCCATTGGTGTCGCGCTTGATGGACGCGGGCAGCTCCTTGCCCCCGACGACTGCGTAGGTCGTCCAGGTATCGAACTGCCCATCACCGCTGCGGTCTTCTCGGCTTCGGCTCTTCATGCGGCCCCGGTAGGTGATGACCACATCGAACTGCCCATCGTCGTCGCGGTCGTGGCGCTCTTCGACGAGGGAGCCGGTCGCGAAGGTGTAGAAGGCGTCTTTGTGCCCGTTGCCGTTGCGGTCGATGACGCGCTCGATCATTCGCCCCCCCTGGTACCTCTCCCAGGTGTCGACGTGTCCATCGCCGTCCGTGTCGAGGGTGCGCTCGTCGAGCGAGCCACCCGCGTAGGTCTGCCAGGTGTCCAACGCCCCGTCGTAGTCCCGATCGGCTGCCTTGCGGATCATTGCGCCGCTGGCCTTGTCGATGTAGCGGACCTGCTCGGGATGGCCGTCGCGATCCGCGTCTAGCGTTCGCATGATGATGACCATGTGTTCGCTGTTGCCGAGAGTTCCCGGCGGTACCTCGATCTCCTCGGAATCGAAGATGGCGACCGGGAGATCGCGATCGACCGGTGCCCTCGGGGCGATTCGCGGGTCTGCGAGTTCATCGAGATCCGCAGCTTCGGCGGGGGGGCCGTTGAGTATTCGCCCGATCTCCGAGAGGTCGCGAGAGCGCTGCAGGGCTTCTTGACGCTTGAGCTCTGCGTCGATTTCCCCCTGAACGCGCTGCAGCTCTGCCTCACGCGCGATCTCGCCTTCGAGATCGCCTTCGGCTGCGCTTTGCGCCTCGACTGCCGCTGCCGACAGCAGCAGCGCGGCCGGTATGGTCAACAGCGCGACCAGAGCGTTCGATCGTAGGACGGCCAATCGTCTATCCATCGAATTGGGGTTTCCTCTAGGTCGACTTTCTCTTGCTTCGACACCGCGCCGGTCGACGAGTTCGACGCGAGCGGCTGACGACGATACCCTAAATCGGCCCAGAGGCGTTGTTCTCCAGTCGGTTTCCTCCAGACCGCTGGTGGTGAGAGAAGCTGCACATTCCCCCGCAAAATGCCGATGGAGCCTCTACGGCTTCGATGGTTTCAGGGGTGGCCCATGGGACTGACGCTGATTCGAAAGGGCGGGAATCGGCCGCCGAAGCGAAATCCGATGGTGTCGCTGGTGCTCGCCGGCGGCGCGGTTTCGGGGGGCGCGTTCAAGGTCGGCGGCCTCAAGGCCCTGGACGATTTCCTGGTCGGCCGGAAGATCACCGAACTCGACACGTACGTCGGGTTGTCCGCCGGCGCTCTTCTCTCCGCGTCACTGGCCGCCGGCATCACGCCCGATGAGATGATCAAGGTGCTCGACGGCACGAGCACGCGCTTCGAACAACTGCGTCCGGTCGACTTCTACAATCCAAACCTCCGCGAGTTCGCGACCAGGCCGGCGAAGTTCGCCTATGACCTGGCGACCTTCCTGCCCGGGATCGGGCTCGACTTCCTGCGCGCGCTGCCCGAACTTCCGGCGACCGTGGGGCCGGTCGCGCAGAAATTCGTACGGCATCCGTCCTACACCCAGTTCGAAGCCGTGGTGCTGAGCCTGCTCGATCACGTGTCGCCCACGCGCGAGCTGCCGGTCCTGTCCCATCACCTTCCGAGCGGCTTCTTCGACAATGTGAGCATCGAGCGCTGGTTGCGGCGCAACCTGGAGCGAATCCGAATGCCGAATGACTTTCGCGCGTTCGCGCGAAAGCGAGGCGTCAGTCTCTACATCACCGCGTGCGACCTCGACACCGCGGAGCGCGCCATTTTCGGCCCCGACGAAAACTCGGAACTCACGATCTCGCAGGCCGTGCAGGCTTCGTCGGCGCTGCCGGTCTTCTACAAGCCGGCGCGACTCAACGGCGTCGACTACGTCGACGGCGGCGTGCGGCACACGGCCAACCTCGACATCGCGATCGAAAAGGGCGCCGACCTGATCATCTGTTACAACCCGTTCCGGCCGTTCTTGAACCGCGTGGATTCGCCGGACGGCGACGCTCCCTACTTCGCCGATGGCCGGTATATATCCGACCGGGGCTTCAAGGTGATCCTGAACCAGGCCTTTCGGACATTGCTCCACTCCCGGCTCAAGCTCGGCATCCAGCGCTATCTGGCGGATGACCGATTTCAGGGCGACATCGTCCTGCTCGAGCCCCGGGAGCGGGATGCGAACTTTTTCGCCACCAACCCGTTGGCTTTCTGGAAGCGCTCCGAGGCGGTTCAGCACGGATTCGAATCCGTGCGCAGCACGATCGAGCAGAATTTCGACGCGCTCGAGGCGGTCTTCAGCGATTACGGGTTGGTGATGGACCGAACCGCGGCCCAGCGGCGGGCGACCCGGGCCCGGGCGGCGTTTGGCTGGCACACGGGGGAGGCCGCGGAGGCGCTGGTCGAGGACCGTCCGCTCCGGCTCGTCGGCACCAAGAGAGCGTAGACCCGCGCTCGCGCGTTTTGGGCCCTCAATTGGCGATAGAACGGCGTTTGGCTGGATGGATCACGCCTCCCAACTGGCGAAAAGCTAGCTTTCTGGTATAGTTACGCGCCTCGCGCTGGCGTTTCGCACACCTGCGGCTCCGAGCGGTTCGGAGGTGGGTGGCGGCGCGCCCGGGTCGATTCCTCCAACGTTTCCAGCCGGAGGTTCCAGGATTGAGCGGAGCCGACCGGTTCGAACGTGCGAACCGAATCCGTCGGATCCCGCAGCGGGGCTGCGGGCGTGGGGAATGGAGGCCGGGGTGCATGGGAGTGCCGGTTTCGAGGCGGCAGCCCGCGATGGCGCAGCGTTCCGGTACCGCAGGCCAGATACCCCGTGATATCGATGAACGAACAAAAAGCCCCTTCACGAGCCGGCTCGCAACGCCCCCGGCTCGGCGAAGCAAACCAGCCATGAGGAAGATCACTTGAGACGAATCGGCAGCAACATTCGGAAGCAGAATCCCGACGCGAGGGCGAATCGCGTGATGAAGAACATCATCAAGTACGTCGACGACGAATCTCCGCGAAACGAATACCCGAAGCGAATCATCTCCCCGACCAAACCCGCCAACTGCTGTAGCGATGACAATCGCGAGATGGTGGGCAACACCCGGGAGATCGACGGATTCAATTTCTGCTACAAGATCTGCCGCGAGTGCGGACACGCGGTGAAGTTCTACTTCCCGGCGAGCGAATCCTCCAATCCGGCGGTCAAGGAATACCGCCAGTGGAAGCGCTACATGGCTCAATGATCCCACTGGGATCGAAGCCGTCGGCGGGGTGGCCAGCGTGCCGCCCCGCCGTTTTTTATGGGTTCTCGTCTGTAGGGTGATCGCCATGTCGGAGCGAACCAGGCGAATCGGCTCGGAAGCCGCTGCCAGCGAATACCTCGCGGGGCTCATCAACGTCGAAAAGGAGCGCAACGCCCCCTATTCGCGCTTCGACCTGGAACCGATCCGCCGCCTGATGGCGCGTCTGGGCAATCCGCAGGCGGGACTGTCGGTCATCCACCTCGCCGGCTCGAAGGGCAAGGGCTCCACCGGCCTGATGGTCGAGGCCCTGCTCGGGGCCGCGGGCGAGCGCGTCGGAACCTTTACCTCGCCTCACCTCGAGCGCTGGGGCGAGCGTTTTCGGATCGACGGCCGCGAAGTCGCAGGTGAGGCGCTGGCCGACGCGGTCGAGCGGATCGCGCCGCACATCGACGAGCAGCGCGAAGCGGAGCCCCTCCACGCGCCGAGCTTCTTCGACGCCCTCACGGCGGTCGCCCTGTTGCTGTTTTCCGAAGCCAAGCTCGATCGGTGCGTGTTCGAAGTCGGTCTCGGCGGGCGGCTCGACTCCACGAACGTGATCACCTCTGCCGTCTCCTGCATCACCAGCATCGAACTCGAACACACGCACCAACTCGGGAACACCCTCTCCGCCATTGCGTCCGAAAAGGCCGGGATTCTGAAGGCCGGTGTCCCCGCCGTGATGGGCGATCTGCGCGCCGAGGCCGCCGAGGTCGTCGAGGCGAAGGCGCGCGAGCTCGGCTCACCCCTCGCGCGGTTGGGGCGCGATTTCGATTTCGAGATTCTCGATCGGGATCTCGAGGGGCAGTCGATCCGCCTGACCGATGGCGCGCTGCGCGTCGATGCGAGGATCGCAGCTCTGGGATCTCATCAGGCGCGCAACGCGGCGCTCGCGCTGGCTTGCGTCGCGCGCGCTCCCGGCTGCGTGCGGGGCGGTTCGTTGATCGATGCCGCCGAGCGGGGGTTCGCGGCCGTGCGGCTCCCGGGCCGCATCGAGTTGATCGGTCGCGCGCCGTGGGTGCTCGTCGACTGCGCCCACACCGAATCTTCCGCCGCCGCATTGGCAGAGGTGCTGCAGCAGATTCCGCGTCGCAGGACGCAGTTGATCCTGTCGATTTCAGCCGGCAAGGATGCGGAGGGCATCTTGCGACATCTGTTGCCTCAGGTGGACGCAGTCACGGTGACCCGGGCCGAGCCCGTCCGCTCGCTGTCTCCCTCCGAGGTTGCGGTCGCGATCCGCGCCGCGGCTCCGAGCGTCCCCGTTCAGGTCGTGCCCAATCCGCACCTCGCGATTCGCGCCGCTCGGGAAGATTGCGGCGCCGACGATCTGCTCTGCGTGTCGGGTTCGATCTATCTGGCCGGAATTGCCCGCCGGGTGCTGTCCGACACCGGTTCGACCGCGCGCGTCGCGGTGTCCCGCCGGAGCGGAGGGGGTTGAGGGCCGCGCAGCGGGATCGGTGCCGGGGGGCGTGCTGGGAACGAACAGGTACGCCCGGGCCGACACGCTACACGAAGTGCAGCGGGAGGGGTTGTCAGCCCGGGCGCTAGGACAGTCCGTTCGTCGTACGCCGCTGTGATAGAGCAAGTCGCGTGCCATCCGGTCGGGGGTGGAGTCGATCGCCTAACTCCTTGAAAAACTGTGGTATTTGACACACGTGGTGGCACTCCGCGGCAACTCGTAGGCAACTCGGGCTGCGAAAGTGACACAATTTGTGTACCGGGATCCTCTCAGCGGACTGCAAGTTCCCGCGTTCGCGGCCCGCGCGCGGCGGGTTGCTAGCAGCTTGACTCGAGACTGTCGTGGTAAGGTCCGAGCGTCGATGCGCGCGGCTGGCAAGGCGCTCGATTGAGCCCAAGGCGCCAGACCCAAACGGTCTTGGCGACGACGCAAAGAGAAGTCGAAGAGTTCTCGAGCTAGCAGTGCCAGGGCGATTGAGAGCCACGCAGCCAGCGATGATGCAGCGGCGTTCGGCAGGCGCGACAGTCTCGGGTCACGCTCCTGGGCTCGGGATTCTCGCAGGGGGGCATTGCGACGCATGGCGGCCAAGCAAGTTGCGGTAGTGGGCGCCGGAATTGCCGGTCTGGGAGCCGCCCGGCGGCTCGCACAGCTCGGTTTTCAGGTAGCGCTCTTCGAACGCGAGCAGAGCCCCGGCGGGCGCGCGCGGCCCGTCGTGCGCGAAGACTTCACGATCGAGCGCGCTGGCGCGATCGTCAGCAGCGCCGACCGGGCCTTGATGGGCTGGATCGGCGAACTCGATCTGCCGGAACTCCTGCCTCCGCGGCCCGTGGTGAGCGCGCTGGCCCATCGCGATCGGGTCCAGGTCGTCGATTCTCGGAGCTTGTCGGGGATCGCGCGCATCCCGGGTATTCGAATTCACCAAACGCTCGGTTTGTTGCGCCTTCCGCGTCTCGTCGCCCGCTACGGCAATCGAATCGATCCCGAGCGGCCCGAGCGCGCGGCGAGTCTCGACGATCGAAGCCTCGCCGATTTTGGGCGGCTCTATTTCGGTGCGCGCGTCACGAGGCATTGGATGGCCCCGCTGGTGTCGCGCACTTCGCTCGCCGACGCGCGCGAGGCGAGCCGGGTGTTGTTTCTCCACCAGTACCGCGACGGCGCCGGCGGGCGTCTCGGACTGCTGCGCGCGTCATCCCAGGAACTGATCGATCGAGCGGCGTGCTCGGTTCCCGCAGCGCTCGGCGCCTGCGTGGCGAATGTCGAGAGTCGCAGTGGCGGTGGGGTGCGCTTCCGCGTCCGGGAGGCGGAGCGCGAGCGAACGGCCGAAGCCGATGCGATGGTGCTGGCCGTTCCCGCTCCGGAGGCCGTCGCCCTGGCGGGCGCGGAATTTTCTTTCGCGGAGCGGGATGGGCTGGAGAAGGTTCGCTACACGCCGGAAATCTCGTTGGCCGTCGCGCTGCGCCGACCGTTCCATCCCCATCCGCAGCTGATCCAGTTCCCGCATCGCGAGGGGTGGCCGCTCGAGTCGGTTCTGCTCGAACCCGGACTCGAAGGCGGTCGGGTACCCGTGGGTCGCGGTCTGGCCCTGCTGCGCGCGACGGGCCGCTGGAGTGCGGCTTACTTCGAAGCGCCGGACGAAACGGTGGGCAAGGATTTGGTCGCGGCGTTGGGTGGAATCTTCCCGCGCATCCACGGCGCGGGCATCTTCGCCGAGGTGTTGAGAGAGAAGCGCGCCGTGCCGCGCTTCGACGTGGGGCGCTATCGGGCGATTGCGAGCTTTGCGCGCGTCCAGGCGGACCGTCGGCGCCGGGGTCGCCGCATCTACTTCGCGGGCGATTACCTGATGGGTCCCGGCTGGAATGCCGCGCTGCGGTCGGGCTACCGGGCCGCCGCCGACATCGCGGAAGATCTCGGCTAGGCGGCGCGGGCCTCCACCTCTCAGCGGAAGAAGGCGATCGTCACGCCGTCCCCTCCGTCTTGCTGAGCGGCGGTGGCGAAGTGCGAGATGAACGGACAGTCGCGGAGGTATTCGCGGACGACCTTGCGCAGCGTGCCCGTCCCGCGCCCATGGCTGATCGCGAGCGTCGGTCGGCCCACCGATGCGGCCCGGTCGAGCGCGTAGGCCAGCCGATCGAGGGCTTCGTCGACCCGCAGGCCGTGCAGGTCGCAGCGATCCGCATCCGCTTCGAGTTCGGCCGGCCCCTCTGCGGAAGCCGAGCGCGTGACGGTGATTCGCGGCTTCGCGCGCGGCGCCGGTTGCGCATTCTCCGTGGGCTCCGCCGCTCCCACCCGCTCCATCGGAACGGACAAGCGCGCACTGCCGAGCTGCACGGTGACGCGGCCGCGCTGGTCGGGCAACGACGAGAGCACGCCCCTGCCGCCGCCGAGGATCTGGACGAGATCGCCCGCGGCGGCGCGGGGCCAGTCGATCGGATTGAGCAGCTCGTCGGTCGGCGCTTCGAGTCCCGCTTCGCGCTGCGAGGCCTCCGCATCACTCGCGATCGCCTGCAATTTCTCGCGGGCCGCGGCCGCATCGCGCGCGCTGCCACCGCGCTGAAGCTCGCGGATCACGCTGGCGACTTGTTCGTGCGCATCGCGAAACGACTGCTCGAGATCCTCTCGCATCGAGAGGAACAGCTTGTCGCGCCTGGCCTGCAGCCTCTCCAGTTTCGCCCGGTGCTCATCTCGCACCGCCTCGGTTTCGGACTTCAACTCTGCGATCTCGCGCTGCTCGGCTTCGAGTGCAGAGCGACTTGCGGAGAGTTCGGCCAGCACCCGATCGAGTTGGCGGTCTTCGCGATCCAGCAGCTCGTTGGCGCGCGCGATCACGCGCGCATCGAGTCCCATCCGAGCCGCGACGGAGGTCGCCGACGAGGTTCCGGGCAGCCCCATGCGGAGGCGATAGGTGGGTTCGAGCGTCTCGGAGTCGAACTCGACGCTCGCATTTGCAAAGCGCGCGTCGACTTCGGCCATCTCCTTGAGCAGGTTGTAGTGGGTGGTGGCGATGACGCGCGCACCGCGATCGGCCAGTGTCTCCAGCGCCGCCTGCGCGAGCGCCGCGCCCTCACCCGGGTCGGTGCCGACGCCAATTTCGTCGAGCACGACCAGCGATCGATTCGTCGCCCGACGGGTGATGTCGGCGAGATTTGCCATGTGGGCCGAGAAGGTCGAGAGATTTTCACTGATGTCCTGCTCGTCTCCGATGTGAGCGAGCACTTCGTCGAAGAGATCGACGCGCGCCCCCTCCGCGGCCAACACGTGCATTCCCGCGCGAACGAAGAGCGCCGCGAGCGCCGCTGCCTTGAGCGCGACGGTCTTGCCGCCCGCATTGGGCCCCGAGAGAATCAACGCCGTGAAGTCGGAGCCGATCCGCAGGTCGCTGGGCACTGCCGCGTCGATCGGCAGCAGGGGGTGTCGAAGCTGCGGCAGCTGCAGCATTCCGTCGTTGCCGATCTCGGGCGCGACGGCGTCGAAATCTTCTGCGAGCGCGGCCCGGGCGAACGCGAGGTCGATGATCTCCAGGGTTGCGATGTTGGCTTCGATGGAGTCGGCTGCGGAGCCCGCTTCGCGCGAGAGCACGCGCAAGATGCGCAGGATTTCGCGCTCGATGGTGATCTCCGCGCGCTTGAGCTGGTTGTTGAGTTCGACGAGGGGTTCGGGTTCGATGTAGAGCGTCATCCCCGAATTCGACGCGTCGTGGACGATGCCCGCGATGCCCCCTCGCGAATCGGCGCGAACGGGCAGCACGTAGCGATTGTTTCGGATGGTGTAGTAGGTGTCGGAGAGGTGGGGCGTGATGTTCGGGGCCTGCAGGTAGTGGCTCAACTTCGCCTGGATTTCGCTGGCGATTCGCTGTGTGTCCCGCCGCGCGGACGCGAGCGTCGGGGACGCGCTGTCGCGGACTTCGCCGGACGGTTCGAGGCTGGCGTCGATGTCGCGTTCGAGGTCGCGCTGTTCGACGAGAGTCTCCGCGAGATCCGCGAGTCGGGGTGCCGATTCGCGTCGCAATTCGAGGAAGCGCCTGGCTTCGTGGGTGACGCGCAGCGCCGAAGCCAGATTCAGTAGCTCGCGCGCCGCGAGCACTCCGTCCTTGCGCGCGCGGGTCAGCGTCTGTTCGAGATCGGGAATGCTCCCGAGCGGCAGTGCTTCGCCAGCCGCGAGCAGGTTTCTGGCCTCGCCCGTTTCGGCGAGGCGTTCGAGCACTCCGCGGCGGGTCGGCTCGAATAGGGAGGCTTCGAGCGATTCGCCCTCCAGAGCCTCCACTGCGCAGCGCCTGCGAACTCCGGGCGTCCGCGCGCGCTCGCCCAACATCGCGAGAACCTCTTTCCATTCGAGGCGTTCGAGGGTCTTTTGCGTGACGAGGAAGCCCATACAGCACCCACTGATTCAGGCACAAACATTCATGAACCGGCACCGGCAACCGAAACAATTGCGAATGGGAGAGAACCGGTCCACTGAGGCAGTTCTGGAGGCCACCCGGGATCTCGATCGGCGCAGCACCGCCGAGATCCTGGCGGCGGTGCACGCCGAAGATGCCAACGCGGTCTCCGCCGTGAGCGAGGTGCTACCCCAGATCGAGAAGGCCGTCGACGTGCTCTCCTGCACGCTCGGTGGCGGCGGGCGCTGGTTCAACGTGGGGGCCGGCACGAGCGGCCGCATGGGCGCGCTGGATTGCGCCGAACTGCCACCCACGTTCGGGATCGAGCCGAGCCGCGTGCAGGCCGTCGTGGCGGGCGGCGCGCGCGCGCTATCGCGGGCCGTCGAGGGCGCGGAGGACGATGTCTACGCGGGCCCCTGCGAGCTGCGCCGTCGCGAGCTCGGGGTGGGCGATGCGGTCGTGGCGATCTCCGCGAGCGGCCACACGCCCTTCGTGCTCAGTTGCCTCGAAGAGGCGTACAACGCGGGTGCACGGACGATCGGAATTACCTGCGTTCCCGACTCGCCGCTCGCCGAAGCTGCCGAGATCGCGATCGTGACGAATACGGGTGCCGAGGTGATCGCCGGCTCTACACGAATGAAGGCCGGCCTCGCCCAGAAGATGGTGCTCCACCTGCTCTCGACGACCGTCATGGTGCGGCTGGGTTACGTGAGGGGCAATCTGATGACGCACCTGGTGCCCGGCTCCGAGAAGCTGCGCGAACGCGCGATCCGAATCATCGAATCGACGACCGACTTGAATTCCGAGCAGGCCGCCCGCTTGCTCGACGAGAACGGCGGCAGCGTCGCGGCTGCGCTCGCCAGCCTGGAGAGGCGCATCGCCGGATAGCCGCTCGCCTCGCGCTGCGATGGCCTTGTGGCTGATCAATCGGATTCGAAATCGGTTCCCTCTTTCGCATCGAGAACGGATCGCAGCTTGCGCGCGAGCGCTCCCATGCTGAAGGGTTTTTGCAGCAGATTTGCGCGATCCGGCGGGCCGGTTTTCGCTTCGAAGGCGTCGGACGCGTAGCCCGACATGAGCAAGCACTTCATCGCTGGCCACTCGCTGGTGATCCGCTTCACGAGCTCCGGGCCCGAGATGTCTCCGGGCAAGATGATGTCGGACAAGAGCAGATCGAACGGGCCGCGCTCGTTCAGAATCGCCAGCGCTTCCGAGCCGTTCGAGGCACTGGCCACCCGATAGTTGTGTTGCTCGAGAAACGCGACGATCACCTGTCGAAGTGCGGGATCGTCCTCGACGACGAGCACGGATTCGCTCTGCCCGGTCGGTACGGTGTCGGCGCCGACGTCCTCGAGCGCATCGGGCGGCAGGTCCGTCCACGGGATGTAGAGGCGCACCTCGGTGCCCGATCCCATCTTGGATTCGATTGCAACGTGCCCGCCGGACTGTTTGACGAATCCATAGACCATGCTGAGTCCGAGCCCGCTGCCGTCCCCCACGTCCTTGGTCGTAAAGAACGGTTCGAACACCCTCGCTCGCACTGCGGCAGACATCCCGACGCCCGTGTCGCGCACGGCAATCAAGACGTAATCGCCCGCGTCGGCGTCTGGAATCATCGCAGCGTCGTGTTCGTCCAGCGAGACGTTCGCGGTCTCGATCGTAATCGAGCCGCCATTGCGCATGGCGTCTCGCGCATTGATCGCCAGATTCAAGATCGCATTTTCGAGTTGTAGCCGGTCGATCATGCACGGAGCGATGTTCGGTCTCAGCTTGAATCGCAACTCGATGGTTTCTCCGAGGGTGCGCTCCAGCAGGCCCGTCATCGATTCGAGGAGGTCGTTGATGAAGACCGGCCGCGAATCGAGGGGCTGCTTGCGCGAAAAGGCGAGCAGCCGCCCCGTCAGCGCAGCTCCCCGGTTGGCGGCGGCCGTGGCTTCCTCGGTATAGGCTCGTTCGGGGCTGTCGGGTTCGAGCGACTGTTCGAGCAGGTCGATATTGCCGACGATGACCGCCAGCAGGTTGTTGAAGTCGTGGGCGATTCCGCCCGTGAGTTGGCCGATCGCCTCCATCTTCTGGGAGTGGCGGAGTTCTTCCTGCATGTGCTTCCGGGTGATCACTTCCTTCGAAAGTTCGCGATTGGCGGCGGCCAACTGCTCGTTCTTGATCAGCAGCTGTTGCTCGCTCTGCCGAAGCAACGAAGCGCCTGTCTCCGATTTTTCGACGAGTTCGACCTCGATGCGCTGCGACCACCAGTCGCGCAATCCGATCGATATCATGAACAGAACCGACGCACCGATGGCGTGTGGGGCGATATCCGGGGTCAATCCCTCGGGATGAAAAAGCGTCACGCCCACCAGTCCCGCGATCGCGAACGGTGGCAGAAGTGTTTCCCACTGGCGCGCAGTTCGATCGATGGACAGCAGGTCGCTTTCTCTCGTGGGATCCACTGCCGCCAGATCCTGCTCGAAGGCGGCCCAGTAGCCGAACGAAGACGTGATGAAATAGCCGATGTTTGCGAAAGATCCCGAGTTGTAGGTGTGGGACGCAAACTCGTACACCGAGAGGTAATCCGATACCGCGAGCGATCCCAGCACGATCAGCAGAGGCAGCATGACGATGCGCCTGCGACCGTGCATGTAGAAGCAGATGTTGAAAAGTGCGAAGACAAACGCGGTCATCGCGATGGCCGCATATGCGATGAGCACATGGCGCTGCCCGGGGACGGTCAATGACGTGAGGTGGTGTTGGAAGATGATCGTATTCGACAAGAAGATGGCGGCTGCGAGTATCCCCGTGTTGCCGAGTTGAACGAGCGCCGATGCGAGGGTTGGAGTGCTCGTGCGATAGATCCAGATTCCGATCATCAAGAGGAGCGGGGCAATCATGAAGCCGATGTCAGCGGGTGATGGAATCGGATTTGAAATATCCAGGATCGTTTCGTAGATCGCCCAGGTCAATTGGGCGAGCACATTCGAGAGATAGGCCAGGCTGATGAAGAGCCAGGCAATTCGCACTTTGCCTCGCAGGCGCCGGGTGGTCGAAAAACATTTCAGCGCGGTGGCGCCCACGATTACCACCAACCAGCCGTTCGCCCAGTGTGCCACCCAGGCCGCTTCGATCCGCAAGATCAGCGGAGCCGATGCGACCGCAACCACGAGCGCGAGCACCGTCAGGGTCGCGGGGCGCGAATGCTTCGGAAGTGTCGCCGCGGGGTCTTCGTTCTCGGTCAGCAAAAACGCCTCACTTCCCAGAGGATGGCTTCCCATTGAGGGAGCCGCGAGATCCTATACGAGGTTGATCCGCCTCCGATCGGGCGCGCGCAGCCCGCGGTTCGGCGCGAACCCAGAGCCTCGGAGCGCCGTGCATCCTCGGATTTGCGAGGCTCGCCCCTGCGCGATCAAGGTGCACCGTTTCGACTCGTGTGGCAATACGCCACACCTGGAGAGATCACCGCATCGTGTTGGCGTCTACGGGGGCGTCGCTGGTATGGTCCCGCGGCCGGCATCGGGCGTCTGGCGGCGCAATTTTTCTCGAGCGGACTGCCAAACCGGACTGACGCGGCGATGCGCTGGTGGTTGGTACGGTTCTGGCCGCGTGAGACGAAGGCTTCGATGGCGGGTCGGGCTCCCCATGCATCTGGGTGGGGGAGAGCTGGCAAGGACCCATTCATATGGCTTTGAATTTGTGGGACTGAATGGTCGCGCGGTGGAATTTCGGATTCCCTTCGCGGCGGGTCGCTCCATTACGCGACCAACGGAACATCAGACAATGAAGAAGGTTCATCGATGAGTGCGAACGATCCCGTAGCGCAGGGTTACAACTACCGGGTGGTGCGCCAGTTCAGTGTCATGACGGTCGTCTGGGGCGTCGTCGGAATGCTGATGGGTGTGATCGTCGCCGCGCAGCTCGCGTGGCCGGAGCTCAACTTCAATACACCCTGGTTCAGCTTCGGACGGCTCCGCCCCCTTCACACCAACGCCGTGATCTTCGCGTTCGGCGGATGCGCGCTGTTCGGAACGTCGCTCTATGTCGTGCAGCGCACGTGTCAGGTGCGACTGCTCTCGGACAAATTGGCGTCGTTCGTGTTCTGGGGCTGGCAGCTGGTCATCCTCTGCGCAGCGGTGAGCCTGCCGCTCGGATACACCACTTCGAAGGAGTACGCGGAACTCGAGTGGCCGATCGATATTTTGATCGCGGTGGTGTGGGTCGCCTACGCGATCCTGTTCTTTGGCACGATCGCGCGGCGGAAGACCGCGCACATCTACGTCGCCAACTGGTTCTACGGCGGCTTCATCCTGACTGTGGCTGTGCTGCACATCGTCAACAGCCTGGCCGTTCCCGTCTCTGCGATGAAGTCGTATTCGATCTACGCGGGCACCGTGGATGCGATGGTGCAGTGGTGGTACGGGCACAACGCCGTGGGATTCTTCCTGACCGCGGGCTTCCTCGGCATGATGTACTACTTCGTTCCCAAGCAGGCCGAGCGGCCGATCTATTCCTACCGCCTCTCCGTGGTCCACTTCTGGGCGCTGATCTCGGTCTACATGTGGGCGGGGCCGCATCACCTGCACTACACGGCGCTGCCCGACTGGGCGCAGTCGCTCGGAATGGTCTTCTCGTTGATTCTGTTGGCGCCCTCGTGGGGCGGCATGATCAACGGAATCATGACGCTTTCCGGAGCGTGGCATAAGCTGCGCAATGACCCCGTGATTCGCTTCATGATCGTCTCGCTCTCCTTCTACGGGATGTCGACCTTCGAGGGTCCGATGATGGCGATCAAGACCGTCAACGCGCTCTCGCACTACACGGATTGGACGGTCGGGCACGTTCACTCTGGGGCCCTCGGCTGGGTGGCGATGATGACCATCGGCAGCCTCTATTCGCTCCTTCCGACGCTCTATGGCGTGAAGTCGATGTACAGCGTGGCGCTCGTCAATATCCATTTCTGGCTCGCGACCTTCGGCGTCGTGCTCTACGCGACGTTCATGTGGATATCCGGAGTGATGCAGGGACTGATGTGGCGCGCGGTGAACGAAGACGGGACGTTGACCTACTCGTTCGTGCAATCCGTCGATGCGACCTGGCCCTATTACGTCGGGCGACTCATCGGAGGCCTCATGTTCCTCTCCGGCATGTTGCTCATGGCCTACAACACCTACAAGACGATTCGCGGCGCGCGCTCCGCCGCGAATGCGGCTTAAGGGGGTAATTCGGTGAATCACGAAGTCATCGAAAAGAACATGGGCCTGATGGTGGTCCTCGTCATCGCCGTGATCAGTCTCGGAGGGCTCGCCGAAATCGTTCCGCTGATGTTTCAGGACACGGTCACGGAGCCGATCGAAGGCATGAAGCCCCTCACCGCACTTCAGCTGGAAGGTCGCGACATCTACATTCGAGAGGGATGCGTGGGGTGTCATTCCCAGATGATTCGGCCGCTGCGCGCGGAGACCGAGCGCTACGGCCATTACTCGGTCGCAGGAGAGTCGGCCTACGATCACCCCTTCCTGTGGGGATCGAAGCGAACGGGCCCCGATCTGGCGCGGGTGGGCAAGCGTTACAGCGACGACTGGCACCGAACCCACCTGATCAATCCGCGAAGCGTGGTTCCCGAATCCAACATGCCGGGATTCCCCTGGCTCGCGGAGAACACGCTCGACGGAGAAGACACGGCGGCGAAGATGAGGGCGCTGCGTTCCGTCGGCGTTCCCTACGAGGACGCGGACATCGAGGGTGCGCAGCAAGCCGTCGCGGGCAAGACCGAGATCGAGGCCGTGATCGCGTATCTGCAGCAGCTCGGAACCCATCTCAAGGCGAGGCGTTGAGCGATGGACATCAATGACTTTCGGGGTTTGATCACACTGGTGACGATGCTCACCTACGGTGGAGTCTGTTGGTGGGCGTACAGCTCGCGCAATCGGAGTCGTTTCGAGGACGACGCGATGTTGCCTTTTGCGGACGAATGGGAATCCACGACCACCTCGGCGGGAGATCGCGAGCGATGACCCATAGCTGGAGTGTGTATGTAATTGTCATCGTGGTCCTTAACGTGGTTGGGTGCGCGTGGCTTCTCTACGCCAATCGCAAGGCGAAGGTGAAGCCGGGCGAGAGTGGCGAGCCCGTCGGGCACGAGTTCGACGGGATCGGGGAACTCAACAACCCCCTGCCCGCGTGGTGGACCTGGCTCTTCGTGGTGACGATCATCTTCGCGGTGATCTACCTGGCGCTGTATCCCGGACTGGGAAGATTTGCGGGCGGCCTCGGCTGGACTTCCGGCGGTCAATGGGACGATCAGATCGCGGACGCGAAGGCGCAGTACGGTCCCATCTACGCCCGCTATTTCGAACGGTCGATTCCCGATCTCCTCGATGAGCCGGCAGCGATCGAAATGGTAGGGCGGCTGTTTGCGATCAACTGTTCGACCTGCCACGGCTCCGACGCGCGCGGTGGAGACGGCTACCCCAACCTGACGGACGACGACTGGCTCTACGGCGGGGCTCCCGAAACCATCGTGCAGACGATCACCCACGGTCGCAACGGCATGATGCCGCCGATGGGTGCGGCGGTCGGCGGTGAACCCGGGATCAAGCAGGTGGCGCAATACGTGCTGAGCCTCAGCGGTCGCCCCCACGACGAGAAGCTGGTGCGGCTGATCGAGAGATCGCGCAGCCCGCCGCGGATAAAGGACATGATCTCTTTGCGGAAGTGCTCTGGCTGGACGAACTCGGGGTTGTTCTCGAAGTGCTCGAGCAGCCGGTCCTGGTACTTCGACATTGCGAAGAAGAACGATGGCTCCTCGACCCAGTCGACCTTTTGCTCGTGGGTCGGGCAGGTGAAGTC
>JAFDBP010000235.1 GCA_019313245.1 Deltaproteobacteria bacterium
ATAGAAGACGAAGAACGGCAGACCGACCACGAGCCGGCCGATGTAGAGCGGGCGCACCAGCACGAGATCGAGGAATTTTTCGATGTTGCGGGCCGACTCTTCTTCGGACTCGGCCTCGTCTTCTTCTTCTACCTCTTCCAACTCCGCTTCGATGACGGGTTCCGGCTCGGCCTCGGGCTCCTCGACGGCTTCCTCGACGTAGGGCTCGGGCTCGATGTCATCGGCCTGCACGGGCAACGCGGGCAGCACGAGGGCGGCAATCGCCCCCCATACCGCCAGCGGCGACGCCAACAGCAGGTTGCGGCGAATTCGGCGAATCATCGGTTATCTCCTCTCGGATCTGGGCTGCGAATCGACCGCGGGCACCCAGAGGGCCCCTATCCGCCCGCCTCGCGCCGAGCATATCACGATTTCGGCGAGCGTCCCGAAGGCGCCGCGCAGGGCGTCCGGGAGGGCCGAACCTCACGGCTCCGAAGCGTCCGCAGGCCCGCCGGCGCGCTCGTGCCGCTCCTTCCAGAGCGCCTGTTTCTGCTCGCGAGAGAGCCAGGCGAAGGTGCACAGGTGCGCGGTGACCGCGCCCGCGAGCAGAAAGACGACTAGCCGGGTCAGGGAGCTGGCGCTGTAGAGCAGCCAGATCTCGAGCTGGAGCGCGTAGGCGACGAGGAGTTCGCCGACGACGCAGGCGAGGAGGCAGAAGTAGGCCGACATCCGCGCGAAGCGACGATCGACGGCCCGCCCGAAGTAGCCAACCGCGAGCCCGCAGGCCGCGCCGATCCCGATCGCGAGCCACTCGATGGCGAGGCCCGTCGCCAACGCGACGATCGTCCAGATCATCGCCCCGGCCAGCGCGACCACCGCACCCGCGAGCACTGCGTGACGGGGTTTCTGCCCTTCGATCAGGCGCCGGCCCAGCAGCGGATCGACCCGCTTGCGACGCTTGTTTCGGAGCTCGCTCTGTTTCATTTCGAGGCGATGCCGTTTGGAGGGTCGCATCACTCGGTCCAATCGGTGGTTTGGCAACAAATTCTTCCGCAGCCGTCAGTGCCTGGACAACCGCGCAGCAGTTGGAGCAGAGCATCGCACAAGAAATCCCTTCGAATCACCCGCGGCCGACGCCGCTACTCGGCTCGCCAGTGCCCGTCGGGGTCGCCCTGGTAGGTGCCGAGCAGGCGGCCGTGGCTCTGGTAGCCGAGCAGGCGGCGGACCGGCTCGGGATAGGTGTCGGCGATCTCGCGCGGGACCATCAGGAAGTGATTCTCTTCGCCGCGCAACCAGCCGAGGCTGTAGGTGTTGACCAGGCCCGCTCGCGGCGCCGCGCTCCGGTTGGCGCCGCCACCGTGCAGTGTGGTGCCGAGGTAGAAGAGCACCGAACCCTTGGACATCGGCGCCTGGATGGCCACGCCGCGCTCATCGACAGCCGGCTCGCTGATCGCATGACTGCGCGGCACGATTCGCGTCGCGCCGTTTTCGAGCGTGAAGTCGACCAGCGGCCACATCGCGCTGATCTGCAGCTGCAGCCCCGGAATGCGCAGCGGATAGATCGCATCATCGGTGTGTAGGAGCTGCTCGCTCTCGCCCGGGAGGATTTCGATCGCGGTGGTGCTGCCGAGCTGGTAGTTGATGCAGTGGGGCAGCAGTACGGCGTCGGCGATTTCGAGCACGCGCGGGTGGCCGATCAGCTCCGCTGCGGTGCGCGAGCGCGCGAGCGTTCCGCTCGTCCGCAGCGTCTTGTAGCCGTTGAAATCGCTCTCGGTGAGCCGTCCCTCTTTGTCGAAATAGGGCCGAAGCTCGGCGAGTACGGCGTCCGCGACGTCCCCACTCACCTGGTCCCGCACCACGGCGGCGCCATCGCGGCACAGCGCCGCGACGATCTCGGCGCTCGGGGTCTCGCGGTCGAAGTACTCGATATCCATGCTGAAATCCCCCGATTGGGCCCGGACGATACCTCCGCGCCGGCCCCCCGGGCCAGCCGGGGCCCCCTCACGAGCGCGCAAAAAATCGCCGAGCCGCCGGATTTTACTCAAGGAATCGCGAGCGGGCGTCGAAGGGTGCCTCATGCGGGCAGCGCGAGTTTCGCCCGCGAGGAGGAGATCCCGATGGCGTGCCGCCCGTTCGCGTTTGGTGTTCGATTGCGTGACAAAGGAAGGGGCCGAACCGTCCGCGTGCTGCAGGATCGGCGAGACCCGAGCCGTTACCGCGTCGAAGACTCGCGCAGGGGTGGCAAGACCCAACGGCGCGAACACGGCTCGCTCGCGGGTGCACTGAGCGACCTCGCTTCGAGCTGGCGCAAGCGCCTCCACTGATCGGTGCCGCGCTTCGAGAGCATCCGAACGCGGGCCGCTGCGACGGCCATGCGCAGATCGATTCGACTGGCCGTCTGTTTTGCCGCGCTGCTGGCAGCAACCGCCTCGGCGGAGAGCCTCGAAGAACTGCTCGCGCGATCCGAAGCCATCTACGCCACGGGCCGGTTCGAAGAGGCCATCGCGATCCTGCAGGCGCGACTCGAAGCGCCGGAGCCGGACGACAACCTCATCCCCGTGCGCGGCACGCTCGGGGATATCTATCTGGAAATGGCCAAACCCGACAAGGCGCTCGAGCAATTCGACGAGATTGCAGCAGAGCACCCCAGATACGCGCGCGCCCACTACAAGCGCGGGCGCGCGCTCGAGCAGTTGGCTCGCTTCCTCGAGGCGATCGACGCCTACGCGCTTGCGGGCGAACAGCTCTACGACGAAGCCGAAATCCGCGGCCGGATCGGATTCAACTACAGTCTGCTCGCGAATCTCCCCGAAACCGCCACCGCCGATCGACGGCGCTACGCAGAGCTGGCCCGCAAGTCGTTGACGCGCGCGATTCAACTCGATCCGAGCAACCTCTCTGCGATGGGGAATCTGGCCGACATCCACTTCAACCTCGGAGAGTTCCAGCTCGCACTCGATTACTACGAGCGCATGGATCGGATGGAGTCTTCCCGACCGATGACGCTCGCGCGGATCGGAAGCGCCTATCTGAAGCTCGAGCAGTGCAAACCCGCCGTCGAAAACCTGCTGCGCGCAGCCGAGATCCTCGCAGCGTCGAAGCCCAGAACCCGGACGGACGCCCAGGTTCACCGCGACGTCGAGGTTTTCGCCCGGGTTCGCGCCGCGGAGTGCCTGATCGCGCTGAATCGCGCCGCCGAAGCGCGCAGCCAGATTTCGCGCGTCCTCGAGATCGCCAACTGCACGGATTGCGCGACCGCCAGCCGCGAGGTCGATCGCTCGAAGCTGCGCGCCGAGGAGCTGCTGCTTCAGCTCGACGCGGTGTCCGCCGCCAACGCGGAAGCCACCCGCTAACCGCGCACGCTGCGACACTTCGCGGGCTGAAACACACAACTGACTGAAATCAGCCGGTAGGTTGTTCGAGAGATCCTAGTGCTCGATCGCGGGATAACGAGAGAGCACCCAGTTCTCGTAGGCCCGAGGCGGAAAGAACGCCAACCAGAGAGCGATCGCGGAGAAGACCGTAAACAGGGCCATACCGGCGTCGATGATCCCCGGATACGCGCCCTCCTGGTTGGCGATGACGACCGATAGGGCCACGAGACCCTGCACGCTGAAGATCCAGGCCGCGTAGACGAACCAGAGCAGTACCCGGTTGACGACGAGCGGCTCCGTCAATCCGAGCGCGAGGCGCTTCCTCAACAGCAGATGATAGCGACCAGTTTCCACCAACATCCACGCATAGACACAGTTTTGCGTGATCTGCTCGATCCAGACCCACGCGCTCTCCGCATTATAACCGTGCCAGTCCCTTTCCCACGCGGTGCCAGCCAACGCACCGAACATGCCGAGCCAGCCCAGAGCGACCATGCTGCGAGCAAGCCGACTCTCAGTATGGAAAACGGCCTGCGTGAACCAGAGCAAGCAACAAACCGTGGCCGCGATGAAGAAACGACAGAAAAAGCCGAGTGCGTCACCCAGGGATGTGCCGTCGGCAGCTGTGTAGGCGGATAGATACCAGAGAAGCCATTCCGTGGCGTCGCAGGTGAGTGCCCAGCCGAGGATCAGCTCGGGCTTTGCGCTGTCTTTGAATCCGTTTCGAACCAGGCGCGCGCCGATCAGCAAATTCACGACGATGACGGCGTAGATGGTCAAGACTTCGAACGACATCCGCGGCTCCGGCCACCCCACATTGGGCCACCAAAGCTATCGGTAGGAGGAAATCTGAGCTTGATTGCGAAGCCAGTGAGATATCAAATAAAATCGAGGGTTTCCCCTGACACAAAACTTTATTTGAAGCGAGCGAGAAGTGCCGCTCCGATTTGGGTTTGGGTTCGAATTGCGATGCGGCAGACGCCGTCGCAGGCGCCAATTGAATCCGAAGCGATCGGGCAGACGTGGCCTGTCGACGCCCGAGCCATCCGCGCCAACCGCCCGCGACGGCGTTCCCCAGTGGATCAATCGCTCGCGGCTTCGGCTTCCTCGTTGTCGGCAGCTTCGGCCTTTTCAGCGGTCGCATCTTCATCCGCCTCGGCCGCGGGCGGTGCCGCATCGACCGAAGCGGTTTCGCCGGCATCCTTCTGCTCGGTATCCCCCGCCCAACTCGCGCCAGCCAACGCGATCGTCAACGTCAGAGCTGAGAAGAGAGCCTTGCTGATCGTTCGAATCGACATCAAAAATTCCCCCGGTGCCGTGTGTCGGCACTCCGAGTGGAACATCCGCAGCGATTGCGTTCCGTGACGTGTGTCACGGTTCGCAATCGGAAGCTGCATTTTCTGTCTTGGAAATCCGCCGCGAGTCGGCTCGCGGACCCGCTATCGATCGAGGATCGACACAAACGGCGTTTTGCCGCGATGCGACTCAATCGATGTAGATGCTCGCCTTCTTGATGTACACCTTCCGCTTCGGCTTGCCTCGCGTCGTGCCCGCGCGCTCCAACTTGCTGAGCGTCGGCCTGCCCTCTTCGAGTTCGCCAAAGATCGTGTGCTTGCCGTTGAGCCGCGCGGCCGGACCGAAGGTGACGAAGAACTGGCTGCCATCGGTTCCCGGACCGCCGTTCGCCATGCTCAAGATGCCGGCCTTGTTATGCGAGAGCCCCGCACCGAATTCGCCGTCGTAGTGGTATCCGGGCCCGCCATTCCCGGTACCGGTCGGATCGCCACCCTGGGCGACGAAATCCGGAATGATGCGGTGAAACCTCACGTCGTCGTAGAAGCCCATCCGGGTGAGGTAGATCGTGCTCAAGACGTGCAGGGGCGCCGCCTCGGGAAACAGCTCGAACTTGAGGGTTCCCTTGTTGGTTTCCAGAATCCAGTAGTAGGACATATCCGGATCGAAGGATCCCGATGCGCCCGGCGCCGGCACCTTCGTCTTCCAGTCCTTGTCGCTCTTGTCGATGTTCAACCCGGCGATGTACGCATCGATCGATGCGATCAACGGGTCGTCTTCTGGCGCGATATCTGGCTCGACATCATCAGCGGCAGCGGCTGTCGCAAAGCAGAGCAGGATGGAGGCGAGTACGCTCAACCCGCATCTCAGAAGCATGGAGTCGTTCCGCAGTGCACCCATTTGCGTCATCCCTCCGAGAAAATTGCACCGACGATGCAGCCATGAAAAAGTATGCGCCGGCACGCTTAAAAATCCAGCAAATTCGGCCACCGCGCGCGAAAAACGCGCGCGATTCCCAACTGTCGAAATCGGACGATGTAGGTGACGACTTGACTCAAGAACCCGGGGGGAAAGAGACCGGAGATGCGCGATTGCGCCGTTTGATTGTCTTCTCGTCGTGGAGCACGTAGATGCCGCTCGCGATGATCACCGCGGCGCTCGCGAGAACGAGTTTTGTGGGAACGTCCCCCCAGACCAGAAAACCGAAGAGCATGGCCCAGACCAGCGATGTGTATTCGAACGGAGCGACGACCGAGGGCGGCGCGATCCGGAACGCCTCGGTCAGACAGTACTGCGCAGAACCCGCGAGCAAGCCGGTGGCCGCCATCAGCAATAGCCCGATCGGTGTCGGCGGAATCCAGGTAAAGGGTGCGGCAATTAGCCCCACTGCGAGAAAGACCAGCGCCGTGTAGAACGTCATCGCGCCCGCGCTCTCGGTGGTGCCGAGCCGACGCGTCAGGATCATCGCCAACGCGTAGGTGATGACCGAGCCCATCACGAGCAATGCAGCCGTCCGATCGATCTGCCCGCCGGGCCGCACCATCACCAACACGGCGGAAAATCCGATCAGAACGGCGATCCAACGCCGGAATCCGACGGCCTCTTTGAGCAGCAGTGCGGAGAGCGCGGAAATCAACAGCGGTGCGGACATCACGATCGCGAAGATGTCCGTCAACGGCATCAGCGGGAGAGCCGCGAGGAAGAGCATGAAGCAGGCCACCGCGAGGCACCCGCGGCCCAGGCAGATCCAGACTTTCGAACTGCGAAGGCGGATCATGCCCCCCTCGCGGCGCAGCACGATCGCAATCGGCAACAGCGAGAAGATCGTCCGCAGCAACAGGACCTGGTAGATCGAGTAGTCGTCCACCACCCATTTGCTGATCGTGTCGTGCAGCACCCAGAGGAAGGCCGCGAGGCTCATCAGCAGCACGCCGTGCGTGGAATTGTCGGTGCGAGAATGGGGCACGAATGAATTGGATCCCGATGCGCAGAAAGGGCTGGAGTGCCCGCTGGAACGCGGGTGGGTTCTAGCGAATCCGGCCGCGTCCGTCGCGCCTGCGGGCCAGGGCAAACAGCCCCACGCAGCCGGCCGCGAGCGCGAGCGCGCCGCCCGGCTCTGGCACGAAGTGGATGTCGTCGAGGTCGACGACCGCTTCGACACCGTCCCCGCCCCCATCGAGCGCGAAGCGAATCGCATGGGTCCGGCCAACGCTCGCGGCGGGAATGGCGAACGAGACGACCTCCCAAGGTGCCGTGGTAGACAGGTCGACGTCGGCCAGCGTCTCTTCGACAGTCCCATCGTCGAGCGCGATCCGAAGCCGATCGTTCGCGGAGGCGATCGCGATGCGCCGCGTGAGTTCGATCGCGCCGACCGATTCGTCGACGAAGAGCCGGTTGTGGGTCAGCGAGCTGGTATTCGCACCCGCGAAGAGCGTGAGGTAGTAGCTCGATCCCGCGGGAGGATTTGCAGACGACCAGGGAACCGCCGTCCCGGCCTTGTCTCCGCCGTGAAAGCGCCAGCCCGCGTAGCCGATGCCGAGATTCGCGATGTCGTCGTTGACGATCTCGAAATCGCCGTTGTAGATCTCGTGCGGCGACCAGCCGGGATCGAACCCGACCACGGGGTTGGGGCGGGCTCCCTGCCCGATCGCCGAATAGTAGAAGCCCGTCATGTTGCGCGCGGGCACACCGCCGAAGTCGTACCAGCTCGTACCGGACGCCTCGTTGTCGATCGGGGTGCCGTCGCCGTCGTTGGTCGCCGTCAGGTCGATCGTGCCGTGGTACCAGGCGTGGGTTTCGATGTGTTCGTAGACGGGATCGAAATCGAACGGCGCCTCGATCGCGTCGCCGAGAAAGAGATCGAGGTCGACGTCGAGCGGCATGCCATCGAAATCGAAGTAGGCCGGAAAGCCCCCGCCGTCGGCGCGCCAGTAGTTGTCCGCGAAGGCCACGTTCGTCCAGGTGATCGGCGCGCGATCGCCCCAGTCGAGCGGGCCGAGCGGGTTGTCGAGGGTTCCGTCCACGGGATGCGGATCCAGCGTGGTGACCTGATCGACCGCGATCCCCGCGGCCGCCAGGCGCTCCACGCAGTCGCTGTTGACGACGGCACCGCGGCTGTGGCCGATGAAGTGGGTGTCGCCCGCGAGCAGATCGACGCCCGCGAAATTGCCCGCAAGCTGCGGATCGCGCAGTGCGGCGTAGAGCGCATCCGCGGCCGCCTCTGCGAAGCCCTGCGTGCCGCCGGTATCCGCGCCGTCGGACTCTTCGGCCCAGTTGAAGACCAGCGCGATTTCGCCGTTGGGGGTGTCGCTGCCGCAGTAGAAATCCCAGCTTCCGAAATCCGGCGAGTAGAGGAAAACCGTGCCGAGGGGCGTCTCGCTGCCGATCGCCCCGCAATCGGACGGGTCGCCGTCGGCCTCGAGGATCGCCTCGGCCATCGTAAACGTCCACAGCGCGGGCGTGGTGGCATCGGCCGCAAATCCGTGGGTGATCACGGTCGTCCCGGCAGCCGCACTCTGCGGCGCACCCGCCATCAGCGTCGAAACCAGCAGGGCGAGCATCGCTCTCTTCATCTGATGACTCCCGAGCGCCAAAAGCGACTTCCGACCACCCGCTTGCGATCCGGATGCTGGCGCGGATTACGAGGGACTCGAGGCGCGGCGCCCCAATTTGCGGATCTGCGCCAGCGAGCGGCAATCCGTTCCATATTCGCCCGGACGACGTGGTAACGTCAACCGCGTCGATGCGGCGCCCGGACTGAACGCGAAGCCCTACCTGTAATGGTGCCAGCTGCGCTGACTCCGCGCTCCGAATGGCGCCGCCGAGCTGCGGCCTGGGATCTCGGATCCGGGGGTGATCATGCGCTGGCGCACGCGACTGCTTCTCCTCGTCGAATTGGTCTTCGGCCTGGTGCCGTTGACCTTCACCTTCCTCTACCACTTTCCCGTGGCCGTGTTCTGGACCGGACACGTACTCGACTTGGCGGGCGACGGAATCGGCAACGCCTACACCGGTGGCATCGCGGTCGCCTTCGTCACGGGCGGCATCGGCCTGCTCGCGGTCTGGATCGCACTCCTCGGCCGACTGTTTGGCCGAACTGTGTCCAACCGATTCGTACACGCGGGAGTGCTGGTCGGGGTCGCAACCGGCATCGCGCTTCTGCTGGTCATGCCGATGGCGCAGGCCTGGTGGCCCGAATACTACCTGGTGGGAGCACCTCTGCTCGTCGCGATTCATCAGGGTTATGCGATCTCTCTATCGCGCAGGACACCGCTCGAGAAAGCTTTGGCCTGAAGGGAGTGGAGATGCGAGAGGACAGCACGCCGTTTCGAACGCGATTCGCCCCGATCTGCCGCCAGATCGTCGCCGCTGCAGCGGCGGTCGCGATTGGGCTCGGATCCGCCACCGCATCCGGAGCTGCGGGCGAGCATCCGCGCATCGCCGCAGAGTGGGAACCCGCGCTCGGCGCACTCGTGGTCTGGCCACCGGTGGTGCCGGATGAACTGCTCGTCGAGATCGCAGAGGACGACCGCCTGTTCCTGATCGTGGCGGATCTCGAACAGCGGGAAGAGGCGACTGCAAGGCTGACCGAACTCGGAGTCGATCTCGAATCGGTCGAACTCATCGTCGATCCGACCCTCGACGGCGAAAACTGGACACGCGATTGGGGGCCGTCCGCCCTCTTCGACGCGAATGCGAACTACCACCTGCTCGATCCGACCTTCAACGGTTACCCGATGGCGCTGCCGGATTGTGAAGGGCGCCTCTACGACCTCCTCGGCCTGATCCCGTTTCTAAACGAGTGGATACCCGGGGGCAGCACCGACCTGAATGCGGACAGCCTCGCAGAGGTGCTCGGCGTCTCGACTGTCAAGCTCCCGTTTGGGCTCACGGGCGGCAATGCGCTCGTCGACGGGCTCGGAACCGCATTCTCGACCTGCGTGATGCTGAAGGAAAACCGCGATTGGTTCGGCCTCTCGGAGAGTGAATTCCGGCAAGCCGTCGCGGCCCGACTCGGACTGCACCGCTACGTGGTGGTTCCGAATTTCGAGTGGTTCGGGATCCAACACATCGACTGCCTGCTCAAGCCCCTCGACGCCGAGACGCTACTCGTCAAACGGGTTCCCGAAGGTCACCCCGACCACCGTCCGACCGAAGCGATCGTCGCGCTTCTCTCCGAGTTGAAGACCCCCTATGGCCGCCCCTACCGGATCGTGCGCATCGACGCCGCCCCGTACTACATGGGCCACCACGTCGCCAACTACACCAACGCGCTGATCTTGAATCGCAAGATCTTCGTTCCGCTATTCGGGGTCGATACGGATGAAAGAGCGCTCGCTACGCTCCGGGAAGCGATGCCCGGCTACGAGGTCATCGGTTACGCATACGAAGATGTCATGGGGTGGGCGTGGTACGACGCGCTGCACTGCCGCGTGCGCGCGGTCTGGGATCCGAAGATGCTCTACATGGCCCATCAGCAGATCCGCGGCCGCGTGAAGCCCGCCGATTCCCATCGCGTCGACGTCTTGATCCGCGACTACAGCCGCGCGGGGCTCATCGCAGACGAACTCAAACTCTCGTGGCGCGTGCGCGGCAAGACGAACTGGAACGAGGTGGCGTTGACGGCCGGCGCGACACCGGAGACCTACACCGCTTCGATTCCGGCGCCCGCGGCGACTGCGATCGAGTACTTCCTGTCCGCCGCAGACCGTTCCGGACGCCGAGAGACCCTCCCACGAGTGGCGCCCGAGGGCGTCTACTCCTTCGAGGTCGCAGTCCATTGAACCGAGAGGCGGGGACGTTGGTGAACATTCACCCCCCCATCACCGCTACTCTTCGCAGAAAGCGCACCGCTGGGGGTGAATATTCACCAACGTCCCCGCCGCGCTGCTAGATTGGTCGCTGTGAACGGAAGCTTCGAGACCAGAGGATTTATGCGAACGAACATTGGTGTGGGCTGGGCGAGCGGCCTGCTGCTGATCGCGGGCCTGGCGGCCGCGGCGAACTCCGTCTACCCGAGCGCAGAAGCCGCCCAACCCCTGCAGCCGGGCGCGTCCGTGCCGTCGGTCAACGTTCGCGCGGTGGACGGATCGACCGTCGACCTCGCGAAGCTCGTCAGCAAGAGCGGCGCACTGCTCGTCTTCTATCGCGGCGGCTGGTGACCCTATTGCGATACGCAGCTCGGCGAGCTGCGCGTGATCGAAGCGGAGTTGACGAGCTTGGGGTTTCCGGTGATCGCGATCAGCGCCGACCGACCTGCCAAGCTCGAAGAGAGTCGCAAGGCAAACGACCTCGGTTACAGCCTCTATTCGGATAGTCGGCTCGAAGCCGCTCGCGCGTTCGGCATCGCGTTTCAACTCAGCGACGACGATGTGCGGATGTATCTGGAGTACGGGATCGACCTCGAAGAGGCGTCGGGTGAAAAACACCACCAGCTCCCGGTTCCGAGCGTGTTCCTGGTGGAAGCCGGCGGCGCGATCCGATGGGTGTACTCCAATCCGGACTACGAAATTCGACCCGATAACGCCGCCATCCTGAAGGCGGCGCGGGGTCTGGCGAAGACCACCGATAATTAGCGATTCTGCAACGCGTCAGTGCTGCACCGCCCTTCGGGCGCAGACGAATGCGGGTAGAGTGTCAGCGACCATTGATTCCGGTTGCATGTGAGGGGGATACATGTCGAAAACGGGACGGCGATTGGTTCTTCTGCTGGTGTCGGTCAGCCTGGCGGCTTGCGCGACCTCGCAACCCGAGAAGGTGCGATTTTCGGGATCGGTGCCCACCCGGAGTGACCGGGACTACGCGAACTGGCCGGTCGAGCCGCTCAAGGCGGCGCTGCTGATGCAGGAGGCCGAGATCAAAGCGCTCAGCGTCGAATCCGCTGGTGCCGGGATGACGCGGCCGGAAAAAGCCGAGATCCTCTTCCCCCAGACCGGCGACAAGTTCAGCGTCAAGGGAAAGCTGGTTCCGCCCGACCTCGACGGGATCAACAACTCGCCGCGCAAGGAGCTCGCCGCCTGGCAGCTGCAGACGATCTTCCTCGACCCGGTCGATTTCACCGTGCCGTCGACGGTCTTGCGCTGCGTGCCCATCGAGAAATGGATGCGGCATCACGACGAGGCCATCCCGGTCGTTCCCGATACGAAATGCGTGCTCGTAGAGGTCACCGTCTGGATCGAGAACGCCACCGTTCCCGATGAACTCTACGAAGAAGAGCGATTCCTCGACGACCTCGATTACGCCTACCACCTGGCCAACTTCAACATCTTCGCCTACCTGATCAACCTGCGGGACAACCGCAAGGGAAACGTGCTGGTCTCCAAAGACGAAGAAAACCGCCGCGTATTTGCGGTGGACAACGGCGTCTCGTTCGGCACGATCTGGTACAACTGGATCTACCCGCCCACCTACTCGTGGCGGACGATCAGCGTCCCCGCGCTGCCGCGTAAATCCATCGATCGATTGCGAGAGCTGCGACGCGAAGACCTCGATTTCCTGATGGTGGTCGCTCAACTCGAGCCCGACGCGGATGGAATCCTGAAGGTCGTGCAAGCGGGGGCGCCGATCGATCCCAGCGAGGGTGTGCGGCGCGAGGGCACGTCGCTGCAGTTCGGGCTGACCGCGGGCGAGGTCGAGGACGTCTGGCAGCGCATCGAGGCGCTGATCGAGCGGGTCGACGCGGGCGAGATCCCGCTGTTCTAGCCCGCGACCGAAGCCCGCTTCGCCAACGCGGCGCGACCCCTACCAGCGACCGGAGCCCGGCGTCATGGCTTCGGCGGTCAATTTGATCGGAAATCGCCGCCGCAGCTCCTCGGCCAGCGCGCGATCGATGTACTCCGGATAGTGAGAGGACATCAGCTCTCGCACCCTTTCGGTCGCGCGCTCGTGGATCAGTTTCGATCCCTTCTCCTCCCACTCGCTGGTCGGCGAGCGATCTCCGAGCTCCGGATACAGGTACTCGCTCTCCATCATTCTCAGCGTCTGGGGTTGGCCCAGGAAGTGACCCGGCCCGCCGCAGCAGACCTCCTCGAGCACCTCGTAGGAAAGCGTCTCGTCGCTGACCTCGATCCCGCGCACGGCGCGCTGCACCGAACCGAGCATGTCGTTGTCGATCACGAGCGCTTCGAACGAACAGCCGATCAGGCTCGCGAGCATGCCCGCGGACTCGAAGACCATGTTCGCGCCGGCCATCCCCGCGAGCACGGTGGTGATGCCCTTCTCGTAGCCGGCCTGGTTGTCGGGAAACTTGGAGTCGGACATGCCCGCCGCGACACCGCTGGGCAGATCGTAGAAGTTCGTGAGCTGGGCCGAGGCCGCGTTGAGCACGGCTTCCTCGCCGCTGCCACCCGAAAACGCACCCGTGCGGAGATCCGACACGAAAGGCCAGTTGCTGAAGATCATCGGGTGTCCCGGCACCGTCAGATTCACGAGCGCGAGACCCGCGAGCGTTTCCGCCACCGTCTGCACGAGCGTTCCGGCCAGCGGCGCGGGCGAAGTCGCGCCCGCCTGGGCGGCGATCACCATGTTGACCGGCATCCCGTTGCGCGCGCATTCCATCGACACGCTGCCGTTGTCCTCGCCGTAGCGCAGCGGCGGAACGATCGAGCAGGTGTTTGCGCTGCAGAATGGCCGCTCGCGGAAGCGCCCCTCGCCGCCGAGGATCGCGTCGAACATCGCGACACCATCTTTTACGTGGGCCGGGAGGTTGAAGCCGGAGAAGATGTGCTTCTGGGTTCCGGCCGAACACGCAAACGCCACGCTCATGTCGAACTCGTGGAGATCCTCGATGTCGGTGGCGACGACGGTCCGCGAGAACCAGTGGATGTTGCCGAGCTGATCGACCAGGCGCGCGAAGTCATAGAGATCGATCAGCGTCGAAGAGCGAAAGCGGCGCGATTCGACGTCGAGCACCCGCACCGCCATGCCCGCGGTGCCAAAGTGCGTGCGGGAATCCGAAATATGCAGGTCGTGCTTCGGGTCTCGACCGTGCAGCGTGAAGTCGCGACCCGCTCCGGCGACGATGTCCTCGATCAGCGCGCGCGGAAAGCAGAGCCGACCGTGCTCGTTCATCCAGCAACCCTTGGCGAGCGCGAGTTCGCGAAAGGCCGGGAACGCATCGCCCATCCCGATGTTTTCGAGCACGTCGAGCGAGCGGTCGTGGATCCGCCGGATGTCGTGATCCGATAGCGGGCGATAGGCTCCACCGATCAGGCCGGCGCGCACGGCGGCCTCCTTGGGTCCCCCGGATCGCTGCGCGACGCGCGCGGCGCGCCCCCCACCCGAACGGCGCCTCGCGCGCGGAGTCTCGGTGCCCGGTATCTGGTCGCTCATCTCGTTCTCCTCGCGCTGCAATCCATCCGCCGCCGGTGGCTATCCTGGGGTTTTCTCGCCGAAATTGCGACAGCCGTCCAGCCCCAAAGCCAGAAAAAGCGCCTCGTCCCAGTTCGCGGGCTTTTTGCCGCTCAAGCTATGCCGCGTACCGCCGATCCCCCCCAAGCAGCCCGGCGCCCGCGCGAGGGGGGTGGCGAATCCGGGCCAACGATCGGCTGCGCCAGCTGGACCGCGGTTCGCATCGAATTCCCAACCAGGCGAGAAAGCCGCGGGATCACGGAAGAGGGTTCATTCATCGTAGAAGCCCTTGCGGGCGTCATGCTCTTCGCAGTCGGAGTGCGCCTGCTGAAGCCGGCCTCTCGCACGGGTGGGAGAGACGAGCGACTTCTCGGGACCTATCTGGTTCTCGAGCGGATCTCCGCCTACTGCAACGCGCGCAAGCGCGTTCGACTCGACATCGGTGATCCGATCGTCGCCAACCGCTACCTGCTTTGGGGGATGTTCGGGATCTTCCAGGTCGTCTGCTCTCCGATCATCGTGCCCATGTACGCGGGTTGCGAGGCGAATCGACATTCCACGCTCGGCACGGACGTAGCCCTCGGAATCTTCGAGATTCTCGCGGCCTCGATAACCTGTCTTGCGTTCTTCGCGCCCTCGTTCTATTGCAATTGGATCGAGAAAGGGACATCGTCTGCAAACGCCGAGAAAGGAAGCTGAACCATGCCCGTCGACCTATTCGACTTCACCGCCGAGCGCCTCGAACAGCTCACTTCGCTCGACCGGCTCGCGGCGCGCGGAACCCTGCGACTGGCGCTCAAAGCGTCGGGACTCTCTCCGACCGGCCTCCGCGTCGAACAACTGCGCGTCGTGCTCGAGAAGGTATTGCCCGACGAACTCGAAAAGTGCGGCGTAGACGTTGCCCAAGGCGTCTGCTCGGAAGTATCGGCCGCCCTCGCCAACCTATCCGTCGAAGATCTGACGTCTGGATCGACCGATACCGACGAAATCTTCCGCCGTCTGGGCGGCAGTTAGACCCCACCCCCGTCGATCATCGAGCCGCGCCGCGGCACCCGCCGTCCGGCTAGCGGCCGATCTAGGCGCCGCTCACGTCCGCCAGAATCTTGTCGAACGAGGATTGGCGCACCGGCTTGGAGAGCACCAGGGCTCCGGAGTTCTGGACGTAGTCCGCGGTAGTCCCGTCGGTCATGCCGCCGGTGAGGAACACGAAGCGGTCGCGCAATTGCGGGTGGTGTTCGCAGACGGCCCGGTGGACCTCGATGCCGTCGATATCGGGCATCGTCAAATCGCAGAAGATCACGTCCACGGCCTCTCCAGCCTCGAGTTCGGCGAGCGCCTCGCCCCCGCTGCCCGCGCAGAAGACGTCGTGGCCGCAGACGCCGCCGAGATAGCGGGCGAATGATTTCAACAGCAAGGGCTCGTCGTCTACCAGCAAAATGCGCATCGAGAATCCGCGTGTTGGGAGGCCTCTCCATCGGCATGCCGGAACGTGATCTGAGGCGCATTTCGCGGCTCGGGCCGCTGGAAACCCGCCTTCCCGCCAGCACGACCCGCAATGGCTCGACAGTCTCGAAAAATCGGGGTCGGCACCAAAAAATGCGGCGTTTTCTGCGCTTTTTCCCTCGCAGCGACCACCTATTGGCGTATCGCCCCGGCAGGAGGGATCCAAATGCGCCCGACGGCGATCTTCGCCCTGGCCCTGTGGCTCGCGCCCGTGGGGCCGGCATCCGCTCATCTCGGGACTCCGAGCGCCATTCCCGCAGCAGGCCCGAGCATCGTGCTCGAAGCTCGTGACTCGGAGATCTCTCGACTCGCGCGAACGCTCGAACTCCCGATCGGGCCGCCGTCCGGGCTGTTCCCGCGCGCTGCGGAACCTCCCAGCTTCGAACTCCCGCTGTTCGATTCTGCCCTGTTCGATTTTCTATCCGACCGCCACGGCTGGGATTCTCCGCCACCCCGGGCGATCGCGGGCAGACCGCCCACCCCCGAGCCCTCGACGGCCCTGCTCCTCGGGCTCGGGCTCGCGGGCCTCGCCTGGGCCCATCGGGAGCGACGCGAGCGGTAAAGCGAAAGCCAACCGCTGCGCCTGCGGCGTTGCTCAGCCCCGCAGGCCTTCCCGCTCCACCCAGGCCAGCGTGTCGTCGAGTGCCCGTTCGAGGCGATCGAAGAGTTCGCCGATCTCGGATTCCGTGATCACGAGCGGCGGGCAGATCGCAATCGTGTCGCCGATGTTGCGCACGACGAGTCCGTGTTCCTGGCAGCGATCCAGGCAGTAACCACCCACCTTGCCGGGCGCTGCGAATGCCCGGCCGCTGCTCTGGTCGGCGACCATCTCGCAACCTCCGATCAAGCCGACGCCGCGGGCCTCGCCGACGAGCGCGTGATCGGTGAGCGCCTTGAGCCGCGCCTGGAAGTGCTCGGACGCCTTGGCGGCATGCGCAAACACCTGCCGCTCTTCGTAGAGTTCGAGCGTGCGCACGGCCACGGCCGCGCTCACCGGGTGGCCGCTGTAGGTGAAGCCGTGGCCGAAGACACCGATCTTGCGGCTCGACTCGATCATGGGCTCGTACATGAATTCGGGAATCACGACTGCGCTGATCGGCAGATAGGCCGATGAGAGCGCCTTGGCGAGCGACATCGTGGCCGGCTGCATGCCGAACGTCTGCGCGCCGAACGCGTTGCCGGTTCGCCCGAATCCGCAGATCACCTCGTCGTCGATGAACAGCACGTCGTACTTCCGGAGCACGGCCTGGATCTTCTCGAAGTAGCTGCGCGGAGGCACGACGACGCCACCCGCACCCATCACCGGCTCGGCGATCATGGCGGCGACGGTATCCGGCCCCTCGTCGACGATCAGCTGCTCGAGGTTGGCGGCGAGTCTCGACGCGAACTCCTCCTCGCTCTCGCCGGGCTCGGCATTGCGGTAGTGGTGGGGGCAATCGGTGTAGATGATGTTCGCGATCGGAAGATCGAAGTCGCGCTGATTTGCGGGCAGGCGCGTCAGGCTTCCACTCGCGACCGTCACCCCGTGATAGGCGCGGTCTCGACTGATGATCTTCTTCTTGTTGGGACGGCCGATGGCGTTGTTGTAGTACCAGACGAGCTTGATCTGGCTGTCGTTCGCCTCCGATCCCGAGTTTGCGAAGAAGACCCGCGCGTCGTCGATCGGAACCATCTGCTTGAGGCGCTCGGCGAGTTCGATCGCGGGCTGGTGGGTCTTGCTGCCGAAGAGGTGGCCGAAGCCGAGCTTGCGCATCTGCTCCGCAGCCGTTTCCGCGAGTTCTTCCACCCCGTAGCCGAGGGCGGTGCACCAGAGGCCCGCCAGGCCCTCGATGTACTCCTTGCCGTCGCTGTCGTAGACGTAGATTCCCTTGCCCCGCTCGATCATCAGCGGGCCGCGCTCCTCGTGGACCGCCAGGTTGGTCGCCGGGTGCAGTAGCGCGGCCAGATCTCGCTTCCGTGCGTCGCCTGCGTTCACCTTGCCTACATCCAGTTGGACCGCAGCCTCTGCG
>JAFDBP010000236.1 GCA_019313245.1 Deltaproteobacteria bacterium
ATGTTTCCCTCTTGGATCAGATCTTGCATCGTGATCCGGGTTGTCATCTTGCTGAACTTGCCTGCCACTCGGATTACAAGGCGAAGGTTGCCTTGAATCATCCGGCGCTTTGCTCGCTCGCCAATCCGAACGATCTTTTTCTCCTCTCTTGTTTGATATCCATTTTCGCCTCGGCTTCCTTCGCAATTGTCCGTATTTGCGCCTGCGACCTTGGAGCAATGGATCGGGACGGTGGTTTTCCAGGATCTCGATCGCTTGTCCGGTGGCCGTACGACCAATATCGGATGAACCGGTTTGAAGATAGGGATGCAAACCGGGACTTTCGATGCATCCGGTGATGGTGTGAGTCGTCGAACCCTCTCGAACTTTTGGGTAGATTTCCATAGAGAGGCTTTGACGACGTACAATTGGATTTTCGACGCGCTTGGGCCTTCTGGGCAATAACGACTCCAACCACAGTTACTGCACCCCCATGAACCTCAAAGAACGTTGTCGGTTCGCAACCTCTCACGCGCCGGATCCGGCGCCGCGCTCCAGTCGCAAGGCGGCCGGTAACAGAAACAAAAGCGACAGCGCGGTTGCGCCGGCGATGACGGCCACCAGGAGACCGGAGTCGAGGCCGTGGTCCACCTGGTACTGCCGCACCCGGCCGCCGAGCGTCGGGCCCAGGCCGTAGCCCAGGTTGACGGCGGCCGCCGCGGCCACGGCGACGCGCCCGCGACGGTCCAGGGCGGCCGCAAGGCCGATTTGATACGGCCCGACGAAATAGAATCCGACGCCCCAGAGGAGCGTCGCCGCGACCAGCGTCTCGATCGCCGTGGCCTCGATGTAAAGCCAGCGGCCGGCCAGGCTGATCAGGCAGCCGATGACGAGGGGCGCCACGCGCCGCCAGCGCAACCCGAGCCACGCCGCGAGGGCACCTCCCGTCAGGCCGGCGAAGGTGGCTACGCCGAGCACGTAGCGCACGGTGTTGTAGGCTATTCCGTGATCCACTGCGATGTCGTACGAGAACTGCCACAGGGCCTGCTCGGCGATCGAGTAGATGAAAATCCCCACCAGGGTCAGCAGGGCGAGGGAACCGAAGGGGCCCGCGCGGCCCTGCGAGAGCCGATCCCGCACCTCGCCGACGGCGCCAGGGACCTCGTCGCTGGCGAGGGTACTGGGAGTCGAGGCATCGGTTCCGAAGCTTTGCGGCTTCGCCGGAAGCCAGAGCACCAACGGCAGGGCTGCTATGCAGAGCAACAACAGAACGCAGTAGCCCATCCCGTAGGCGCCGCCCGCGACCACGAGCGGCAAGAAGACCGCGATCCCCACGGTGATGCCACCCCCCAGCGTCCAGATGATCGCGAAGATCCGCTCGGCATCCTCGCGCGCGGAGACGGCGGCATTCGCACCCGCGATCGCGAGCCCCGAGCCCGCACCGATGACGATGCGGCCCAGGATCATCGCCGCATAGCTCTCGCTCATTGCCGAAATCGCGGCGCCCAGCGCCGCGATCAGTGCCCCGCCCACGGCGAGCTTCCGGTGGGAGACGCGGGGAACGACCGGCGCTACGAGCGTGGTACATATGGCGAGCGTCAGCAGCTCGATCGTCCCCAGATCTCCCGCCTGTTGGTGACGCATGCCCGAGTCGATGAGGGCCTGGACGATCACGGGGCCGACGTTGGACCCGAGGTAGCCGACACCCGTCGCCGCGAAGGTGGCCAGGATAAAGCGCCACTCGCGCGCGAGTTGGAAGGCGTCGGGTCGCCGATCTGTCGGGGGCATGGGTCCTTCCTCCTCTCAGAGCCCAGAACCCTCTCTTAGCTATTCCCTCGATTTGGTCCAAACCCAGCGGACGGGGAGCAGTGAAGTCAACACCAAATTGTTATTGAATCGTCGCCGAAACCTCAGGGATTGGCTGCAACTCACCGTTGCGCTCCAGCTCGCGCACGCGCGTTAGCTGGGCGACCATGTCGGCTTCGATCTCGGCGACCATTGCCTGGAACTCGGGTTCGTCGTGTAGTGACTCGAGATTCGGCTCGCGCTGGAAGTAGTACCACCACATCGCGCGCCAACCCTCATCGATGGCCTGCCGAAGGGCGGCCAACGCCTTCTGTTTCTCGCCCTGCAGCGCGTAGATCTGCACGTCGGCGATCCAATGGCCCATCCTTCCGAGCCGCGGAACGGTATGGATGTACTGGAGGCTGCGCTTCAGCAAAAGATCCGCGCGTTCCCGCTCGCCGAGCTTGGACAAAGGCAGCGCGAGAGCGATCGCTGATTCACATCTCTTCCTCCCGTTGATCTCTGGGGAATCCTCCGTAAGCAATTCGGGCACGATTTTCTCGTACAGGGCGCGGACTTCGGAGTATCGACCCGCCTTGATCTCGTGGAATCGCCGCAGCTCATACGCAATCCGGCTGGGCAAAACGCCCTCAGGCAACTTACGCACATAGGCGACGGAAGCTTCGTCATCCCGGTATAGATGCAGACGTATCAAGGCCCAATTGGGCCAGATGCTCTCGGGACCCATCTCGATGGATCGCCCGATCCAGTACTCGGCCGCGTCGAGGTCCCCGAGATCCAATAACAAAATGCCGAGCTGGGCAATGCGGGCGGGGTCCCCAGGATCGAGGGAGATGGATTTCGTATACCAGATAGCGGCTTCGTCTGCTCGAGCTAGGGCGTACCAGTAATGATCGGCAATGCTCGCACTGGAATAGACGGCAAGACCTGGATCGCTTTCCACGGCCCTCTTCCACCACCTCAGGGCTTCGTCGGACCGGCCCAGTGCGAATAGATCGCGCCCGATTTCGTCGACGATCCCGAGCGACAAAGGATCCAGCTCGATTGCTCTCCTGTGTAGTGCCAGCGCCTCCTCAGGTCGACCGAAATCAACACGCATCAGGTAACCGTATGTGGTGTATACGGTTGCGTAATTCGGGCTCAGCTCCAAGGCGCGTCGATACGCGGCCATGGCGCCCTCGGGATCGAACGTCTCCGCCTTGATGTTCCCAAGCGAGCTGTAGGCTTCCCCCAAATGATCATCCAGCTCCAGGGCCTTGTCCACCGCGGCTTGGGCCTTCCCGAGCAACTCATTCAGCGGTAGAGCGCTCGAGTAAACCTGCTCGACGTAGACATCCGCTAGACCGACATAGGCCAGCGCAAACCCCGGGTCCAGCTCGATGGCTTGTCGAAATAACGCGCCCGCTTCCGCCAGCGAATCGCTGGTCATCTTCGCCAGACGTTGCTTGCCGAGCAGATAGGCGTTATAGGCGGCAAGGCTCTCCGTGGGAATCGTCGAGATTTGATCTTGTTCGTCCTGCGACAACGTAGCTCGCAAAGCATCCGCAACGTTCGAAGCGATCTCGCTCTGGATGGCGAAGATATTGGCGGCGGTCAGCTCGCGGTCGTAGGTCTCGGCCCAGACGTGGGACTCGGTCTCGGAGTCGATGAGCTGCACGTTGATCCGGATGCGATCCCCAGCCCGCTGGACACTCCCCTCCAACACCGTAGCTACGTCGAGTTTTCTGCCGATCTCCTGAACGCCCAATTCGGGATCGAGCCGGTCGATGGTGGTGCGGGCAATGACCTTCAGCGCGCGGATCTTCGCCAGGTTGGTGATCAGCATTTCCGTCATTCCATCCGCGAAATACTCGGGGCCGTCCGAAAGGTTCTCCAGCGGTAGCACCGCGACGGAGCGGATAGTCGCCGTCTCCGCCACCGGACGGATCAGAAGCCAGGCCACGAGGGCAACGAGCAGCAGCGTCGGAATTCCGGCTACAGCGACCCAGCGGGCCCGGAAGCCCGCGGGCGTCGCGGATTTCATCGCCGCAGTCGAAACGACGGAGGCGTCCGCAACGAATCGGAAGCCGTGCCCGTGCTTGGTGCGCAGTACCGTTTGGTGTCCGCCGTCGTCTCCCACTGCCTGACGGGCCTTGTGCACGGCCTGGGAGACCGACGCCGGGCCCACGCTCACGTCCGACCAGAGGGCAGCGAGGAGCTCTTCGGGAGAGACGAAGCGCTCGCGGTGCTCGATCAGGTACGCGAGAACGTCGAAGACCTTCTCCTGGACGGGAATCC
>JAFDBP010000237.1 GCA_019313245.1 Deltaproteobacteria bacterium
CGCAGGCGAGTTCGCAACCGCCGCCCAACGCGAAGCCGTTTACGGCCGCGATCGTGGGCACCGCGAGCGATTCGATCGCGTCCATCGCCGCGTGCCCGTGCCGGCTGAAGGCCTCCGCCTGCTGGGCGTCTAGCGCGCGCATCTCGGCGATGTCTGCGCCCGCCACGAACGCGCGCCCTTCCCCGGTGAGAACGACAGCGCGCACGGAAGTATCCGTGCGGAGCCGCTCGCAACAATCCAGCAGCTCATCGAGCGTGGCGCGGTCCAGCGCGTTGAGCGCTTTGGGGCGATCCAGGGTCAACAACTCGACCGGGCCACGGCGTTCGCTTCGGATTCGGCTCATGACTTCACTCCTGTCATCGCGTCAGCGGATCGATGATCTCGGGGGCGCCCTCCCCGAGCGCCGACGAGAAAAAATGCACGCGTTGCCGCAGCGATTCTTCAGCGCGCTGCGCGCAGTAGTGCCCCTCTCGCGCGCTGTCTTCTGCGAGTTTGGGATCAGCACATCCCGGTGTCGGGTCGATACCTTCGATGCCCCTCGGCACGTATTGATAGAACGCCGCGGTCGTCCGCGCATCCACGTTTCCGGACACCGCGCCTTCGCGCCGCTCGAAGCCGAGGATGGCGCGCTCGGGCGCACCGAGTTGCGGAACCGGGCCGACTTCTCGCGCCCAGGCGCGCGTCGCGTGATTGGGGACCAGCGAATCGTTCAGACCCTCTACGACGAGTAGGCTCGCGCGGTGGGGAGGCTCGATCGCGAGCGGCTCGCGATAGAGGAACCGGGCGAAATTGTGCGGATCCTGTTCATCGAAGAGCTGCTGCACGAGCGCGAGGGCCACCCAGACATCGATCGGTGTGAGCCGGCTGAACCCGAGGAAAGTCAACGGCGCCCGCAACCGCTCCGAGCCCTGGTGGATCAGGACTTCACTGAAGCGCCGCCCGGGCGAAATCAGTGCGGCCGCGCGGATTTCGGGCGCAAAGGGAAGCAGCAGCGAGCCGAGATGGGCGCCCTCACTGATGCCGAGATAAGCGAGCGGGCGGGTGGCATCGATCCCGTGAATCCGCACGGACTCAGCGCCGCCCGGATCTTCGATCGCGAAACTCGGGATTTCGGCGATCGCGTCGATCGCGCGCAGGAACGCGAACTGTTCGGCAACGGTGAGTAGGAAATCGTCGGGAAACTCCGAATTCACCATCAGGCGCAACAGCACGTGAATCACCTGCCAGCGCGCGCGCTCCTCTGCCGATGGACCCGGCGGGTCGAGGTCGCGGTTGATCACATCGGTGAAACCGATGACCGCAAATCCCGCCGCGGCCAGTGACTCCCGCGCGATCTCGACCACCTCCTCGCGCGCGCCGCCGGGATTTCCGTGCTGGTACATCACGACGGGAACCGGGCCCCGATCCGCGGCGCGCGGCAACGCGAGCGTGAACGGCAAACTCCGGATCCCCACCCGAACCGGCTCGCTGCTGACCGGATCTCTCGCGAGCCGACGATCGAAGTCGCGCCAATCGGGAGCCGTCCAGCTGCCGCGAACGACCGCGGCGACGGGATCGTCCGGTGTCGTGCGGGAGACCTGGTTGATCCGGATCACGGGGGGAGGTTCGGCCGCGGTCTTTTCCCGAAGTGCGCTCAGGTCGTTCGCAATTCCGTCGAAACTCCGAACCGTAAAGCGCGCGGCGAACGCGACGTCGCCGGGTTCGAGCGCGACCGGGCCCGACGCGATCACCGCCAGAACCTCGTCGAGGAGTCTTCGCGCGCGCTTCAGCGCCCAGCTGTCGTCGGAATTGGCCGACCCGTCTCGCACGGCCGCGAAGAACGCCGAGGGGTTGTACGGCGCCCTCGAGCGCGAGAGCGCCCGGCGGGTGACCACCACGCCGTAGCGGTGGTTGGACTCGAGCACCACCGACGGAAAGATCAACAGAGCGAAATCCTTGCGCCCTCGATCGATCTCCGAGCGCGCATCCAGTCGAAACGGGATTCGCGAACCGTATTCGGGGCTACCGGGCGTGACGTCGAACAGGCCGACGGAAGCCAGCGGGTCGAGGCTCTGCTCGGGGGTTTGCGGCACCGAATCGGCGAGCGGAGGCGCCGAGAGCGGAATCGTAATGTGGGCGACCGGGCTGAATCCGTCGAATTCGCGAACGCCACTCGCGAGTGCATTCATCAACCAGCGCGCGGAGCGCCCGAACCCGGACATCTGGACTCGAAGCCTGTGTTCGGTCGGATCCCAGGGGTTGGTGGCGAGCCAGTAATCGTCCGGATAGGGAGCGACTTGTCGTTTGTCTTCGCGGTCATAGGGAATCTCGATGGCCGGCAGCGACACGCCCGTCGTGAAACGAATCCGCTCGACGGCACCCGATTGCACCCAGCCCAGTTCACACGGAGCCCCCTGTTCGAATTCGCCGACGGGGTCGATGGCGATCCGGCTGGGCGTCGCGCGATGGACGCGCATCGCCCGAGGGGCCCCATCGCACGACAATTCGATGCGCTCGATGGCGCGATCGTGCACCGCTTCCGCAAAGTCGAGAACGACCCAGCCGCTGATCGGGAACCCCATTTCGCCGTCGCTCGGAGAGCTGTCGAGCAAGGGCGGGAGATTCGGATCGACGAGCGAACAGCCGAAGTGAAACAGCGCGACGAGCACTGCGGCCTGCGCGCGCGCGCGGCCGTTGCGCGAGGATCGAGTTCGAGCGGGTTGCGGCTCCACTCGAAGTGCACGCGCGAAATCAGCCACCGGCGTTCGAAGCCTCGAGCGCCCTGTTCTTCGCCCAGCGGTAGTCGGCTTTTCCGCTGGGCGCGCGCACGATCTCGTCGACGAAGATCACGCGCCTGGGAAGCTTGAAGGCCGCGATCCGGTCGCGGCACGAATCGATCAGCTCGGCCGCCGCGATCCCCTGCCCCTCGCGCGCGACGACCAGCGCCGTAACCTGCTGCCCCCAACGCTCGTGAGGTGTCGGAACGACGACCGCATCGTAGACAGCCGGGTGGTGTTTGAGCGCGTGTTCGACCTCTTCGGCGAAGACCTTCTCGCCCCCCGTACTGATCGTCGCCGAATCGCGGCCGAGCAACTGGATGCTGCCGTCGGCGGCGACGCGCGCCCGGTCGCCCGGCACCGAGTAGCGCACGCCGTCGATGACCGGGAAGGTCTCTGCGGTCTTGCGCGGATCCTTGTAGTAACCGAGCGGAACCCGACCTCTGCGAGCCGCCCAGCCGGGCTCGGATTCGGGCTCAGATGCGCCCGGGACTGCGATTCGCGAACGGTCCGCAGTCAACACGAGATTGCCGGGCTTGGGCTCGAAGTCGCCGGTCGTGGCCGCGTCAGCGGCCTCGGAGTACTGCGAAGCCTGGGTGCCGGCCTCGGACGAACCCAGTGCGTCGAGCAGGCGCAGACCGGGGATGCGATCCAACAGTTCGCGTTTGAGCGAAGCGCTCAGGATTGCGCCACCCGAAGTGATCAAGCGCAAGCGAGAGACGTCGTAGTCACCCGCCTTCAATTCGTCGACGAGCGGCCGACCGAAGGCATCGCCGACGATACACATCGCCGTCGCGCGTTCGCGCTCGATCGTCGACCAGACGTCGGCGGGATCCAGGTGCCGCACGTTCGACGGGATGATGACGGTGCCGCCCACGTGCCACATGTTGAACGCGACCCAATGGGCGGCGCCGTGCATGAACGGCGGCGAAGTCAAGGCGCGCGGGCCCTCGTCGCCCACGCGCGCGACCACGGCTTCGAGCGAATCGGCGCCGGTCGAATACAGTGCCGAATGGAAGATGTCTTCCTGGCGCCAGAGCACGGCCTTGGGCATCCCGGTCGTGCCGCCGGTGTAGAGGATGTAGAGATCGTCGGGTGACAGATCCGA
>JAFDBP010000238.1 GCA_019313245.1 Deltaproteobacteria bacterium
AAGGTCTCGAATTGCTCTGTCTGGCTGTCGTAGATCACGGCCAGCGCCACCCGCATCAAGTGCGCGTTGTGCCAACCGCCGACTTCCGCCGCGCTGCGCTGGGTTTCGAGGTCGAAGAAGACGACGCGATGGGCCGTCGGCACATCAGGTCGAGGGCCGGAATCTTCGACGGCCGAATCCTCGAGCAGCGGATCGCCCGCCTCGCGCAGCTCGGGAAGCGGATCGCGCGCCAGCAATAGCCGCAAGGTCATGATGGCGGCCGCCTTGTCGATCGGGCGGTTGCCGCTGCCGCACTTCGGCGAGTGGACGCAGGCCGGACAGCCGTCGTCGCACGGACAATCGGAAATCAAATCGCAGGTGGCGTCGAGCAGGACCTCGATGCGGTCGAACATGCTGGCTGCGAGACCGACGCCGCCGGGTTGCCCGTCGTAGAAGAAGACCGCCGCGCGTCCGATCTGCGGGTGGCGGGTGTAGGAGATGCCCGCAACGTCGTGCCGATCGCACAGCGCAAACAGCGGGAAGAGCGAGAGTGCGGCGTGCTCCGACGCGTGGATGCCGCCCATCACGTGGCGTCCCGCGGCCTCGAGCGCCTGCGGGATTTCGTCCGGAAACTCGAGCCAGATCCCGACCGTCTCGAAGGACGTGGGCGGCAGGTCGAGGGGCTCGGTGCCGAGCAGGTCCTGGCCTCGGATGCGGCGCCGCTCGAAGCCGGTGATGGTCTTGGTGACCTTGACCCGGCCCTGCACGACGCGAAAGGCGCCTCCCGGGCGAGACCGCTCGCGCGTGAGGATTTCGGTCTGCTTCTCGGACAGGGCCCGGGTGTAATGCGGAGACTTCACCGCGCGCACGGAGACGACGCGCTCATCCCGGTCGAGGCGGGTCACGAGAAACTGTCGCCCGTGGTGGAGGTAGATGGCGCCCTCGTGACACTCCGAAAACACGTTCGCCGACCCGATCGTTCCGATGACCTCGACGTCGCCGGTCTTCGGATGCTCGACGCCAATCGCGTAACTCTCGCCGATCTGGCGCAGGCTCACGTCGCGGTGGGGGCGGGTTCTCGCGGAGAACCACTCGCCTCCGGTCTCGCTGCGCAGGAGTTGGCCTGTCTCTTCGAGATCGTCGATCTGCTGGCGGGTTTCGGGTGAATTCAGCCAGCTTTCACCGCTGCGCAGCGGGACTTCCACGGCCGCGCAGGGCAGGTGGGCGGCGGCGACATCGGCGTTGTTGGGGTCCGTGACCGCGTGTTCGAAGCCGCGCCGGGTGAGTTCTCGGGGGTGCGAGACGAGGTACTGATCGAGTGCATCGGGCTGCGCGATCAGCGCGATGGCGGCTTCGCGCGTTCGGCCCACGCGCCCTGCGCGCTGCCAGGTCGCGACCTGGCTGCCCGGGTAACCGACGAGCAGGCAGACGTCGAGGCCCCCCACGTCGATGCCGAGTTCCAGCGCCGACGTCGAAATCACACCGCACAGATCCCCGCTGAAGAGCTGGCGTTCGATCTCTCGCCGCTCGGACGGCAGGAAGCCGGCGCGGTAGGAGCTGATCCGGTCTTTCAGCTCGGGCTCGGCCTCCACCACCCACTGGTGGATCAATTCGGTGATCACGCGCGCCTTGGTAAAGGCGATCGTTCGCAGCCCGAGACCGACGGAGAGTCGAAACAGCCGAGCTGCGAGGCTGTAGGGCGAGCCGCTCGGTTGGAACAGCAGCAGCTGGCGCGCAGTTTGCGGCGCGCCGCTCTCCTCGACGACTTCGAATCGCTGACCGGTCAGCTGCGTCGCGAGTTCGCCGGGGTTGGCAATCGTCGCGGACGCGCCCACGAATCGGGGCCGCGCGCCGTGGAAGCGGGCAACGCGGTCGAGTCGCCGCAGCAGCTGGGCGACGTGCGAGCCAAAGATGCCGCGATAGGTGTGCAACTCGTCGATCACGACGATGCGAAGCCCCTCGAAGAACGCCCGCCAACTCGCGTGATGCGGCAGGATGCCCGCGTGCAGCATGTCGGGTGTCGTGATCAGGATCTGGGGCGGAGATTCTCGGATCTTGCGGCGCTGGCTGTTGGTCGTGTCCCCGTCGTAGATCGCGACGCGAATGTGCGCCGCTGCCTGGCCGAGGGTTTCGATGTCGCGTTGGAGTCGCTGGCGCTGATCCCATTCGAGTGCCTTGAGCGGAAATAGATAGAGCGACCGGCCCTCGGGATTCGCGAGCGATTCTCGCAGGGCCGAGAAGTTGTAGACCAGCGTCTTTCCGCTCGCGGTCGGTGTGGCGAGCACCAGGTTGTTTCCGTCTTCGATCAGACGCAGCGCGCGCGACTGGTGGGTGTAGAGTTCGCCGATCTTCTGCTCTGCGAGCAGGGGGCGGAGTGTCTCGAATTCCGCGGGCAGTTCGCGCGCAAACTGCGCGGCCGCTCCGGGCAGCGTTTCGCAATGCGCGAGCGCGGCGCGGAGCTCTCGCTCGCTTCGAATCGCGTCTGCGAAGGACCCGACGTCAGCCAAACAAATCCCCGAAATTCTCGAGCCGGAACCATCGATTGGAGATGGCGCCGCGGGCGATGCGCTCGCTTGGATCGGAGGTGGAGCGCGGCGTCCTGCGGTTGGCTCGAGGTGACAGTCGGCGCTGGAGGTAGCTGCAGCCTATCTCGCGAATGGGTGCCGGATCAAGCCCCGCCGGATCGGTTGCCCAGCGGGGGTCGATTCGTGCATGCTTGGCCCCCGATGCGTTTTTCACTCCAGGTCCAATACGCGATCTGCGGCAGCTTCGATCTCGCCTACAACGGCGGCGGGGCGCCCGTCCAGATTCGCGTGATCAGCGAGCGCCAGGCGATACCGGCTCGCTACCTCGAGCAGATCTTCCAGCGCCTGCGCCGGGCCGGGCTGGTCCAGAGCAAGCGGGGCCCGGGCGGTGGCTACACGCTCGCGCGCGCGCCCGCAGAGATCAGCCTGCGAGAGATCGTCGAAGCGCTCGAGGGCCCTCTGTCCGAGGGGCTGGAGATGGAGCCTCCGGACGATGCCGCGCAGGGGGCGTTTCGGCCGTCCTTTGTCTGGGAGGCGGTCGCCGAACGGCTCGCGGGTGCGCTCTCCGAGATCAGCCTGCAAACCCTCTGCGAGCGGGCCGCTCGCGCCAACCTCCGCAGGGCGCATCCCGACGCGCCGATGTACTTCATCTGATTCGTTTCGGGTGGGAAACTGCTGCGGCGTGCCGTTCGCGGTTCAGGCGAGAATGCGGTCCGCGTGTTCCAGATCGGAAAACTGGTTCGCCATGATCGCTTCGAAGTTCTTGCGCGATTTGGCCAGCGCGTCGATCGCGAAGCGACTCGCGATCAGCTTCTTGCGCTCGTCGCGCACGGCGTCATCCATCAGCAGGTACCCCATGTGGAGGAAGCCGTACATCTCGACGAGCTCCCGGGCGGCGACATCGGTCACGGATCGGTCATCCTGCGCTTCTACGTATGCGGCCGCCTCGCGAAACAGCGAGCGGATCGTCTTCAACCGATCCGCCGCCTTCTTGAGTTCGCTCGGGTACGTCGCCTGTTCCTTGGCGTCGAAGAGCTCGCCCAGAACATCCCGCAGCACTCCGCCAAATGCCGCCACGATCTGCAGCTGCGATGTTCCCTCGTAGATGTTGGTGATGCGGGCGTCGCGGGCGTGACGCTCGATGTTGAATTCCTTCATGTAGCCCGTGCCGCCGTGGATCTGCAGCGCGTCGTAGGTGATCCGATTCGCGGATTCGGTCAGGAAGTACTTCGTCAGCGGCGTGAGCAATTCGCTGATCCCCACCGCCTTCTTCATGCGCTTTCGATCGTCGGCATAGGGCTCGTCCTTCTGCTTGAGTTGCTCCACCCGTTCCGCCAGCGTTTCCGCGAGATCGACCCACTTCGCGGTGGAGTAGAGCAGCGCGCGGTTGCTCTCCAGCGCGACGCGCATGTCGATCAGCATGTTGGTCACGGGCGGGAGGTCGCGGATCGCCTTGTCGAACTGCTTGCGCGCGCCGGCGTACTTCAGCGCCTCCGCATAGGCGGCTTCCGCAATCCCCAGCGCCTGCGCGGCAATACCCAGGCGCGCTCCGTTCATCAAATCCATCACGTAGCGGATCAGCCCGAGTTTGGTCTTTCCGACCAGTTGGGCGGGCGTGTCGTCGAACTGAAGCTCGCAGGTCGGCGAGCCGTTGATGCCGAGCTTGTGTTCGAGCCGGCGG
>JAFDBP010000239.1 GCA_019313245.1 Deltaproteobacteria bacterium
CGGGCTGTCACTCCAACCCGACCACGTGCTCGTCGATGCGCGCACGATTCCGGATCTCGCCGTGCCGCAGACGGCCCTGGTCGGCGGAGATGCGCTCGACGCATCGATCGCGGCCGCGTCGATCGTCGCAAAGGTGCACCGCGACGCCTGGATGTGTGACCTCGACGCGCGCTACCCCGGCTACGGATTCAATCGCCACATGGGTTACGGGACGCGCGAGCACCTCGCCGCACTCGATCGCCTCGGCCCGTGCCCGGCCCATCGCCAATCCTACGCGCCGGTTTCGCGAGCCATCGCTCGCTAGCAGTCGATGGCGCGCATTCGCACACAAGCCGACGACTTTCGCGTCGAAGAGTTGCCGCTGTACCCGCCGAGTGGCCAGGGCGAGCACACCTTCGTGCGCGTCGAAAAGCGGCTCGTCACCACCGAGGAAGTCGCCAGTGCTCTCGCGCGCTTCGCGGGCGTGAGCGCGCGCGATGTCGGCTACGCGGGACGCAAGGATCGCATTGCCGTCGCGACCCAGTGGCTTTCCGTGCCGGGTCTCGATCCGCAGCGGGCACTGGACTTCCAGCTCGAGGGCGTTCACGCACTCGAGGCGACTGCGCACGAGCACAAATTGCGCACCGGGCAGTTGCGCGGAAATCGCTTCGAGATCGCGGTGCGCGGTTGCGACGGCGAGGCTCGGGAAGTGGCGCGCGCGAGACTCGACCAGATCGCCCGGGACGGCACGGCCAACGCCTTCGGGTCTCAGCGTTTCGGCCGCTCCGGTCGGAACGCCGAGCTGGGCGCTCGCCTGTTGCGCGGCGAGCTGCGCTTGAAAGATCGGCGCAAAGCGCGCTTCGCGATCTCTGCACTGCAGTCGGCGGTTTTCAACGACGTGCTCGACAGCCGGCCGACGGGCATCGGCGAACTCGAGTTTGGCGACGTCGCGATGCTTCACGCTTCGGGCGGACAATTCCTGGTCGAAGACGTCGAACGAGAGCAACCGCGCGCGGCGGCCTTCGAGATCAGCCCGACCGGCCCCATCTTCGGCAACCGCGCAATCGAGCCCGCGGGAGAAGTTGCGGTACGTGAAAAGGCTGCACTCGATTCGCGCGGGATCTCGCTCGCGGATCTCCGCCCGCCCGGCGGCATCCGCTTGCGCGGTGCTCGGCGCGCGTTGCGGGTGCGACCGAACAACGCGCGAATGCGAGACTTTTCGGGCGGGTTCTGGTTGGACTTCGAACTCCCGCCGGGAAGCTATGCAACCGTTTTGATCCGCGCGGTTCTGGGCGAAGAGCCGGAAGAGGGCTCCTGAACCTTTGCGGGTGACATTCAGCCGCGAGCCGGGTTATTCTGAGGCCCGCAGAGGAGGACCCCCTGATGAAAATCGCCAACGGCGTCACGGATCTGATCGGACGCACGCCGCTCGTTCGACTCAACCGGGTGGCCAGTTCGGTTTCGCCGACGATCGTCGCGAAGCTCGAGAGTCAAAACCCCGCGAATAGCGTCAAGGATCGGATCGGATTCGCGATGATCGAGGCCGCCGAGAAGGCGGGCTCGTTGATTCCCGGCGAAACCGTGATCATCGAACCCACGAGCGGAAACACCGGCATCGCCCTCGCGATGGTGGCCGCCGTGAAGGGCTACCAGTGCATCTTGACCATGCCGGAGTCGATGAGTCCCGAGCGCCGCGCCGTCCTGCGCGCCTTCGGGGCGAAACTCGTATTGACCGATCCCGCCAAGGGCATGCCCGGCGCGATCGACCGCGCCAAGGCGCTGCTCACCGAGATCCCGAATTCGTTCATGCCGCAGCAGTTCCAGAATCCCGCCAACCCCGAAGTGCACGTCAGGACCACGGCGGAAGAAATCTGGGAGGACACCGACGGAAAGGTCGATGCCCTGGTCGCCGGTGTCGGAACCGGCGGGACGATCACGGGCGTCGCCCAGGCCATCAAGAAGCGGAAGCCCGAATTCAAGGTGGTCGCGGTCGAGCCCGAGGACAGCCCCGTGCTCTCGGGTGGCTCCCCCGGCAAGCATGTGATTCAGGGTATCGGCGCGGGTTTCGTGCCGGACGTGCTCGACCGGGATCTTCTCGACGCCGTCGTGCAGGTGGGCAATGACGAAGCGCTCGAGATGGCGCGTCGGCTCGCCATGGAGGAGGGACTGCTGTGCGGGATCTCGTCCGGTGCTGCCGTCGCCGCGGCCATCAAGTACGCCTCGGGCGCGGGCAGTGGCAGTGAACTGATCGTCGTGATCATCCCGAGTTTCGGTGAGCGTTATATCCAGACGAAGCTGTTCGAGCCCTACCGTTACGAGGGCAGTGACGAGATCGGTGTCTGAACGGATCCACGTCGGTTTTCGTGGCCCGATGGTTTGATCGCAGTTTTCTGGGGGGACTGATTCCATGACAAACGATCTGTCCGATCGGATTCAATCGATCGTCGCGGACCAGCTCGGAGTCGACCGCGCCGACGTGACGAAGGACGCGAACATTCTCGACGATCTCGGGGCCGATTCGCTCGACGTGGTCGAACTGGTGATGACCCTCGAAGAGGCCTTCGAGATCGAAGTCCCCGACGACGCCGTCGAGGAAATGCGCACGATCGGCGACATTCAGCGCTTCGTGGAGTCGCACGCCAGCTGAGTGCCGCGAGGGCAGGGGCCCGGCGCAGCCGCGGCGGATTCGCGTACCCCATTTCCCGATTCGGCGAATTGGCGGAAGGGAGTAGGGATGTCAGCCGGGTCCGCGGCCGCGCCTTCCAGAATTCTGCTGGTGGACGGCACCAATTCCCTCTATCGCGCGTTCTTCGCAATACCCCCGCTTCGCGCACCCGACGGCACTCCGACCAACGCCGCCTACGGCTTCGTCAACATGCTGATGAAGGTGATTCGCGAAGAGGCGCCCGATCGCGTGATCGTCGTGTTCGACGCGCGCGGTCCGACCTTCCGCCACAAACTCTACGACGCCTACAAGGCCAACCGAGAGGCCCAACCCGAAGATCTCTCGGTCCAGTTTCCGATCGTGCGAAAACTCGTCGACGCCTACCGGATCCCCGTCGTCTCGGTGCCGGACTTCGAGGCCGATGACGTGATCGCGACGCTCGTCGAGCGCGCTCCGAAGGATGCGAAGATCTCGATCGTATCCACCGACAAAGATCTGATGCAGCTCGTCAGCGATCGCGTCACGCTTCTCGACGGCGTGAAGGATCGCCGCTACGGACCCTCGGAAGTCGAGGCGCGATTCGGCGTGGGGCCCGACCACATTCTCGATCTGCGATCACTCGTCGGCGATCCCAGCGACAACATTCCGGGCGTGAAGGGCATCGGGGCCAAGGGCGCGGCGAAGTTGATCGAAGAGTGGGGGTCACTCGAAAACCTGATCGAGCACCGATCGGAGATTTCGGCGACCCGGGCGCGCAACGCACTCGAGTCCCAGATCGAAGAGGCGCGGCTTTCGAAGCGCCTCGCGACGCTTCGCACCGACGCGCCGATCCCGGCCGAGCTCGACGAGGCCGCGCGCGAAGATCCCGATCGCGGCGCGCTCCGCGCGCTCTTCGAGCAGCTGGGTTTCGTGCGCCTGATCGACGCAATCGATGCCGAGGGCGGTCCGGCGGCCGAGTCGCGTCCCGAGACGGCCGTGGGCGTCGAGTGGGTGGCGGACGCCGCGGCACTCGATGCGCTCGCGGCCGAATTGGTTTCGCTGCCGATCGTTTCGCTGATCTGCGTGCTCGGCGAGCACGCGCCGCTCTCGGGCCGTGTCGCCGGGCTCGCGTTCGCGCTCGCCGACGACCGCGCCGCCTATCTTCCGATTGGGGCAGACGCGGGCGGACTCGCGCTGGACGACGTCGTCGAGCGACTGCGCGGCGTGTTCGAGGGAGCGGGCGCCCGCAGTTGGAGCGCCATCGACACCAAGGAGAGCCAGATCGTATTCGGCGAATCGGGGCTCGCGCTTCCGACGCCCGTCTTCGACCTGGGCATCGCGAGTCAGTTGCTCGACCCCGCCGGCGCCAATTCGCTCAGCGCACTCGCGCAGCGCGAACTCGGCCGCGCGGTGGCGAGCTGGACGGATCTCGCGGGTCGCGGCGCCAAGGCCCAGCCGATCCGCGAACTCGCGGCCGAAGACGTCGCGAATTGGGCGGCCCAACAGGTTTGCGCGCTTCGCGCACTCCGGGGGGTACTCGCCGATCGCCTCGAGAACGACGGTCTCGCGACGCTCTGCGATGCGGTCGAGTTGCCGCTGACCGGCGTGCTCGCGCGCATGCATCGCGTCGGTGTGCGCATCGACGAACCGATGCTCGCGAAACTCTCCGCGGAGTGGGGTCAGCGGCTCGAGGCAATCGAAGCCAGGATCTACGAACTCGCGGGCGAGTCGTTTCTGATCTCGTCGCCCAAGCAGCTGCAGAAGATCCTGTTCGAGAAACTGAAGTTGGAGCCGATCAAGAAGACCAAGACCGGCTATTCGACCGACGAGGGCGTGCTCGTGCAGCTCGCCTCCAAGCACGACCTGCCCGCGGAAATTCTCGCCTACCGACGCCTCGCAAAGCTCAGAAGCACCTACGTCGACGCGTTGCCTCAGTTGGTGAATCCCGCGACGGGTCGCATCCACCCGACCTTCCACCAGCTCGGCGCCGCGACGGGGCGCTTCTCTGCTGCAGACCCGAACGTCCAGAACATCCCGATCCGCAGCGAAGAGGGCATCCGGATTCGCGAGGCGTTCATCCCCGCGGAGGGCAGCGTGTTGCTCTCGGCCGACTACTCGCAGGTCGAATTGCGCCTGCTCGCCCACTTCTCGGAGGACGCGAGCCTGATCGCCGCGTTCGAATGCGGGGATGACATCCACCGCAGGACCGCGGCCGAAGTCGCGGGCATCGATCTCGAAGACGTCAGCGACGCTCAGCGCGCGCACGCCAAGGCGGTGAACTTCGGCATCATCTACGGACTGTCCGCGTTTGGGCTCGCCAACCAACTCGGCATCGCGAGCGCGGAAGCCCAGCAGACGATCGACGCCTATTTCGCGCGCTATCAGGGCGTGCGCAGATTCATCGACCAGACGATCGAGCGCGCGCGAGAGAGCGGGTTCGTGCAGACGCTGATGGGGCGGCGCCGCTACCTGCCCGATCTCGGCTCGCGCAACCGCACCCTGCGCCAGGCCGCCGAGCGAATGGCCGTCAACAGCGTGCTCCAGGGAACCTCCGCGGACCTGATCAAGAAGGCGATGGTCGACCTCGTCCCGGCGATCGAAGGGACGGGTCTGCGCGCGGAGATGATCTTGCAGGTGCACGACGAACTCGTCTTCGAGACCCCTCCCGCAGAAGTGGAGGCGCTGACCGCGCTCGTGGTCGAGCGCATGGAGGGGGTGTGGTCGCTGCGCGTGCCGCTTCGGGTGGAGGTGGGCGTCGGCGCAAATTGGCGGGAGGCCCATTGAGCGACTCCGCGGCGCCGACCGGGCGAATAGTTGGGAGCGCTCCTGCGTCGAAACCAGGTGAGCGTTCCGAAGTGGACCCGAGCGACCTCGAAGCCGTGACCCGAGCCGCAAAGGGGGATCACGAGGCCTTTCGGGTGCTCGTGGAGCGATACCAGGATCGCGCCTACGGGCTGGCACTCCGGGTGATGCGCGACGAGGAGCAGGCAAAAGATGTCCTGCAAGAGGCGTTTCTCAAGGCCTATCGCTCGCTCGACCGGTTCGAAGGCCGCTCGAGTTTCTACACGTGGTTCTACCGGGTGGTGATGAATCTCTGCATCGACGCCAAGCGCCGCCAGCCCGCGGGCCGGACGGTGGAGTGGGACGAGGCACACGCGCTCGAGACTCCGGTCGGGACGGGACTCGATGCGGTCGATCCGGCTCGCCAGCAGGCGGAGGGGCCCGCCGGTGATCTGGAGCGCGCGGAGCTGCGCGAGACCCTCCAGCGCGCGATCGAAAAGTTGCCCGACGATGCGCGGCAGACGCTGGTGCTTCGCGAAGTCGACGGATTGAAGTATTCGGAGATCGCGAAGTTGCTGGGGATCCCGAAGGGCACCGTCATGAGCCGCCTGCATCACGCGCGGCGTCGGCTGCGCGCTCTGCTCTCGGAGCAGGATGACGCTGCGCTCGGCGAGGAGGAGCAGTGAACTCTACGCGTGCGGAAGAGCTCGGAAGGGACCAGCGCGATCTCAACGCCTATTACGACGGCGAGCTGAGCGGTCTGCGGCGCTGGATTTTCGAGCGCCGGCTGGAGCGCTCGGCCCAGCTGCGCACGGAACTCGAAGAGCTGAAGCGGGTGTCCCGGTGGGTCCGGGAGTTGGATCCGCAGTCGCCAAGCGTCGACGTGTGGGACGATGTCGCGCTGCGGCTGCCCGCGATCGATGCCTCGCGCGACGAGCGGCGCGAGCCCCGGGCGCAGCTCGGGGTGGACTGGCTGGTCGGCTATTCGCGGCCGATCGCGGCGGTCGCCGCCAGCGCGGCACTGGCGTTGGCGCTGTTCCTCGGCATCATGGAGGACGCCGCGCCGCCCGCGCCGGGCATGATTCACTGGTTGGATACCGGCGGGCGCAGCGTGATGGTGCTGGAAGAGCAGCAGGGCGACGCCACCATTGTCTGGTTGCTAGAAGCGCCCGAAGCCGGGGCTTCAGAAGGGGGAATGCGTGAGGCGGTTTAACTTCGGTCTATGGGTCGGGATCGTTTTCGGGGCGCTGCTCGTCGCGGGCTCCGCGTGGAGTGAGGGAGATCGCAGCTTCAATGTGAAGGTGACGGTCGCCGAAATCTCCGACGCCGCCGGAGAGATCGACGCGCGCGCCGAGCGCCTCGACCGCAATCTCCGCCAGAAATTCAAGTACAACAGTCTGAAGGTGATCGAAGAGCGGCGCTTGAAGCTCGCGCTCGACGAGGTCGGCAGTGTGAAGCTCCCGGGCGGTCGCATGTTCCGGGTGCAGCCGCTCAGCGTCGGCGAGCGGGGGCTATTGATGGCGGTTGGCTGGGAGGGGGAGGTGATGATGGATATGCGCGCGCCGAGCAACCATCTGCTGGTGATCGGCGGCCCCTCCCACGGTGACGGTCAGCTCGTGGTGAGCATCGAGCCCCACTATTAGAGCGGTTGGCGCCGAGCCGGCTGCAGCCTCGTCGGAGTAGGGCGAAAAGTTCGAAGAATTTTGCGCGGGCCTGCCACCTGTGCGATCGGCTGGTCACATTCCCCATACATCGTTGGAAGATTCCCTTCCCAGGGACGCCCGCAGCCGCTCGTCGGCTGCGGCGCTTTGGTTTCCGGCTTCTGCTCCTCGGTGTGGAGCGTCTCGTTCGCCGAGCGCGCGCCCCGACGCAGCGGCGCTGTCCGCACACGCTACCGTCCCCGCATGCTGCTTCGATTGGAAGACGTGGCGCGCAGCTTCGGCGGAAGGACGCTGTTTCGCGATGTCGCGCTCAGCATCCACCGCGCGGACCGAATCGGATTGGTGGGTTCCAACGGCGCCGGCAAGACCACGCTGATGAAGATTGCGGCCGGCCTCGAAGCGACGGATTCGGGGCGCGTGATTATGCCCCGCGGCACACGGGTCGCGATGCTGCGCCAGGAGATCGATCCCAATCGCAGCTGCTCGGTGCGGGTGGAGGTGACTTCGGCGTTTGCCGAACTCGCGGAACTCGAGCGGAATCTGCACGAACTCGAGCGCCAGATGGAAGAGCTCGCGCACGCGGGCCGCGAAATCCCCTCGGAGTTGACGGACCGCTACGGCGACTGCCGCACCCGGTTCGAACTCGGGGGAGGTTTCGAGCGCGAGTCGCGCGTCGAGCGGATTCTCGAGGGTCTCGGTTTCGACGCCGAGCGGATCGAGCGGCCGCTGAATTCCTTCAGCGGCGGTTGGCTGATGCGGGTGGAACTCGCCAAACTCCTGCTGTCGAGCCCCGATGTCCTGCTGCTCGACGAGCCCACCAACCACCTCGATCTCCCGTCCATCCAGTGGTTCGAGGAGACCGTGGCCGACTATCCCGGCGCCGTCGTGATCATCTCGCACGATCGGACCTTCTTGCGCCGCCACGTCAATCGGGTTGCAGAGCTGGAGGGGAGCGGGCTGACGGTCTTCGACGGGAACTTCGATCGCTACGTCGAGCAGAAGGCGCTGCGGCGCGAAGAGCTCGTCGCCAACAAGCGCACCCAGGATCGCAAGATCGCGCAGACCGAGCGCTTCATCGAGCGGTTTCGCGCCAAGAACACCAAGGCCAAGCAGGTTCAGAGTCGCGTCAAGGCGTTGGACAGGCTCGAACGCGTCGAACTTCCCGATGATCACATCGCGAAGATGCGGCTTGTGATTCCGCCGGTGAAGCGCGCGGGGCGCAGCGTGTTGAGCCTGGAGGGAATCGAGAAGGCCTATGGCGACACCGTCGTCTACGAGGGCGTCGATTTGTCGATCGAGCGCGGAAACCGCATCGCCCTGGTCGGCCCCAACGGCGCGGGAAAGTCGACACTGCTCCGGATCGCCGCCGGTGTGCTTCCCTTCGACGCGGGAGAGCGGACGCTCGGCCACAACGTCACGGTCGCCTTCTTTGCCCAACATCAGCTCGAGGCGCTCGATCCGCACCGCAGCGCCCTCGAGGAACTCGAAGCTTCGGCCACGATCGACGACATTCCGCGACTGCGGGGCCATCTCGGAGCGTTTCTGTTCTCCGGAGACGACGTCAAGAAGAAGGTCAGCGTGCTGTCGGGTGGCGAAAAATCGCGCCTCGCCCTGGCGAAGCTGTTGCTCCGCCCCGCGAACTTTCTGGTGCTCGACGAGCCGACGAATCACCTCGATCTGGTATCGCGCGAGGTGCTCGAAGACGCCCTGGTCGGTTACGGCGGCACGCTTCTGCTGATTTCCCACGATCGCGCCTTCTTGAACGCTCTGGTGAATCGCGTCGTCGAAGTCGATCGGGGCCGGTTGTGGGAATATCTGGGGAACTACGACGACTATCTGCGCAAGAAGGCGGCCTCCGCGCAGCGCGCGCCCGCGGTGGCGAAGCTCGAGCCGCTGCAAACTCCCGGTCAGCAGCTGGCGCCGCCGTCGGCCGCGCGGCTCAGCAAGCAGGAGCGCATCGCCGAGCGCGAGCGGCAGCGGGAGTTCGAGCGGAGACACAAGCGAGCGACGAAGCGATTGGCTGCAGTCGAGGAGGAAATCCGCCAGACCGAAGGGCGCCTCGAAGAGTTCGCCTGGCGGCTCGGAGACCCCGAAGTGCATCGGAACCCCGATGCGATTCGCGAGGTCGAAGCCGAGCGCGCTGAGGTTCGCAGCCGCGTCGATGAACTCTACCGGGAGTGGGAGCGACTCGCCGCCGAAGTCGAAGCCGGTGAGCAGGACCTGAGCGGATGAATTGGCGGCCGGAGTCGAGATGAGACGCGAAGATCGATCGACGGCGCGCGTCGGAGCGGCGCGCCTGTGGTCGTCAGTCGGGTTGCTGGCGGCGGTCGTTCTGGCGGGCCCGATCGCCTGTCGGCCCGAAGTCGATCGACCGTCGCTTCTGATCTTCTTGACCGTCGACACGCTGAGATCCGATCGGCTCGGAGCCTTCGGGGGAGACCTCGGGCTCACGCCGAATCTCGACGCGCTCGCGGAAGAGAGCATCGTCTTCACCTCCACCTATGCCCCCACCTCGTTTACGCTTCCGTCGGTGAGCGCGATGATGACGGGACGTTATCCGTCGGAACTCGGAATCTGGCTCAACGAATCCGGCCTGCCCGACGCCACGCCGACCCTCGCTGGGGAATTGAAGCGCCGCGGTTGGCGCACCTACGCGGTGGTCAGCAATTTCGTGCTGCGCCGCGGGTCGGGACTCGACGCGGGATTCGACCACTACGACGATTCGTTCCGAGATCGCGAAATCGTGCGCGGCTTGCCGGAGCGGACGGCTGCGGACACCACGGACGCCGGACTCGCGATGATCGACCTGTGCTCGGAGGGCGGTGATTCTCGCTGTCTGGTATGGATCCACTACCAGGACCCGCACGGTCCCTACACGGCTCCCGAGGAGCGTCGCGCGCGCTATCTGCCGATCGAACGCGAACGCACCGACGGGCGGCGCATGCTGCCCGTCAACCCGGGAACCGAGGGCCTCGGCGGCATTCCGCAATACCAGTACATCGACGAACAGCGCGAGGTCGCGTTCTACCGCGCTGGCTACGACGCCGAGGTGAGCTATCTGGACGAACAGATCGGGCGCCTGCTCGCCGGTCTCGAAGAGCGCGGCTTGATGCATGCGGCGTTGATCGCATTCGCGGCGGACCACGGAGAATCGCTGGGCGAGGGAAATTACTGGTTCGCGCACGGCGACTATCTCAGTGAGGTGCTCGTGCGGGTCCCGTTCTTTTTGCGGATCCCCGGGCGCGCCCCCGCGCGTCGCAGCGATGTGGTTTCGCTGGTCGACCTCTACGGAACCCTCCTGCGCCAACTCACCGGCGAATCGGATGTGTCTGAACACCGGGGGCGCGACCTGTTGGCGCAGGCTGCGGAGGAGGGTGCGAGCGTTCCGTATCTCGACGCGCGCGGCGCGCGGAAGGAGCGCCGCTATGGGATCGTCGATGGGACACACAAGTGGATCGTCACCGAGCGAGGCGAGGTTTCGAGCGGGACGCTGTTTCAGGTCGGGCAGGATGGCCGCGCAGTCATATCCGAAGACCCAGAAATCGAGCGCAGGATGAGCGAGCAGCTCGATCAGCTGAAGCGCGACCTCGGCGGAGAGGCGCCCGAAATCCGCCAGCCGCTCAGCGACGCAGATCGAGAGGCCCTGCGCGCGCTGGGTTACGCAGAGGAGTCCCCCAGCGTCGAGGAGCAGGCGCGGTGACGGCTCGCTCTCCGCGAGCAAAACTCCCGAAGCCGGGTCGAGGTCGCGATGGAGGCTGACGTGTTGCTGATTCCGAACTTCGGCGCCGAGGAGGGTGCGGGCTGGGGAGAGCCCGCCTATCGGCCGCCCGGCGAGGCCGCGTCCGATCCGCAGCCGTCCCGCGAGATCCTGCCGCGCGTCGCGTCCCGGCTCTGGCAGAGTCTGTTTGCGCGTGGCGCGCGCTGTCTCGGCGAGTCGGAGCGCGCGGAGGACGCGTTCTGGCCGAAGGGTCTGGGTGTTCGAAGCCCGCACGCGATCTTTTCGCAGCTGGATGTGCACGATCGCGCAGTCGCCTGGCTGAATACGCCCGCCGCGCGGGGGTTTGCGCGAGATTGGGAGTTGCGCCTGTTCGGTGCGGACCCCGAGATCGTTCGAGAGGTACACGACAAGGCGTTTGCCCACCGGGTCTCGCTCGAGGAGCGGATCGTGCCCGCTTGTCTCGCGCCCTGTATTGCGGTGTTCGAGCCCGACGAGTTGCGAGATCCCGACGCTGCGATTCGGGAAATCGAAGAGCGCCTCGCGCAGTGGCCCGATTGGACCCGGGGTCGCTTCACCCTCAAGCCGCGCTTTGGCACCAGCGGTCGAGGGCGCGTCGCGGGCAATGCGGGCCGCGTCGCCGCGGCGAGTGGCGGTTTCGCGCGCCTGGCCGATGCGGGTGGGGCGATGTTGGAGCCCTGGCTGAAGCGAACTTGCGACCTGAGCGCGCAGCTCTGGATCGGCGCCGACCGAGAGATCGTGCTGTTGGGAACCACCGAGCTGCTCGTCGAGGGCTCTGGGCTCTACCGCGGACACCGCGGCTTCGTCGACAGCCGGGGGCGCGTGAATTCGGGCAACGCCTACGACGAGCCGCTGCGCGAGGCGGCGGTCGCGGTCGCTCGGGCCGCCGCAGCCGCCGGCTATTGCGGGCCCTGTGGGGTCGACGCCTTCGCGTTCGAGCGGGAGCCGGGTCGGGTCGAACTGCGCGCGGTCGTCGAATTCAACGCGCGCTTCACGCTCGGTATCATCGCGATCGGTTTGTTGCGGCGCGCGCTCGCGGAGATTCGACGCGAACTCTCACTCGACCCGGGAGGCCTGCGGCCGTTCTTGTTTCGACTCGACGCGCCTCCGGGCGGTTGGCCCGAATCCGGCGACGCGCAGGAGACGCTGATGATTCCGCTGAGTGCCGAGGATCCGGGTGCGGCCGCGCACGTCGAGCCGGGGCTTCTGCTCGCCCACAGTCGCGAAGCGCTCGATGGGGCGCTCGCAATCCAGCGCGCCGCCGAGGCGCCCGCTTCGGAGCGACTCCATTGAGTTCGACCGCGCAGCGATCGGCCGCGGTCTTCGCGCTGCTGGCGGGAGTGCTCGGCTGTACCGCGACCGCCGTCGATCCCTCCGCGCAGGCCCGCGATCCCAACCAACTCTGGGAAGACCAGATGGCCCGGGCCACGCGATCTCACAGCCAGGGGCGACTCGAATCGGCAGCCGAGTTGTACGAAGCTGCGCTCGCGACGAGCGAGGCTTTTCCAGCTGGAGACCCCCGCACGTTGCAGACGCTCAGCCAGCGCGCCGAGCTCCGCCTCAGCCAGGGGCTCTACGAGGCCGCCGAGCGGGATTATCGGGCCGTCATCGAGGCGGAGCGCGCGAGTTCGCGCGGCGACGGCGACCGGCTCGCCAACGCGCTCAACAACCTCGCCGTCTTCTATCTGGATCTCGGCCGCATTCCCGAAGCCGAGGCGCTTCTCGTCGAGGCGATCGATATTCGGGTGGCGCTCTACGGCGGCGAGCATCCCTACGTCGCGGCCTTGCTGCAGAATCTCGGAGACGCGGAGCGGCGCGCCGGGAATTTCCCCGTCGCAGAGGATCTGTTGATCCGCTCGCTCACGATCTACTCGCGCGCGGGTCGCGATTACTGGCGCAATGCGGCCATCGCCCAGAACAATCTGGCCCTGCTGCAGGCCGAGACCGGTCGGGTGCACGACGCGGAGAGGAATCACCTCTACGCGATCCGCCTGTCGATCAAGGTTCTCGGCGAGCGGAATGCCGACATGGGTGTGTTTACTCGCGACCTCGCGACGCTCTACACCCATCAGGCTCGGTTCGGCGAAGCCGAGGATCTCTACCGCGAGTCGCTCTCGATCCTGCGCGAGGGCCTGGGGGAATCGAGCCATCAGATGAGCAAGACCTACCGCGCCTACAGCGAGATGTTGATCGCCGCGGGCCGGGGCGAAGAGGCCGCCGAGCAGCGGCGGCGCGCGGACGCGACCGGATTCTGAGTTCGCGCCGCGATTGCGCGGCGCGACGACCGGTCAGTGGTTCGGTGGGCGCACCAGCGTGCTGTTGATCTCGATCCGCTCGCCGTCCCGCAGGACCGTCAGTTTCAGGTCGCTGCCCGGACGCAGGCTGATGAGCTGACGTCGGAACGCGATGAAATCCGGGATCTCCTGGTCGCCCACGCGCAGGATCAGATCGTCTACCCGAACGCCCGCGTTCGACGCCGGGCTCGCGTCGACGACGTCGTCGACGATCACCGCACTCGGATTCGAATGGCCGAGTTCGGCGGCCTCCCCGGGCGAAGCGGGGCGCGCGGCGGCGCCGAACCAACCGCGCTCGGGGTTTCCGGAAACCAGGATCGGGATCACGGTCTTGATGGTGTCGATCGGGATCGCGAAACCGATGTTCTGTGCGTCGGTGGCGATCGCGGTGTTGATGCCGACGACCTGACCGTGCAGGTTGAGCAGCGGCCCTCCGCTGCTGCCCGGATTGATCGCGGTGTCGGTCTGCAGGTAGTCGAGCAGCGAGGTGGTGTCTTCGGAGACGAGTCGCTCTTTGGCGCTGATCAGACCGGACGAAACCGTGTGATTCAGCCCCAACGGATTGCCCACGGCCATCACGATCTCGCCGACTTCGAGCGCCCCGGAACTGCCGAGCGGCAGCACCACCATGTCGGGCTGGGGATCGATGCGGATCAGCGCAGAATCCGTCGTGGGATCGATGCCGATGATGCGCGCATGGAATTCCTCTCGGCTCTTCGCGCGCACCACCCGGATGTCGGTCGCATTGCGAATCACGTGGGCGTTGGTGAGGATGAATCCGCCCTCGTTGATCAGGAACCCCGAACCCAGCGCGTAGCCCTCGCCCTCGTACGGGATCGGCATCTGAAACGGAATGAAGTCGAGCACGGGCGAAACGATCGGGATCCGAAACGGAAGCAGGTCGCCCGGATGGATGCCAATGCGCGCCTCCCGCTCTTCGAGCACGGTGGTGTAGAGGTTGACGATGCCATCGCTCACCGACGAGACGATATTCGCGTAGGTGCGGTGGTTGATCGGAATCCCCTCGTCCGCAGGCGGTGTCTCGGCTTCGATCCAGAAATCCGAGAGGTCGAGTTCGGCCGGATCGAGCTCGCGAAGGCGCGTGTCGAAGATCGGATCGTCTTCGCCCACGAGCTGGCGCCCGGTGTCGGTCTTGACGAACGTGCAGCCCGCGACGAGCGAAAGCAGCGATACGGTGGCGATCCATGAAATGTGCATGCGGCTCGGCTGCCGGTTCAAGTCGGACTTCCCCCCGCTGCCGATCGGCGCCCGCTGCGCACGCGTCGAATGGCCCATGGGCTCAAAGTGGCGCGAGGTCGGGATCCGAGATCTCGCGCTGAACCAGCTTCCCATTCTCGTAGCGCGAAGTGACGTCCACCTCTCCATCGCCGTCGCGGTCCTCTTCGAGTTTGGAGAGCTCGGATGTGCCCGAGCTGATTTCGTAGGTCTCGATTCGGTCGGGCGGCCCGCTTCCCTTAGTGGCCTGTTCGACGCGCTGGACGACCTCCTTGCCTTGGGATACGCCGTAGATCGTCCACACGTCCATGTTTCCGTCCAGGTCCCGGTCCTCTTCGGCGCGCACGCGGAAAAGGTTCTGGTAGCTGATCAGTCGGTCCACGACGCCGTCGTTGTTGGCGTCGTGGCGCTCCTCGACGAGAATGTCGCCGCCGTAGATGTAGAAGGCGTCGGCGACGCCATCCTGATCGCGATCGATCGTGCGGTGGGTCATGCGCTCGTTCTCGTACTGCTCCCAGACGTCGGCGTTTCCATCGCCGCTGGTGTCGCGCACTCGCGCGACGAGTTTGCCGTCCGCGTAGGTGTTCCAGATGTCGACGTTGCCGTCGTAGTCCGAATCCTGCTCGAGGCGAAGCAGCAGCATGGTGTCCCGCTCGAAGAAGCGGATCTGCTCGGGAACGCCGTCGCCGTCGGCGTCGAGAACGCCGCGGGTGACCCGGATGGCCTCCTCGTTGTCCCAGCTGCCCGCCACGATCGTCACGGGCTCCATCTCGAAGACCGACAGCGGGAGTTCGCGATCTTGCGGGGCGTCCGGTGCCACGCGCGGGTTGGCGCGCTCTGCGGTGGACTGCCCGGCGATCATCGGCTCGACGCTCGCTTGTTCGGGCAGCTCCGCGTCGAGGCTGTCGACCGCCAGCTGCTGGCGCCGCAGCTCTTCTTCGATCTGGGCCTCGAGCGACCGCCCGCGGCTCTCCTCGCCCTCGGCCGTCCAGCGCCCCGGTTCGGAGGGGGCCATGCGCGCGGATTCGGAGCTGAAGGGCTCCTGCTGACCGGTGATCGCCGTATAGACCAGCAGCGTGCCCGCGCCGTCGTCCGGATCGGGTTTGGGCAGCTGGGTCTGCCCCTCCTGGGGCTGTGCGGCCGTGGGGACCGCGACGCCCTCCGCTTCTTCGGTGACGAGATCGACCGATCCGGCGGATTCGACGGCGAGCTTGCCGGGCAGGCTCGAGGAGGGCGGCGGAGGTGTCGAACATCCCCACGGGGCAAGCAGGAAGCCCAGCAGCGCGAAGATCGTGGTGGACGGACGACTCAACAGAAATGCACCTATGCTTCGGCCTTCGGACCGGCCCTCGGATTCGAGGCGCGAGAGTACCGATTCTTTGGCCCCGTGGAACTGCGGCCCAGGTTGCGACACTCTGACCCCCATGAGGCGTCGTGGATCGTTCACATCCGCACTCGCGGTGCTGCTCGCAGCCGGGCTGGCGGCCTGTGCGTTGCCCGAGGCCGCGAGGCGATCCTCCGAAACCCTGAAGGAGGGCTGGGACGTCGACGCTCAGGGTCTGCGGGTCCTGTACACGGGGCCGGGCTCGACCGTGATGGCCGCGGGTGGACTGGCGTTTCATTCGATTCGCCCGGGGCAATCTTCCTCCGCGGAGC
>JAFDBP010000240.1 GCA_019313245.1 Deltaproteobacteria bacterium
CGATCTGGACGACGGGCTGCGGTCCGGCTTGTTGAATCAGGCCGATCTGAAGTGCGTGCGGCTGTGGACCGAGACCCACCAGCGGGTGCTCGACGAACTCGGCGCCGCACCGCCTCGCGTGTTGCTCGCCCAGACGATTCGCGCGCTCGTGGATCGGCTCGTGACCGAACTGATCGAGCACTCGGCGGCCCAGATCGAGGCGTCGGGGGTCGCATCGATCGAGGAGGTCCGGCGCGCGCCGGATCGCATCATCGGCTTCGCGCCGGAACTCGACGAAGCCCGGCTGGAGCTGAAGCGCTTCCTCTACCGGAGGCTCTACGAGCACCCGCGGGTCGCCGAGGCCAGCGACCTCGCCGCGGAAGCGATCCGCGATCTATTTGCAACCTACCGGGCCGCCCCGGGCTTGCTGCCCGCGCACGTCCGCGCGAGGATCGAGCTGGATGGTGAGGCCCGGGCCGTGGCGGATTACGTGGCGGGGATGACGGATCGATTCGCTCTGGGAGAGCGGGAGCGGCTGAAGTAGGCTGGGGGGTCCGCGGCGCCTGGAGTCGCGAGCGGGTGGAAGAATGATGTTGGCAGCCCGGCTCGGGGGGCCGCATCCTTGGCCGCTTGCCGGGGTTTCGGGCTTCTCGCAGAAGATCGAAATCCCGTTCGGCCCGAACGGGAATTGACGGAGAGTTCGCGATGAGTTCCGCGAAGGACATCGGCCTGCCGGAGGCGCTGGAGCGGGCGGCCGCCGCGCTGCCCCGCGATGCGGACGAGATCCGTCCCGCCAACGGCGATCCGTTTGCGCTGCTGTCGCTGTTGGATGTCGAGGCGTCGCAGCGCGTGATGGAATGGCTGCTCGCCAACGAACCGGTCGCGGGCAGCGAACTCGTCGAAGCCTGGGCGGATGCGGGCGGAGACGCGGCGGCGCTGGTCGCGCGGACCGATGCATCCGGCTTTCCCAAGGAGGCGCGCAAGGCCCTGCGCCGCGCCCACCACCGCATGCGCTCGCGGGGAGAGTCGATCCCCGAACCCGTTCCGCAGCCGGTCGTCGCGACCCTGCCCAAGGTCGTGGACGAGATCGCGGTTTCGCTGGTTTCGGGTCTGGATCCGCGCGGCACCCGGATGGCCTACATCGTCGAGAACGACCCCTCCGGCGGCGCGCGACTCTTCGCGGTGGCGCTCGAAGAGGGGCGCGGCGTTCGGGAACTCGAGGTTTTCAGCGCGGGCCGGAGCAAGGTCAAGACCTTCATTCGGGAGTGCACCCGGCGCGAGGCCTATCCGGCCATCGAGGCGCCACTCGAATCCGTCCAGGCGCTGATCGCGCGATCGGCGGCCGCGCAATCGGCGAACTCGCCGGCGCCGCGCAGTTTCGTCGAGTGGCGCTCGCACATCGCGAGCCCCGCCGCGGGCGCCTCGACGCCGGGTGAATTGGCGCGCGCCGCACTCGAGGCGGAGGCTGCCCTCGAAGCCGGGGATCTGGAGCGCGCAGTGGCGCTGGTGCGCGATCAGTCGATCGGCCCGTGGCCGCCGCCGAACGAAACGCTGTCCGAGATCGTCAAACGTCTGGGCGAGTTGGCGGAAGGGGTGGTCGTGGTCTCCGCAGCCGCGAAACAGGAGCAACTCGATCGCGAACTCGATCAGGCGGTCGAGCGGGTTTTCGACGCCGCTTTTGCGGCGTGCAGCGCAAACCGCTTCGAAGAGACCGCATACGTCTTCTGGCGCGGCGATGCGCCCGAGGACGCGCGCGCGTGCCTGGCGGCTGCAGATGCGTTCCGCGCTTCGAAGTCGGAGTTTCGAGAGCTCGGGCGCGCGATGCTCGAGGTCGTATTGGCCCCGGCCTTGAAGGCGATGGACCGACCGCCTGAAAGCGCGGAGAGCGGCGATGAGCCCTCGACGGTGAGTCCCTAGATGCTGCTCGCGCGCGGAAAAGTCTGGCGTGTCAGATGGATAAAGAGCACCGGCATGATCGGGCTCGATATCGCGAAGACCGCGTTGAATGAAGGCAGCTCCGAATTGCGGGAGCTGAAGATCGATGTCCCGCTCGCGAAGTGGGGCCTCGTAGTCAAGAACGTGCAATCGGACCGGAAGTTGCTAGGTGGCGTGCTGCTGGATTTTGCCAAGCACAAAGAGCGAGTCAGCGCAGCGGTGGGAAACGACCGGCTTTATCTGGAGCTGCAACGCGTGATTGGCGACGCGACGCTGGCGCTGGTGGAAGCCGGAGCGCTGACGCTCAAACCACCGAAACCCTCAGCTGGCTGAGAGCCGGCGCGCCCGGATTCGGCGCACGACGCGAGCATCGCCCGATGGGCGGTGCCAGATGGAGATCGAATGATGAGACGCCGATTTGGGCGAGGACGCAAGACCAACCCGGGAAAGTCGAAGACCGCGGCGATCGACGCCGCGCGCTGTTTCGAGCGCATCGTGTCGGAGAAGATCGTCGCCGCGGAGTCGCTTGCCCCGATCAGTAGCGATGAGATTCCGGCACATTTCGCCGCCGTCGCGGAGGGCGAATCCGAGCGGGGCGGTCGGTTGGTGGTCGCGTTCGCACCGCGCCACGGGGGAGATGCCGCACTCGCGGGGATCGCCCACGCCCGCTCACTCGCCGGAGACGGCGAATTCGACGGAGAGGTGATCGCGGTCTGCCCCCAGTGGTCGATCGCAGCGCGACAACGGCTCGCGGTTCTCTCGCCGCAGGGAATGAATTTCCGCGCAGTAGCGGCTTCATCGCTCGCAGATGGTGAGAATCTGGTTGAAGTTTCGCCGGGCGCTGCGGCCCTCTCGGTTCCCGCGCGGCAGGTTGCGGAGCGCATGGAGGGAGCCCAGCGGGCGCTCTTCCTGCGCGCCCTCGCGGCGCTGGAGGGCCTGGCGGCAAAACACGGCGGCGCCGTGCGCGGGGTGGGAAGCAGCGTCGAACTGGTGTTGGTCGCGCAGCGGATCGCGGCGATTCGCATCGAGAACCCGTCGGCGAGCGAGAGCCAGCTGGTGCTCGAAACCGCGCAACCCGACCGGGCGGCGGAGCGACTCGACTCCAAGGGCCTCGCGGTTGCGATGGATCGCCTCGAGGGCAGCCTGCGCAAGCGCCTGAACGACCGGCGCGTGCGCGGAAGCGAAGAGGGGTTGCGCGCGCAGTTGCTGGGTTCGCTGATCGAGGCCGAGGGGCTCCGCGAGAGCGTGCGCTGGCCGCTCGCGGGCTTCGAGCACGAGGTGATTGATTGCGTCGGTGTCGGAGCCGGCGGGGCGATCGCGATCGGCGCCCTGCGCTCGAAGATCGCGTTGCCCGAGCTGGCGGCGATCCTCGACGGTGTCAGTGCCGTGCGACCGGCGCTCGCCAGCTGGTTGGCCGCTGCCGACGCGCCGATTCGCCTGGATGACCTTCGCTTGCTGCTCGCCGCCCAGGAGTTCAGCCCGGGCGCGCTCGGGGTGCTCTCGATGCTCGCGATCGATTGCGCGCGCTACGAGATCCGCCAGCTCCGCGGCCGCGACCCGGAGCTCAGGCTTTGCGAATCGGAGGTCGTCGCGCCGGCAATTGGGCGCGCTTCGGCGCCTGCGGTGGCGACCG
>JAFDBP010000241.1 GCA_019313245.1 Deltaproteobacteria bacterium
AAAACGAAGGACTCGCCCTGGCGCAAGGTACCTATTTGGCACGAATGGATGCCGACGACATATCGTATCCGGAGCGTTTTGAGCGGCAGATTGCGTACCTGGAAGCCCATCCAGAATGCGTGGCCGTAGGTACTGCAGTAGATGAGATCGACCCCGATGGTCGACCAATCCGTTCGCTGGACATCCGTCCCAGCCACGAAGAAATCGTATCGCGCATGCTGCAGGGTGATGGCGGCGCAGTGATCCAAGCATCCGCTCTTTATCGGACCGAAACTTTGCGGCGCGTAGGAGGTTATCGCAGAGGGTTCGATGACGGCGGAGAAGACATCGATCTTCATCTCCGTCTTGCCGAAATTGGGCAACTCGCGAATCTCCCGGATCGTCTTTACCTCTATCGCAAGAATTTAAGCAGCGTGACCTTCAGGAGGCGAATCGGCCTCCGCCGCAATCAGATCGCCGCAATTCGAGAAGCCTTGCAACGACGCGGGCTGGATCCAAGCTTGGCGCCCGAGCAGCCACCCGGCAGCACTCAACCCCGGACCGTGTGGGCAATCTGGGCCAACCAGGCCCTGGTCGCGGGGCATCGCGACACCGCCCGGCATTACGCGATCAAAGCCTTCCGTGCGGCGCCGCATCGGCATTGGAAACTACCGATTCGGGTCTGGCTCGGCATCCAACCGTTGCTCTGGAAGCGCAGCCGGCGGCGGCTGCAGCGTTGGATCGGGCGATAGGATCGACGCCCTCGGTGATCGCCGTTCAAGCGTTGCGGAGCGAACGGCTCGTCCAGGCGATCCACTGGCTCACGCGGCGCTTCACGTCTTCGAGAATCAGGTAGAGGCTCGGCACCAGGAAGAGCGAGATCGACGACGCGAACACCACGCCAAATGCGAGCGAGATCGCCATCGGAATCAGGAATTGCGCCGACACGCTTCCCTCGAGCAGCAGAGGCGTGAGGCCCGCAAAAGTCGTCATCGAGGTCAACACGATCGGCCGGAAACGAGCCACGCCCGCCTCTCGAACCGCTTCTTCCAGCGCATCTCCAGCATTTCGCCGCTGATTCACGTAGTGCACGAGCACGAGGCTCGAGTTGATGACGACACCCGAGAGGGCGACGACGCCAAAGACCGACATCATCGAGAGATCCATGCGCATGATGAAATGGCCCACGATTGCGCCGACGACGCCGAACGGTATTACTGCCATGATGATCAACGGCTGCCCGTAGGAACGCAGCGGCACCGCGAGCAGCGCGAAGATCAACACGAGAGCGAATTTCGCATCCCTCTTCAACGCCCTCATCGTCTGCTTCTGCTCGCGCTGAACTCCCTCGAGGTCGTAACGGAGCCCCGGGTATTCGGACATCAGCGTCGGCAGAAATTCGCTCTCGAGGTCGGCCAGGATTTCATTTGCGTTGGCAATGGCTTCGTCGATGTCGGCCGTCACGTTGATCACGCGCCGGCGTTCGGAGCGATTGATCGTCGCGTAACCGCGGCCGCGATCCATTCGCGCCACCGCGTAGAACGGGACCTCGCCGCCATCGGGCGTGCGAATTCGCAGATTGTCGAGATCGGCGAGGGAAGTGCGTTGGTCGCGCGGGTAGCGCACCATGACGCGAACATCATCGCGCCCGCGTTGGATGCGCTGCGCTTCTGCGCCGTAGAACGCCTGGCGCACCTGGCGCGAGAGATCATCCAAGGTGATCCCGAGCGGTTCGGCGCTCGGCAGCAACGAGAGCTTGATCTCCTGCTTGCCCTCTCGGAACGAATCTGCGATGTCGATCACGCCGGAGTATTCGGCGAGGCGCAACTTCACCCGGTCGGCCACCGTCTCCAGCACGGATACGTCGGACGCCGCGAGTTGGATGTCGATGGGATCTCCGCGGGAGAACAACACCGAATCGAAGCGGAGCTCTTCGATGCCCGGAATCGGCGGCGTCTCATCGCGCCAGCGCTGGGCGATGGCGTCCGCTGCAATCGGTCGGATTTCTCCGCTCGCCAGTTCGATCGCGACTTCACCCAGATTGGTGCCGCCCCCCGTCATGACGAAGGCGGGCCCGTGTTGATTGTCGGTCTGCTCGCCAACGGTCACGAAGATGTGGCGAACGAGCGATTCGCCGTCGGCCATCATTTCCGCATCCAGAGCCAGCTTCATGCGGCGCGCAGCCAACTCGACTTCGCGGGTCGCAGCAGCGGTCGCCTCGACGGCGGTTCCCGGCTGCATCACGATCCTTGCAGTCACGTAGTCGCTCTCTACCGGCGGAAAGAAACTGAACTTGATGTGACCAAATCCGACGAGGGAAATGACGATCATCAAGACGGCGATACCAGCTGCCAGCGTCACATAACGCGAGCGCAATGCAGATGAGAGCGCGGGCTGATAGATTCGCGTCGCAAACCGCTCCAGGCTGCCGGAGGTGGCTCGCTGCAGCCTGCGCCAGCGCCCGACACCATTCGATTGGAGTTCACTCGAATTCGCACCCGGGCGCCGGTTGATCTTCATGTGACCGAGATGCGCGGGTAGAACCAACTGCGATTCGATCAGCGAAAAAGCCAGACAGAGCACGACGACGAGACCGATCGCGTTGAACACCTGACCGTAGTGTCCGGGCGATACGAGCAGCGGCATGAACGCCGCGACGGTCGTCAGAATCCCGAAGATGACCGGCGTGGCGACCTCCTGTGTCCCGCGGATTGCGGAGACGAGGGCATCGTCTCCACTCTCCTGATGGCGGTGCACGTTTTCGCCGACCACGATGGCGTCGTCGACGAGCAACCCGAGCACTAGGATGAATGCAAACAACGAGATCACGTCGATCGAGATGTCGAGCGATGGGAATAGCGCCAGCGCACCCGCGAACGAGGCCGGCACACCCAGGCTGACCCAGAAAGCGAGCCTCAGGCGCAGAAAGAGCGCGAGCACGACGAACACGAGAATGAACCCATTGATGCCATTGCGGATCAGGATGTCGAGACGATCGCGCAGCGTCTGCGAACCGTCCCGCCAGACTGCAACCTCGAGCCCTTCGGGCAGGCGCGCGCTCGCGCCGGCTACCCATTCCTTCACGCGCGCCACGAGATCGAGAACCTTCTGATCGCCGATGCGATAGACGCGGATCAAGACCGCGGGAGAACCGTCGAAGGTCGCGAACTGATCGTCTTCCTCGAAGCCGTCGACGATGTTTGCGATCTCCCCGAGCAGCAGCCGGGTTCCGTCGCTTCGGCTGACGACGACGATGCGATCGAACTCCTCCTTCGTGTACGCCTGCCCCTTGGTGCGCAGCAGCACTTCACCGGCTGGCGTCTTGATCGAACCTCCCGGTCGATCGAGCGAGCCGCGACGCACCGCGGCCGCCACCTGATCGAGCGTCAGGCCGTGACGGCGCAGCGTTTCCTCGGAGACCTCGATCGAGATTTCGTAATTGCGCGCGCCCGACAACTCGACCTGGGTGACATCGGGAAGCGTGGAAATTTCGTCGCGCATGCGCTCGCCGTAGACCTTGAGTGTGCGCTCGGCGACATCGCCGAAGACCGCGATCTGCAGCGCGTTCCGGCGGGGCTGCACGCTGCTGACGATGGGTTTCTCGGTGTCGACCGGGAACGTGGTGATCGAATCGACCGCGTTCTTGATTTCGCTCAATACGCGGTCGACGGGAGTGCCCGAGATCAATTCGGCCGTAACGCCGCACCAACCCTCTGAAGCATCCGAAATGATCCTCTCGATGCCGTCGACGCCCTGGATCTCCTCCTCGATCCGAACACAGACGCCCTCCTCCACCTCTTCGGGAGCGGCTCCGAGATACGCCACGCCAATCGTGATCATGTTGACGTCGATGTCGGGGAAGATCTTTTGTTGAATCTTGGGAAGTGCGGAGATGCCACCCGCAATGATCAGCAACAGCAACAGGTTCGCGGCGACATGGTTGCGCGCGAACCACTCGATCGGGCGGTTCACTTCGGCCCCTGGACCATCGCGGCATCGAGTTCGCCCGCGCCCTCTGCCGACTGCTCCTGCTGGCCGAGGCGCGCTTCGGCATTCGGGTCGCTCACGATTCGCACCGCCATTCCATCGACGGCGGCTGCCAGCGGCGAAACGCAGACCCGATCGCCCGGCTGCAGGCCGCGGCCGATGACCACGTCGTCGCGATTGGCGCGAAGAACATCGACGGTCTTGAAGCGCAGCCGATCCGCGGGGTCGACCACGTAGACGAGATCGCGGCCCGCATCCGCGCGCAGGGCCGCGCGCGGCAGCACGAAGACGTTCTCGACCGTCCGGCCCCGGATTTCGGCCTCGACGAAGAGGCCGACGGCCAGCGGTGCCGAACCGGTCACTCCCTTCTGGTCATAGGGATCCTCGACGCGCGCGACGAGGTGCACCATGCGGCTCTTGGCATCGATCTCGCCCTCGGTTCGCACGATGCGTCCAACCCAGGTTCGCGGTTCGCCGGCGAACTCCGCGCGCAGTTCGACCTCCGGCCCGAGTTGCGTTTCCGCCGGATCGCCGTCTGCTTCCACTCGTTCGCCGCTGAGGTCGAACGGGATGTCGAGATAGAAGAGGTCGCGATCGGGCAGCGGCAGGCGCACTTCCGCGTAATCGGTCGCATAGAGCTTCGCGATCGCCACTCCGCGGCTCACGAACTGCCCGACGTCGACCTGCTCCGAGCGCACGCGGCCTTGATAGGGCGCCCGAATTTCCGTGCGATCGAGATCGCGTTCCGCGCGCGCGAGCTTCGCGGTCTGCTCGCGGAGTTCGGCCTCCGTGACCTGGAACGCCTTCTCGGCATCATCGATTCGCGTCTGGCTCGCGACGCCTTGCAGGGCGAGGCTACGTTGGCGTTCGATCTCGGTCTTGGCGCGCGCGAATTCGCTCTTCGTTCTCGCGACGACGGCACGCGCGGCCTCGAGATCTACGCGATGATCCGCGGGGTCGATTCGAAGCAGCGGATCCCCCGCCTCGAAGAATCCACCCGACACCAGCCTGGGCGAAACCCAGATCACCTCGCCCGAAACCTGCGGGATCAGATCACTCTCGGTGCGCGGCACCACGGTGCCCTGGGTTTGCACCGAAAATTGCAGCGCGCGCGGTTGCACTTCGATCACGGAGACGAGCGGCGCGTGCACGAGGGCAGATCCCGCCTCGACACCGGGTTTGGTCGCTTTGATGATGAGCACGACGAGCGCGGCCGCAGCGACGATCGCCAGCGGGGCGAGTGCTTTGATTCGAGGGCTCATCTCGCAACCCCGCCTGAGCCGCTGACCGCGCGCAATCCAGCGACGACATAGGCGATCATCTGCTGGAGCACGGATTCATCGGAAAGCCGCGCCGCCCAACATTCGCACTCGCTCTCTTCCTGGCCCGGCACCGTCACCAGGTGGCCACTGATCACGTGGACCATCACGCCCACGGTCAGTTGGAAGCCCAGTTCGATCTCCTGACGTGACTTTTCCGGCAGTGCCGCGGCGAGCGCTGCGATGAAACGCGTCGCGACCGGGCCGAAGAGTTCCCGCTTCATCGCGGAGACGACTTCGGGCGGATCCGAGTAGATGCGCGCCGCCACCTGCCGAAAACGCGCGGTGGCGTCGACCGATGCCGCGTGCTCTTCGAAGACGGGACGCAGGAACGCCTCGATGATCGTCTCGAGCTCCAACGGGCGGCCGTTCGCCTCCGCTTCGAGTGCGTCGAGACGTGCGACGCGCCGCTCGTTGAGCGGGCCGACCCGCCGCAGCAGCGTCTCGCGCAGCAGCGCCTCCTTGGAACCGAAGTGGTAGTTGGCCGCCGAGACGCTCGCGCCCGCCGCGTGCGTCACCGCGCGCATCGACGCGCCCTCGAAGCCGCGCTCGGCGAAGATCTGTTCTGCGGCATCGAGCAGACGCTCGCGCGTGTCTGCGCCCCGCCCACCTTCCGGCGGGGCGAGCCGCGCAGGTCGAGGATGGAGGGGTTGGGGATCGGCGGATCTGGGCATGGCGGCGGCAGCTCCCAATTCGAACGTTCGTTCGAAACGTACGTTCGGAAAACCGAGACCGCAACCTGAGCCTAAATCTCTCTCCAACTATCTATTTTTAAAGGACTTATTTCCATGGTCCAAGCGACTGCCCGATTTGGAGCCCGCTCAGTTCATCTCGAAGCGGAACCGGTTTCGCATCCCCGGCCGCGAGACGGGCCGACCATCGACGATCTTGGGCTCGTATTTCCAGCGCTCGATCGCTCGCAGCGCAGCTCGATTGAAGATCCCACTGGGATGGGAGCGGAGGACGGTCGGCTCGGAAATACTGCCAACTTCGGTCACCGTAAACTCGACTTCGACCCAACCCTCGATGCCGCGCTCGAGCGCGCGCTGCGGATAGACGGGCTCGACCCTCACGATCGGTATCTCACTTTGATCCGCACGCTGCAAGGCGATGACGGGCCCCGTGATGCCGACGAGACCTGCCGACAGCCAACCCTCACCGGGACCACGCGGAAGGGTCGTGGGCTTTTGCGTAGCTTCAGTGATCGGAATTCCCTCTCCTGGCATTTGCGGAATGGGTTCCGGAATCGGCGGGAGCACCGGATCCGGCTCTGGAATCGGCTCGGGTTCAGCCTGCACACGAGCCAAGGTTACGGGGATTGCGGAATCATCGGTGGTTTCCCCGGGATGTGTCGCAATCAGCGCACTCATCAGCGTGAAGAGCCCGAACGTAATCAGCGCGGCAACGGCCAGCGGCGCGGCATACCGCGATCCCCGAGTAGCGGGCATCCCACCGTCGACGGGCGCCGCACCGGAATTTGCCGCGGGTGCGAGTTCATAGGAAGGACCGAAAATCGATCCGATCGCAAAAGTCGCAATTTGTAGAGCGAGTGAAATATAGGCGAATAACAAGCTCACCCGTGTGTAGGACGCGCTCCGAGTGGATTTCGTGTGTAACCAATCGGCTTGGAGGTCGGCGAGGAAGGGATCGAAGACGCTCTCCATCGCACTCGGCGAAAAGACGCGCACCAACCAGCGACGCGCCATATCTCCCGGCAACGACTCGTGGAGTGAACTCATGCGGGAACCTCCTGCAATAGAAAATTGGTTGCGAGTTCGTGTGCAGCGAGCAAGCGCAGGCCATAGGGTGTGGCGCGGAAGAGGCGGCGCGGAATTCCCGGCACGTGGGCCGGCTTCTCTTCACTGCGAGACTCCACGTAACCCTTCTGCTGCATTCGGTTGAGGGTGGTGTAGACGGTGCCTCTCTTGAGGCGTCCGTCGGACAGACGCACGATCTCGAGACCGTATTGCTCGCCGTCCTGGAGCAACTCCAAAACCACCGCCTCCTTGCCCGAGAGGCGAGGAGGCGCTTCGTTCGCGCGCGAGCGGCGGCTGTTCTGGGTTGGGTTGGCCTGAGAATTCGTCGACATCCCGACTCGGCTCCATCCGTCAGCGTCTGCCCCACTCCGACACAGAGTCACTCGACTTTCACGTAAAAGCAGGGCTTACAATTTGTAAGACCAGGATATCCATCCAATTCGAACCCGTCAAGCGCCGCTGCAAGGCGGCCTGGCGATCCGCTAAACCGGCGTCCTGGAACGCATTATCCACTACCATCCCGGCATGAGCTGGAAGCCCGAGGTCGATGGGATCGAAAAGCGCCGGCAGCTGGCGGCGGAACTCGGAGGGGAGAAGGCCGTCGCCAAGCAGCACGAACTCGGCCGGCTGACGATTCGCGAGCGCATCGACGCGCTCGTCGACGCGGAGTCCTTTCGCGAGCAGGGCGGCATCGCGGGCGAGCCCGAGTACGGAGAAGATGGGGAGCTGGTCGGCTTCACGCCGGCCAATTACGTGCTCGGCATCGCGAAACTGGACGGGCGACCCTGCGTGGTCGGGGGTGAGGATTTCACCCAGCGCGGCGGCTCGCCCTCCCCTTCCGGTTTGCGCAAGAGCGTGTACGCCGAAGAACTCGCCTGCCGCTTCAAGCTCCCGCTGGTGCGCTTTCTACAAGGTGCGGGGGGCAGCGTGACGGGACCGCGCGGAAAGGGACATCGGCCCGCCAGCAATCCCGTCTACGCACCGCATCGCTTTGAATCGATCATGCGGGCGATGGCCAGCGTTCCGGTGGTCTCCGCGGCTGTCGGCGCCGTGGCGGGATTTCCGGCCGCGAGGCTGGCCGCTTCCCACTTTTCGATCATGACGCGACACACCTCGCAAATTCTCGTCGCCGGGCCCGCGGTCGTCGAGCGCGCGCTGGGCGAATCCCAGAGCAAGGAGGAACTCGGAGGGTCACAGGTTCACGCCCGAAGCGGCGTGATCGACAACGTCGTCGAAGACGAGCAGGAGGCTTTCGAGGTCATCCGTCGCTTCCTCGCCTACCTGCCGACCCACGTCTGGGAATCGGCGCCGCGAGCGGAATCGACCGACGAGCGGAATCGAACCGAGGAGGAATTGCTTTCGATCGTTCCGCGCAGCCGGCGCCAGATCTACGACATGCGCCGGTTGGTCGCACTCGTCGTCGACCGCGATTCGTTCTTCGAAATCGCACCCGAACACGGCCGCGCACAGATCACCGGCCTGGCGCGCCTGAACGGCCAGCCCGTCGGCGTCCTCGCCAACGACACGAAGTACTACGCGGGCGCCATGACGGCGCACGGATCGCGCAAGGTCAGGCGATTCGTCGACCTCTGCGACACCTTCCACCTTCCGATCGTGAGCCTCGTCGACGAGCCCGGCTTCATGATCGGAAGCGAAGCCGAACGAGCGGGAACCATACGCTTCGGCACCGAAGCGATGTTCGCGGTCGTACAGTCGACCGTCCCGTGGGCGAGCGTCATCGTGCGCAAGACCTACGGCGTCGCGGCGGCGGCCCATTTCGGACCCAACGCCTACACGTTGGCGTGGCCGTCCGCGGAGGGCGGAACGCTGCCACTCGAAGGCGGCGTGGCGATCGCGTTCGGCCGCGAGATCGCGGCATCACCCGATCCGGAGGCCCGCCGGCGCGAACTCGAGCAGGCGTTTGCGGCCGACCGATCGCCCTTCGAGCAGGCGGAAACCTTCGGGGTCAACGATCTGATCGATCCGCGCCAGACCCGCCCGGCGCTATGCGATTGGATCGACTGGATCCAACCGACGCTCGCCGAACACCTCGGACCGCGGAGCTATTCGATCCGCCCCTAGGAGCTTACACTGAAATTCGAGTCGTCGGACTCTTCTTCGACGCCGAGCACCGTGCGGTGGTAGTCCGACAGATCGGCAAACGACGCGAACGGCGTCCCCTGCACGGATCGGGTATCCGGCAGCGCGGTCGCGTTGCTTCGCTTGAGAAGTTGCGTCGTGAATGAGCGCATCGCATCCAACGGTGAATCCTGCCCCGTCGCAAACTGGCGCGGATCGAATTGATCCCCGCGCAGGCGAATCACCTTGAGCGGTTCGGAGGGCTCGGACAACCAGTTCAGCACGAGATCGACGACGATTACGAATTTTTCCCCCAGGCCATTCACAGCGACCACCGAAATCGCGTCGACGCGGGCGAACGGAATCTTGCGCTTGTTGCCGCCTTCGATCTCGACCACGAGGCCGTCGTCGACCAACTCGCTCGGCTGCGCGCGAACCACCCGAAGTTCTCGCGACGAAATCTCCAGATCGATGGGAGCGGGCAGGACCGAGTCGAGCGGTTCCGCGGCGTCTTCGACTCCGGGACCGGAGGCCGTCGGCACCAGCGGCTGCTCGCGAGACAGATCGGTCTCGTCCGTGAGTTCGGGATCCTCCCATTGAAGCAGGGGATCGCCGGGGCCGGATGCCGCTCGCTCGGGAGGAGCGGTCGGATACGCTGCGGCGCTCGCGCCATCGGCCGAACCGCCTTCCGAAGGTTCCGACGCCTCCCGGTAGAGTTCCCCCAGCAGGGCCTCGAGATTTTGTCGATCCTTGTAGGCGAGATCCACCGACGCCAGAGCGCGCCAGGCGACCGCTTCGGTGAAGTTTCGATCCAGCGATCGGGAAGCCCGCGCAATCCGCGCCGCAAATTCGGCGGATCCGGAATCGCCCGAGTTTTCCAGTGCTTTCTTGAGTGCGCTGAGCGCTTCGATCGGCTGGCCGGCTTCTCGCAGCATCAACGCGATGTGAATCAGCAGCGCGGGCTCGGCGCCGCTGTGCAAGCCGCGGCTGGCGAGATCCAACCAGTGATCGACAGCCGACGGGACGTTTCTGCGCACCTCGTCGCGAATGACCCGAAGCATCGCGTCCGACGCGTCGGCCTCCCGCCCGAGTTCGAGCGCGACCTCCCACATCGCGATCAGGCCAGCGCGATACTCGGGTTTGCGTTCGAGCAAACTGGAGATCAACTCGAACGCCTCGGGAAGCCGACCGTCTGCTCGCGCTTCGAGGGCGGCCTCGAGGTCGGGGTGGACTTTCGGCTTTCGCTCGGGCGTCTTCTGGGTATCGGAGAAGATCGCTTCGATCCTTCCGAGCATCAGCATCGAAGCCAAGACGAGCCCGCAGCCAAAACCGCCGGCGATCGCCCAGAGCGGGGCTTTCGCCGCCGCCACCAACTCGCCGCTGCTGTCGGGGCCCGGCACCACGGATGCATCCATGCCGAGGTGCGCGGGCAGCATCAACCAACACGCACCTCCGACGACGACGGGCAGGTAGCCACCCTCCGACCAGCGCGAGGCGAAGCGAAGCGCAAAGGCCGCGAGCAGCCCGGCGATCATCCCCGAAGTTCCGATCAGCGATGCGTCCAATTCCGGATTTGCCAGCCGAAATGCCGTCGCTCCGACGAGAGCAGAGACGATCGCCAGCACACCAAACAGGGCCGATCCCCAGACTCGCTCGACATAACAACCGAGGATCACCAGCAGAAGCCCGTTCCCGATCAGGTGCAGCCAGTTGCCGTGTAAAAACGCGTGGGTGAGATAGGAAACTCCACTCGTTTTCTCGGCGTGAACCCCCATGCGGTAGCGGGGCAATTGCGACAGGGGCGCGAGCGCTGCTGCCGTCAATCCGTCGAGGATCTCCTGGTAGTGGCTCTTGACCGCCTGCGGAACGCCGACCGAACTGCTTCCGGAGCGCTCCCGTCGAAACTCCGCGCGTCGCGCCTGGACCGCTTCGGCCGTGAGCGTTTCGACGATGATGTCGGCGGGCTCGAGATAGGGTCGCTCCTTCCAGTACGCGGCCGCGTTTGCGACGGCCGCATCGGCCGCGCTTCGAACGCCACCCTCCAGGCTCTTCGAATACGCCAGCCCGATTGCACAGAACACCAGCAGGCCGTAGGTCACCCACGGCTGCTGACTTGCTGCCGAATTCGCAGACGGACGCGACGACATCTCGAGATGCCTCTCTTCGTCAACCCGATACAGTGCAGCCCGATGGGGAGCCCCCAACGAACCTCCGCCATGGATAAAACGGAAGAAAGGCTTGACGGCTGAAGCACAAACGAGCATTGGCTGCCTTCGCGCGAACTCCGAGGCCACGCCGCGGGGAAGCGGATTCTTTCAACCACAGCGGTATCCCCCGCATCAGACCTCGCTGGAGTCTTCGCATCGAGGCTATGCTGGGCGCGGCCAGTTTCGGCAGGGGAGAATCGAGTGTCTGGGCGGCATTGGCGGATGGTTTGGGCGATTGCGCTCGTCGCGGCGGTTTGCGGCGGCTGCGGGGGGGATCTCAGACAGGAGCACGAGGTCGAAGGCGCGCCTCCCGCGGATTTTGCGAGCCCCGATGGCTCGGAAATGCCGCCGGGCGCGATGCCCGAACTCGTCGAATCCCTGCGCCAGAGCCTGGCGACGGAGCCCCATCCCTCCGATGGAGGTGGGCGCGCCTGGCTCGAGCAGCTCCCGGGCGACCCCGAGTTCGCGGTCGCTGGAGCGCCCGGGCGATTCCGATTGATCTACGAAGTCGGGCCCGAGGGCATCGCGGTCGGCGGCATGATCTATTTTCAGGTTTCGCCGTTCTGGCATTGGAGCACTCCGCAGATCGAAGAGCCCGAGTTGGACGGTTTCACGGAGATCACGGCCAGCGATCCGGAGATTCAGGTCGACGCGACCACACTCGACCAACAGCTTCTCGTTCTGCGCGTTTCCGGGCGGGCCCTGCGCGCCGGAGACCGGATCACGCTGGTATACGGCGTCGGAAGCGCGGGCGCGCTGGCGGACTCGCTCGCAGAAAAGAACTCCCGCTTCTGGTTCGCGATCGATGGCGATGGCGATGGCTTTCGCGTCTTCCTCGAGGACTCACCGGGTATCGATGTCCTCTCGGCTCCCCCGGCCCAGATTCGAGTCACCCTTCCGAGTGTGGCCCGACCCGGAAAGCCGTTTCGAATCACGGTGGCGACCCTGGATCCGAACGCGAACGCGGGATATCCGTTCGAAGGTGAGATCGAACTCGCCAGCACATCTGCCGAGCACCCGCTCGAGCTGACGGCCCCCATGGAATTCGTCGCGTCCGATCGAGGGCGAAAAACCGTCGAAGCGATCGTCCGGGAGCCCGGGGTCGTACGGGTGCGCGCAAAGACGGCAAACGGAATCGTCGGCGAGAGCAATCCCATGACGGTCTCCGAAGACGGACAGAACGTCTTCTGGGGCGATCTCCACGGACACACCAGCTTGTCCGACGGAACGGGCACCCTGGAGGATTACTTTCTCTACGCGCGCGATGTCTCCGCTCTCGATGTGGTTGCGATCACGGACCACGACCACTGGGGCGTATTGCAGTTGGACCAACATCCCGAGTTCTGGGAGGAGACCAAGGCCGAAACGCGGCGCTTCAACCAGCCCGGCCGCTTCGTCACGCTGCTCGGCTACGAGTGGACCAGCTGGATCCACGGACATCGACACGTGCTCTATTTCGAAGACGAGGGCGAGATCTACAGCTCGATTTCCCCCGATTACGAACATCCGACACAACTCTGGGATGCCTTGCGCGGAAAGCCCGCACTCACGTTCGCCCACCACTCCGCGGGCGGCGTGATTCGGACGAACTGGGACGTCCCGCCCGACCCGGTGCTCGAACCTTTGACCGAGGTCGCCTCCGTTCACGGCAGCAGCGAAGCGCTCGACTCGCCGGTTCCGATCTACGATCCGATTCCGGGAAATTTCGTGAGAGACGTCCTCGACCGCGGCTACCGCTTTGGATTCGTGGGCAGTGGCGACAGTCACGACGGCCATCCCGGGCTCGCCCACCTCGTCACGGAAAGCGGCGGGCTCGCGGCCATCATCGCCGACACACTGACACGCGAGTCGATACTCGAGGCCATGCGCAAGCGCCGCGTCTATGCGACCAACGGGCCGCGCATTCTGTTGCGCACCGCCCTCGACGACCACCCCATGGGTGCTTCGATTCCGAAGCCCGAAGCGGGAGGTTATAGCGGTGAACTCTTCGTCAAGGTCGTCGCGGAAGCGCCGCTGGAGCGCCTCGACTTGATTCGAAGTGGAGAGCTGGTCGACTCGCTGTCGATCGATGGACTGCTCGAGATCTCACTGCACCGGGAAATCGAAGAACTGGTTTCGGGCGAGTATCTCTACGTACGCGCCGTACAGGTAGACGCCGGCGCGGCGTGGTCGAGCCCGATCTACGTCGAGTGATCGACCGAGCCGCGTCGGCCCACAAGCGCGCGGTTTCGAAACGCTGGGAAGTCATGCCGCATCGCCCCCGAACCTCGATCCTCCTGCCCGTATTCGACGCGGTTGAAACGCTGCCCAGCTGCCTGCGCAGCATCCAGCGCCAGACCGATCCCGATTGGGAGTGCATCGCAATCGACGACGGATCTTCCGATCGCGGGACCGATGTCGTCAGGGAATTTTCGGCGATCGACGCGCGCTTTCGGCTGCTCGAGCGACCTCATCGGGGCCTGGTTCCGACCCTGGCCGACGGCATCGCGCATTGCCGCGGCCGTTTCGTGGCGCGCATGGATGCCGACGACTGGATGTGCCGCGATCGGATCGCCGCCCAGTCCGCCGCGCTGGAGCGCAATCTCTCGCTGGCGGCCGTCGGGTCTCGGGTTCGCCTCTTCCCCCGGCGCGATCTGCGAGACGGAATGCGCGCCTACGAGCGCTGGCTCAACGCGATCGATTCTCCGCGAAAGCTCCGCACAGAAGCGTTCGTCGAATGCCCGGTCGCCCATCCCAGCCTGATGATCCGCAGCGAGGTCCTGCGCGCCCATCCCTACCGCGATTGCGGTTGGCCCGAAGACTACGACCTCGTGCTCCGCTTGCTAGCCGCGGGCCTCGAGCTGGACGTCGTGCCCCGAAGGCTGCTCGCATGGCGCGACCGACCGAGTCGCCTCTCGCGCACGAGCGAGACCTACTCGATCGAGCGCTTCACGGCCTGCAAGGCGGCGCACCTCGCCAGTTCCTTTCTCGCGAACTCGAACGCCTACGCGCTATGGGGCTATGGGGGAACCGGGCGCAAGCTGCAAAACGCACTTCGGCAGCGCGGCAAGCGGCCGAGCGCAATTCTCGAACTGCACCCGGGCCGACTCGGCAACGCGATCGCGGGCGCTCCGGTCGTCCATCCGGACGAGTGGCTTCGCGCCCCCGAGCAGCCGCTCGTGGTATCGGTAGCGGGTGCGGTGGCGCGCGCCCAGATCCGCGCTGCCCTCGACCGGGTGGGACTCAGCGACGGTGTCGACTACGTCTGCGCAGCCTGATCGTTCGATTCGCCGTCGATCGATTCGAACTCCCAGGCGAGAAAGGTCCTCAGATCTTCGGCAGCGGACCGCGCCTGTTCGCGCACATAGTCGCTGCCATCGTGGAGGGCCGTGTCGACGAGCCGCTTGATGCGCTGGGCGTCGAGGCGACCAAAACGGCGCGCGAGGTGCCCAAAGCCGAGCATCGCGTTGCCTCGCACCATCGCATTGCGGTGGCGCGCGAGTCGCGCACAACAATTCTCCGCGAGCGCCCGGTCATCACCTTCGGCCGCGAGCTCGAGGATCCAGTCCATCAACTCCAGCGGGTCGTCTCGCTCGAGCGCCGCCTCCGCCATCCTCGAACTGTCCAACACCGAGAGCCCCCTGTTCACGCACCTCGATCGGCGCCGATCAGAACTCGGCCGCCCCCGGCACCCGCGGAAATGGAATCACGTCGCGGATGTTCGCCATCCCCGTCATGAATTGAACGATGCGTTCGAATCCGAGGCCGAAACCCGAATGAGGCACCGAGCCGTAGCGTCGCAGATCGAGGTACCACCAATACGCGTCCCGATCGAGATCCTGGTCCGCCATCCGGCGCTGGAGGACGTCCAGGCGATGCTCGCGCTGCGAACCCCCGACGATCTCACCGACTTTCGGAACCAGAACATCCATCGCCCGAACCGTGCGCTCGTCGTCGTTCAGGTACATGTAGAAGGCCTTGATCGTCGCGGGATAGTCGGTGACGACGACCGGCTTTCCGATGTGTTTTTCGGTCAGGTAGCGCTCGTGCTCGCTCTGGAGATCCACGCCCCACTTCACCGGATACTCGAAACGCTCGCCGCTGCGCTCGAGGATATCGACCGCGTCGGTGTAGCTGATCCGCTCGAAGGGCGTCTCGACGATGTGCTGCAGGGTTTCGAGCACCGTCTCGTCGATGCGCTCATTGAAGAACGCCATGTCGTCGGCGCATCGTTCCAGAACGCGAGAAATCAAGTGTTTCAAGAACGCTTCTGCGAGAGCCACGTTGCCGTCGAGATCGCAGAACGCCATCTCGGGCTCGATCATCCAGAACTCTGCCAGGTGTCGGCTCGTATTCGAATTTTCGGCGCGGAAGGTGGGGCCAAACGCGTAGACGTTGGTGAGCGCGAGTGCAGCGATTTCCGCCTCGAGTTGCCCCGACACCGTGAGGAAGGTCTCGCGTCCGAAGAAATCCTGCCCAAAATCGACGGATCCGCTTTCGGTGCGCGGGGGCTCTCCCGCTTCCAGGGTCGAGACGCGAAACAGCTGGCCGGCGCCCTCGGCATCCGACGACGTGATGATCGGCGTGTGCAGCAGCAAGAAGCCGCGCTCCTGAAAGAACTCGTGGATCGCCGCAGAGGCGACGTTGCGAACCCGAAGCACCGCGCCCAGGGTATTCGTGCGCGGTCGCAGATGCGCGATCGTGCGCAGAAATTCGAACGAATGTCGCTTCTTCTGCAGCGGATAATCTTCGGCGACCGCGCCGATCACTTCGATGCGCTGCGCCTGCAGCTCGAATCGCTGGCCCTTGCCGGGCGAATCGACGATCTCGCCGGTTGCCGACACCGCGTAGCCGGTCTGGACGTGGCGCAGTTCCGCCTCGAAATTCTCGAGCTCGGGGGCGGCGACCACCTGAAGACCCGCGAAACACGAGCCATCACCGACCTCGAGAAACGAGACTCCCTTCGAATGGCGCGCGGTGCGCACCCAACCGCGCAAGGTCACCACCCCGCCCGCAGATTCCCGCGCGAGAATCTGTCGAACGGATTGGCAGTCGATGGCTCCGGGTTCTTCGCTCACGGTCTGGAATTCTGATCGCCCTTGGCGCGGTTGTCGAACGCTTCCGCGCTGAAAATTCTCGGATTCTTCAGATCGAGCACTGGATGTTTCCGAGCCGCTGCGTCAGGAGTTCGTTTTCGCGGTAATCGATCGGAATGACCACCAGGCTCGGCCTCTGCGCGCGGAACGCGTCTTCGAGCGTCGAGCGAAGCTCGGCGCTCTTCTCGACCCGGTAGCCGTTCCACCCGAATGACTCGGCGAGCTTGACGAAATCGGGATTGCCGAAGCTCAGCTCCGTATGGCGGCCGAACTCGTTCTCCTGTTTCCAGGCGATCAGTCCGTACGCGTGATCTTCCCAGACCATCACCACGATGTTCGAGCCGATCCGCACCGCGGTCTCCATCTCCTGCACGTTCATCAAGAAACCCGCATCGCCACAGATCGCCATCACGCGCCGGTCCGGCAGCGCGCGTTTGGCGGCGATCGCGCCGGGCAGCGCGAAGCCCATCGAGCAGAATCCGTTGGGAATCAGACAGGTATTCGGCTCGTGGCATTGGTAGTAGCGCGCCACCCACATCTTGTGGGCGCCCACATCACTCAGCAGCACGTCGTGCGGACCCATCACTTGACGCGCATCCCAGATGGCCTTCTGGGGACGGATCAGCCCGACCGTGTCGTCGTCCTTGTGTGCGGCGAAATCGGCAACCATATCTCGCCGCGTGGCCTTCTGTAGCGAGGTGTCGAAGGACGCCGGCTCCCTCGCCGCGCGCTCGTTCAACATCCACAGGGTGTGAGCGAGGTCGCCGACCACATCGACCGCGACGCGGTAGTTTTCGTCGACCTCTGCGGGAAGGAAATCGATGTGTACGATCACCTTGTCGCCCGAAGCGTTCCAGAGCTCTGGGTGGTATTCGACCATGTCGTAACCCAGGCAGATCACGAGATCTGCGGCGTCGATTGCGCAGGCGACGTGGTCCTTTCCCTGGAGGCCAATCGTGTAGAGGCAGTACTCTGAATCCATGTCGACGCAGCCCTTCGCCATGAAGGTGCTGATCGCTCCGATGCCGGTCTGCTCGCAGAACTTGCGAAGTTGCTTGCTGGCGCGCTTTCGAATCGTTCCATTGCCCGCGAGAATCACCGGGCGCCGCGCAGCCTTGATCAGCTCCCAGGCCTGGTCGACGACCTTGTCGTCCGGAACGGGGCGGCGCGTGCGCTGTGATGGAATCGGAAGCGTCTTCGCGTCGAGCTTGGCGATGTCCTCGGCGAGTTCGATGTGGGTGGCACCCGGCTTTTCGGTGGTCGCGATCTTGAACGCCTTTCGCACGAGTTCCGGAATGTTGTCGGGGTGCAAGACCGCGTGCGCCCACTTCGTCACGGGCTTGAACATGCCCACCACATCCATGTTCTGGTGGCTCTCTTTGTGCTGGCGCTCGCTGTCCGCCTGACCGGTGAGGCAGATCAGCGGAGCGCGATCCATGTTGGCGTCAGCCACACCCGTGATCAGGTTCGTCGCGCCCGGGCCCAGCGTCGAGAGACAGACGCCCGCCTCCCCGGTGATTCGCCCATGGACTTCCGCCATGAACGCTGCGCCCTGCTCGTGACGCGTCATGACGAATTCGATCGGAGAATCCTCGAGCGAAATCATGAAGTCGGCGTTCTCCTCTCCGGGCACGCCGAAGATCTGCGTCACGCCCTCTGCCTCCAGACATTTCACGAACAGATCGGATGCCTTCACGCCAATCCTCCCAGGTAGAGATCGACTGGATTATGGCGCAAATCGGCCGCGATCGAAGCGGCACCCGGCGTCAGACGATCTCGTCGTCTCTCAGGTACCAGAGTTCGAAGCGCGGTGTGTAGGAGAGCTCGAATGCGCTCTCGAGTGCGCGCCGATAAGCGTCTCCCTGTTCGACGTACGCCGCTTCCGGACCCCGGAGGCCGTCCCGATCGCCCAGCGCACCCGTCTTGTAGTCGACGATCACCAGCTCATCGTTTTCGGGGTCGCGGTAGACGAGATCGATCTGGCCCGCGAAATATCCCACCGGACCTTTGTCGCCGGTTGGCGGAGCCAAAACCGACAGCTCCCGGGCGACGATTCGGTCCGACAATTCCCGCAGACGCGCAAACAGGCGCCCTCGCACGATGCGATCCCACAGCTGCGTTCCGGCAGCCACCACCTCGGTCACGCGATCGCCCTCTGCAGCTCCAGCGAGCTCGCGAGCGAGCGCATCCCTCTGACGTTCGATCTCCCCTTCCCACTCCGCGGCGAAATCGAACTCCTCGAGTGCGCGGTGGATCGCGCTGCCAGTCGCGCGCGCAGCGGCGCCAGCTTCGCCGCTCTTCGCGCGCTCGAAGCCCTCGAAATCTTCGCCGCCGCGGTCTCGCGCAGAAGCCGCCGCGCCCATCGGCCGGGACATGCGCGCGGCGGCGCTCGCTCGCAACCCGGCGAGCCTCTGCGATGCGTCGGCCAGCTCGGATTCCGACGGGAGTTCGGCGCCGTTCACGCGCGCAGCCCGCGGGGCCGACGCTTTGCCCGCTTCCAGGTCGGGCAGCGACCAGCGCGCTCCGAAAGCGTCGACGAAGTCGGAAATTCCCTCGAGAGCGGGCCCCGACAACCAATCTGTCAGGCCTTCAGTCGACTCGATGCGAGATCGAATGTGTTCGATCGCCTGCCCTTTCCGCGCTCTGCCCGAATTCAGCCGATGCTCGGGCCAGAGCCCCGTCAACACGAGCCGTTGTTTGGCGCGGGTCATCGCTACGTAGAGCAGGCGAACGCGTTCGGCCTCGAAACTCCGCTCGCGTTCGCGCAGCACACAATCCCACGCGAGGGTCGGAACGCCAAACAACTGGTATTCGAATCCATCCGCGAGTTTCGCAGCTCGCGTGGGCTGCTCGGGTCCATCTCCGCTGCCCTTGTGAAGCTGCATCAGGTAGACGTGTTCGAATCCGAGACCCTTCGCGCCGTGGATCGTCATCACCTTTACGGCGTCCGCCATCGAGTCGGCGGGACGCCCCTCTTCGGCGATCTTCTCGGAAGCGACGGCAGCGCGCAGCCGGCGCGCCAGTTCGCATGGATCGCAACCGGCCTCCAACTCCAGACCGATCTCCCGAAAGAAGCGCTCGAGATTTGCACAGCGCCAGGCCCCGAGATAGCGGGCGGACTCGGTCACTTCGAACAGGGTTCGGGTTCGCAGTTTTTCGATGAAGACGTCCGCGGGATCGCGCGCGAACGACGCGCGCAACTGGGCGATGTCGGCGACCGCCCAGAGCAGGTTCTCCTCCCAGCCGGAGATCCGCTCGATGCCCGGAACATCTTCGGCCACCTCGTCGGCGGCGGCGCGAATCGAGGCCGTGAGTCCGTTGATGGCCTCGGCGTCGGGGCCATCGAGACTCGCCATCTGCTCGGGAAATCTGCGAGACCAGAGCGGAATCCACGCCGCATCCGGAACGCCCACCGCCACCGATCGCAGATAGCTGAGCAGCGCGAGCTGGTCGTTCGGGTCGAATACGCAGCGAACGAGACAGGCGGCGTCGATGACTTCGCGACGCCGGTAATAGTTGCGATCTCCCTCGGCCGCGTAGGGGATCCCCGCTTGCCGCAGTGCGGGCAGATAGATCTCCCACTCGGTGCGACTGCGAAAGAGTACGCCGATCGACTTCCACGCGACGCCGTGCTCGTCGTGGAGTTCGCGCAGATCGCGCGCCAGCGCTGTCGCCTCGATCTGCGCGGCTTCAGGTGAACTGGTCGCTCTCTGCCCGTTCCCATCGCCATCCCAACCCGTGGGCAACCAGTACTCGACGGGCCGCAGGCGGTCGCGGCGAAATCCCTCCGCGTCCGCGTGTTCCGGGCTCGCGATCAGCCGCTCGAACGCCGGCTGCAGGCCGGGTACCGGCTGCATCACGGGTTCGATCACGCGCTCGACCTCGTCCAGCACGTTTGGCACGGATCGGAAATTGACCGACAGGCGCAGGAACTCACCGCCGGATTTGCAGACCTCGTCGACGAATGCGCTGTACGCGGCCAGATCCGCGCGGCGCCAACTGTAGATGCTCTGCTTCGGGTCGCCGACGATGAAGAGCCCAGGGCGCGCATCTTCCGGGCCTTCGAGCGCCAACGCGCGCACGATCTCGCACTGGCATCGATCGGTATCCTGGAATTCGTCGACGAGAAGCTGGTCGATGCCCGCGCGAATCCTCGCGGCCACGTCGGGTCGACTCCGGAGCAGAGTGCGCACCTCCTCGAGCAGCGCCGAAAACGTGAGCACACCCGCTGTTCGAAGCTGCGCTTCGGCGGCCGCGAGTGGCGCTTCGAGCGCGCTGCGCGCGGCGTCGAGCAGCTCGAGATCGATCGAAACGACGTGTTCGAGCTGGAGCAGGAGCTCGCCAACGCGCGCCGCGAGCCGCTCCGCGCGATCGCCGAAAGCGTTTGTCTCGCCCTTGTTGAATTTCCCCTTACTCCATTCCTTGAGGCGATTGTGGATCGAATCCGTCAAGCGATCGCGCAGCTGCGCGACGAATCCGTCGAAGTCAGCCCGATTGGCGGGCGGCTCCTCGCTCAATGTCGCGCGCAACCAATCGAGAAATCCCGCCGTATCGATGGTGACGCTGCCTCGGGTCAACAGACATCCACCCGCGATGGCCGCGTAGCCCTCGATCTGCTCGCGCAGCCGAGCGATCCGCGCGGAGATGTGATCGGGCGTGGCGGGATCTTCGCGCAGCGCCTGCGAGGGAAATCCGGCATCCAACAGCGCGATCAGCGCCTGCTCGATCTCGCCCGGCCCGAAACCGCGCGCGGCGAGCGAGAGGAAGCCCGGGGCTCCCGCGCCCGTATACGCGGACTCGAGCGACGTCTCCATCGCCGAGCGAACGGCGCGCTCCTGCAAGCGCCCGTCCGCGTCGATTTCGAGATTGGGGTGGAGGCGCGCGTCGAGAGCGTTCTCGACCAGCAACCGCCGGCAGTAGGCGTGAATCGTCTGCACGACGAGATGATCCAGTGCACCGCGCAACGCCCGCGCGCGCGCGCGGAGATCGGCGGCGGACGGCGCGGGTACGGGGGACTCCAACCAGGCGGGTGGCTCCCCGCGTTCGACTTCGAGCAACCCGTCTCCAATGCGCTCGCTCATCTCTGCCGCGGCCTTATCGGTAAACGTGATCGCGACGACGCCCCGGAGCACCGAGGCCGCAATGCGATCGACGCGAGCGCTTTCGGAAGTCGGCGCCGCAGATGCCGCGGCACGATCCCAGCCGGGACCGAAACTCCACGCGAGCACTCGCGCGACGAGCGCTGTGGTCTTCCCGGTCCCCGCACCGGCTTCCACCACGACCGGCCGCGCAAATTCCCTCTGCGCAAAAATGCGCGCCCGCGCGTCTCGTTTGCGAAGCTCGTCGGCCTTTGCGAGTTCTTCGCGACTCACGCCTCGCCCGCCCCCAGATCCCAGAGTTGAAGTCCCGCGCGCTCGGCTTCGGTCAGCGCTTCGGCAGCTTCGGATCGCGCGGACGCGACCCACTGTTCGAGTCGGTACCTCGAACCCGAATCTCCGCGCAGACAAGCCTCTTTCACCGGGCAATTGCGACACATCCGCGGTTCGCGCCGACCGCTGGAATCGACCAGGTGGGGCACGAAACTCCCGCGGTCCCAGGCCTCGAACGCGACCTGCGCGACGCGCTCGAGCGCATCCGCAAGATCTCGATCGTCCGAATCGACACCCACGACGCGCGCGTGCTCGGGAACGTCGGCGCCGAGGTAGAGGTATTGGCCCTGCGCAAAGTCGGCCCCGTCGATCTGGGCGCCTCCCACTGCATACGCGGATACCTGGAGCGCCTTCCCCGACGAGACGGCCGCCAGAAGCTGGTCCCTGCGCGTCTTGGGTCTCTTCCCCTCCGTGAGGGCCTTGCCGGTCTTGTAGTCGATCGAGCGCAGGGCGCCTTCCACCCGATCGACCCGATCGATGCGAAATCGAAGCTCCCGCTCGGCGCCGCTGCGATCGCGCAACGCGACGGCAGCGTCGATCTCGGCACCGAGCACGCTGACTCCGGAACCCTCTGCAGGCCATCCCAGTCTGCGCGCGGACTCCACGCACTCGCGCGCGCGATCGACGAGAACCCGCTCGAAACCCGGCGTCGAGATTCCCTCGTCGCGAAGGATTTTCCTGGCCCGCCGATCCAATCGTTCGCGCAAGCGATCGCGGTCGGGCCACGAAACCCAGACCGGATCGCGGTCGACGACTTCCTCGAGCGTTCGACCGCCCGCGGGCAGCGCTTCGTCGACGATCTCCTGAAGTACGTCGTGCACCAGGGAGCCGACGATCAGCGCGTCCGCACTCGGTAGATCCGCGAGCGCGTCGGGCAGCGGCTCGACGCGAAGCAACTGGCCCACCGCCGCCTGCCACGGGCAGCGGGCGAGTTTTTCGATCCCGGTCACGTAGAGCGGCGCGCGCCGCGGATCGGCGGCGCCGGCGATCGGGCCGAGAAATCCGTAATAGGGGCCGAGTAGTCGGCGGCGACCGCCGCGCGGATCCCATTCTTCGAGAACCGAAATTCTCGCCGCGGCGCGCGCTTCGTCGCCGCGATCGCCCGGAATCTCGATGGGATCCGGGTCGAACTGGGAGCGCTCCTCGACCGCAAGCCGCAGCGCGCGCGCGAACTGCTCTCGCGTGCCACTCAGGCCCGCGATCTGGGCGTGCTCGTAGGCGGTTCGCAGCGGGCGCGAATCGGCACGCGCCGCGGGCTGCCAGAAACCCGGAACCTCTTCCGCGTGCGCCGAGCGCAATCGCTCGAGCAGCGGAGAGGCCGGCCGGCGGCGGCCATCTTCGTCGACCTCCGGATGCGACACCACCGCATGCGAACTCGCGGAGAGCAGTTGGGCGAAGAGGTAGCGCTCTTCGTCGTAGCCCTCGCTCTTCACGGGTAGATCCGGCAGCACCGCGCGCAACCTTCGGCGCAGGCTGTCGGGAAGCAGGGGGGCTTCTGCGATCGGGCGGGGAAAGACTTCGCGGCTCATCCCGATCAGGAACAACCGCTCGAATGTTCGCGAACGCGCTTGTTCGACCGAGAGGACGGCGACGCCACCACCCGCTCCGCCAATCGGAAGCCGGAGCATCTCCTCGGTTCGCCCGTCGAAGTAGAGCCAGAAATCTTCGCGATCGAGTTCGAACGCCCCACTTCCAGCCGCTTCTGTTCTCGCGAGCAGCTCGATCCGCGCGGCGTCGTCAGCTGGCCAACACAGATGCTCCACCACCAGCGATTCCAGCGCGCCGAGGTGCCCCGACAGCGCGGCCCGCTCCGGCCAGCTCGCGAGATGCTCCGACGCGCGCCGTGCAGCCGAAACAGCCCGAGCGAAACGCCCCTCCGGGAGTTTGCGTCGAGGTGCGACGGGCTGACCGTCGGCATCGAGCTCCCACCCCCGACGCGGAAGTTTCGATCGCGCGCCACGCGCGCGCGCTTCCGATCTCGCCGCATCGACGAGTCGCGCGACCCCCGACGCGTGAAATGCCACGCGCAGATCCGAGCGCTCCTCGGCGCTCAATGGCGCGAATTCCCGTGTCTCCGAGGGAAGCGCAGACAAGAGATCGAGCCATAGCTCCAGCGACGCGCGTCGCCCTTCGAGCAGCAGTGTGCGCAGAGCGAGAATTCGCCGCCGAACCGCAGGTGCGACGATCTCGCGCGAATCGATTCCCGAGATCGGGATGCCGAGTCGGCCGAACTGGATCCGCAGCGGGCTGCGATAGAGCTCGAGATTGCGCATCACCACGCCGATCCGCTCCGGCTGGACGCCCGCGTCGAGCGCATCCCGGATGCGGTTGGCCACGCCGCGCACCTCGGCGTCCAGTGCGGGCGCGCGGAGCACGCGCACCTCGGAGTGCGGCGGGAGTTCGGAAAGATCGAGTGTTTCGACACCGACGGCCGCGCGCATTCGCGCGCTGAAGCGATCCGAAAACGCAACGCCAGGGTCTGGGCTCGCGGGCTCATCGGGATCCGCGGGGTGATCGAGGTAGACGCGAGCGCCACAACGGCGCAGCAACAGCTCGATCAGATCCATCTGCAGGCCGGTCGCATCCGCGTAGCCGAACACGAAGACCGCGCGTGCGGGCAGCGCGCGCTCGGGGTTTGCGTCGATCAGCGCGCACGCCCGGCGGACCCGGGTGGAAAGATGGGCGATACCCAGGGCTTCGAGTTGCTCGCTCGCGCGCGCGGCGACCCGAACCACCGCCGCGGCGCGTTTTGCAAGCGCACCGCGGCCGGCCTCTTCGATCAGCTCGATCACCGCATCCGCGTGCGCCGATTCGAAGCCCGCATCGAGCAGGTCGGTCACTTCCCCGACCACGGGCGCATAGCCGCGACTCAGCTCGTCGAGCGAATCGCGCAGACTGGCTTCGCAGCGCGCGAGCTGACGGACCAGTGCGGGCAGCAACGCGCCGTCGTAGCCGGTCGACTCACCGGCCCGCGCGAGAATCGACGCGACCAGGCCGTCCAACGTCTGGATCGAAATTCCGGCAACCGCGCGACCGTGCCGCTCGACCAAGCGAGCCGACAGGTGCTCGCGCAGGCTTCGGGACGGCACGATTGCGATCGCGGGTTTGCGGAGCAGGCCGGGATCGTCGACACCCGCGCGCGCGAGTGCACAGAGTTCCTCGAGCAAGTGCGATTCCGCCGCCAACGCGCCGCGCAACACCAGCACCCGACCGACTTCAGCCAACGCTCCCATCGCCTCCAACGCCCCTGCCGAGCCCTGGCCACCCGGCCAGAAATTCCGCGCCCCGACTCTCGCGGGCGGACTGAATCTTCGCGCACGCGCGTGACAAATGCGGTCATTCGAGAAGTCGAGCTGCTAGGGATTGCAGCAAATGGCTTCGCGAAGGCGCAGTTTCGATCGTAAGCACCTGAAATAAAAAGGGTAACCGCGCAAAGAAGGCGGGGGCGGTGGCGCTAAAAGAATTTTTGCCTCAAATGATATTGAACTTCATTTTCATAATGATATGATCGATGTATTGAGTAAGGGCGCCGCCAAAACCCCGCGCCCTCCAAAGACGAGAAGAAGCCGATGATCATCTGCCAATGCAACGGAATCAGCGACCGCGCGATCCGCAAGGCGGTTCGCGACGGCGCCAACGATCGCAACGATGTGATTCGCGCCTGCGCGGCCGGGATGGGCTGCGGCGGCTGCGTGCCGGCGGTCGAGCAGATCATCGACGCCGAGCGCGAAAAGGCCGCGCGATCCAGCTTGCTCGTCCTAGAACTCGCGGCCAGCTGAGCGTTCAGCGCCCGCGGCCAGCCCGCGCACCCGAGAAAACGGATTCTGATTTCATTTGGCTGGATTCGCGGCCTGTGCGGGTTAATGTCTGTGGACTTTTATTCACACGAGAGGACGAGAAGTGAAAGGCGATACCGCAATCATCGAAGCCCTGAACGAAGTTCTGACCGCCGAACTCACCGCAATCAACCAGTATTTCATCCACCACAAGATGTGTGAGGATTGGGGCTACGAGCGCCTCTCGAAGAAGAAGCGCGAGGAGTCGATCGAGGAGATGCAGCACGCGAACGTCGTCATCGGCCGCATCCTCTACCTCGAAGGCGTCCCGAACATGCAACGCCTGAGCCCGATCCGGATCGGCGAGGACGCCGTCGAACAGCACAAACTCGACCGCGCGCTGGAAGTCGACGCAGTCGATCGGCTCAACAAGGCCATCGCGCTCTGCCGGGACAAGGCCGACAACGGCACGCGCGAGTTGCTCGAAGAAATCCTCAAAGACGAGGAAGAGAGCATCGATTGGCACGAAGCCCAGCTCCACATCATCGACGAGATCGGCAAAGAGCAGTACCTCGCGGAGCAGATCCACGACTGACCGGCGAATCCTGCGGGGTCGCCCGCAGCGTCGCGCGATATCATCCCAAACCGCCGCCCTGGTCCGTTGCCCGGTGGATGGCGAGCCCGAGCGCACTACAATGAGCGGCCGTCGCGCAATCCGGAGCGGATAGATGAGCAAAGAATTCTTTGGCGATCGCAAGAAGGCCCTCGAAGAGTCCTTTTTCGCGCGCGAAAACGAAAAGCTACTCGCTCAAATCAAGGCCGAGAGGGACACGCACGAAACCCGCGAGGCCCTGGCAGCGGTCTCCGGGATCAAGAGCGACGAGATCCTCGAAAAGCTCTGCGCACTCGGCATCACCGCCGATACCTGGACGGCGGTTTCGATCGCGCCGTTGGTCGAGGTCGCCTGGGCGGACGGAAAGATCGACGATCGCGAGCGCCGAGCCGTGCTATCGGGCGCCGAAGCGAACGGGATTACCAGCGACAGCCCCGGCTACCAGTTGCTCGAGAGCTGGCTCGACCATCGCCCGGATGGCCGCCTGCTCGAAGTCTGGGGAACCTTCATCGTCGGGCTCTGCGCGGAATTGGGAGAGAGCGATCGGGAATCCCTGAAGCGGCAGATTCTCGGTCGCGCGCGCAGCGTCGCCGAGGCGACCGGCGGTTTTCTGGGCCTCGGCAACAAGGTCTCCAGCGAGGAGGAGATCATCCTCGCCGAGCTCGCCAAGGCGTTCGAAGTCTGATCGCACGCGTCGGAGCGCCGCGCTCCTCGCGCTCGCTTCAGCGGGCGGCCAGCCGCACGGCGAGTTTCGAGATCGCCACACCGACTTCTGCGGGCGGCGCGCTCGTGTAACACAGGCGCAGCCAGTTCGCGTAATCCCGGCCGCAGGATGCCCCCGGAGCGACCGCCACTCCATCCTCGAGACAATCCGCGAGCAGGCCCTCGACCCCGCGCTCGTCGAGCGCGGCCGCCGCATCGACGAACAAGAACGTGGAGCCCTGCGGCGCGGGGAGCCCGAGTTCAGCCGCCGCCGCCGCTCCCGCCTGGCGATAACTCTCGCGCGCGCGATCGATCCAAGCCTGACCGCCTCGAATCGCGCGCAGACCCGCCACCTGCCCCGCGGTCGGCGCCGAATAGAACGAGTGCGTCGCAATCTTCTCGGCCTGGGCGATGGCTTCGGGCGGACCGACGAGATAACCCGTGCGGTTGCCCGCCATCCCGTAGGCTTTCGAAAACGAGTACGCGCTGATCGTGCGCTCGGGCGCGAAGCGGCCGAGCGAGACGTGCCGGCCCTCGTAGACGTAATCCTCGTAGACCTCGTCGGAGAGCAGCCATAGGTTTTCGCTGCGCGCCAATTCGGCGAATGCCCGCAGCCAATCCTCCGGAATCACGCGGCCGGTCGGATTCGAAGGTGTCGATACGTAGAGCGCCACGCTACTCGGAGACAGGCGCTCGCGAACCGCCTCGACGGCAGCTTCTGCCGAGTCGACGCGATCGAAGAACGGAACCTCGACGGGCTTCGCGCGAAATGTCTGCACGATGCCGCGAATCAGCGGCCAGAAAGGTGCGAGAATCAGCACTTCTTCACCCGCGGCCGCGAGCATGCCCACCGCGCAGCTGAGTCCGGCGGTCGCTCCGGCGGTAACCATCACCGAATCCCGCTCGCACTGCAGGCCGTTGCGTTCTCGCACTTTTTCGACGATCGCGTCGATCAGGGGCTCGATCCCGCGGGTCGCCGTGTAGCGATTCAATTCCGGGTAGTCGGTCCCGCTGAGATCCTGCATCCGCCCGCCCTCGAAGGGCTGAAACCAGGTATCGCCGACGTTCAGCGGACACGGCCGGACTTTGGGCGCGCTCTCGCGAGAGTTACTCGACGAGTAGATGGAGCCGGGCATTTCGGCCACGGTCGCCGTGACGGCCGGGGGTCGGGGCACGATGATTTCCTCTCGGCTTGCTGCCGTACCTCTCCGGGGAGGTCAGACCATCCCGTCGAGTACGGCGGTGTACCCCTCGCGAAATGTGGGGTAGCGGAACGTATAGCCAGATTGAACGAGCCGGGCATTACGGCAGCGCTTGTTGCCGCGCGGCCGCTTCGAGGCCCTCTTCTTTTCGGTTGCGCGGGGTTCTGGCGAGCCCATCACACCCGCCAGCCAGAACAGTACGGCGCGCTCTTCGGCGGGTTCGTTGTCGACGGCCAGGTAGATCGACTCCGGGTTTTCCAGCCCCATCAAATGGCGCAACACCCCCGCGCAGTCTTCGCGGTGAATCCGATTGGTGTACTGAGGGGGATCGGCGCGGTAGGTGGCGCGACCGGATCGAACGGAGTCGACCAGCGAGGTGCGCCGAGGTCCGTAGATGCC
>JAFDBP010000242.1 GCA_019313245.1 Deltaproteobacteria bacterium
CCTCCTGGAATCGCGCCCACTCTTGCTGGGCGACCCGCGCCTCTTCTTCTTGTTGGGCCAGCCGAAGGTGGGCAGCTGCGACCTCCGCTTCGGCCGCGGCCACCGCCGCTCGGTAGTCGCGGTCGTCGAGCTGGATCAGACTCTCACCGCGCTCGAAGAAGCCGCCCTCGACGAAGTCGTCGGAGACCGAAACGACCCGTGCCGAGACCTCGGCCACGAGTGCGCTGGCCGTACGCGGCTCCACCGTCCCTTGGGCCCGAACGCGATACTGGTGTTCTGACCGTATGACCGGAATCACCTCCACGAGGGGGCGGATTTCCGGCGGTGCGTGCTTCGGTGGCTCGGACCGACCCGCGATGATGGCGCGGGCCGCGATGGCGCCCAGGAGCACCACGATCACCGGGAGGAGCACCTTCGTGAAGCGCTGCATTCGGATCACCTTCTCCAAGCGACGTCGGTTGGGTCTTCGACGCGGGATGCGCGCGCAGAGGCGGTTTCGCTCGTGCTCTGCGCGGCCATTGGGCTCTCGAAGCCGCCTCCGAGGGCAAGGTGCAGGTCTACGCGATTCAGGAGACGCTCGCTGCGCACGGCGATGAGAGTGCTCTCGGCCTCCAGCGCACGCCGCTGTGCCTCCAGAACCGCCAGCAGGGTCCCGACGCCTTGTCGATACCGGGTCTCGGACAGGCGCCAGGCCGATTCCGCCGCTTCGACCGCGTCGACCAAGTACCCCTCGCGCTCGGCGAGCAGACCTTCGGCCGTCAGAGCGCGCTCGACATCGCCGAACGCGTCGAGAACCGACTGCACGTACAGACGAAGCTCGGCCTCTCCGCGGGCCTCGTTCAAATCAACCTGCGCGCGCAGGCGTCCGCCCTGGAAGAGCGGTTGAATCAGGGCTCCGGCGATCGACCAGACCGAGAAGTCCCCGTCGAGGATGTCCGTCAACTCCGTTGCGGTCTGTCCTAGGCTGCCGGTGAGCCGAACCTGCGGAAGCATGGCGCGCCGCGACTCGCTGATCCGGGCCCGACTGGCGATCAATCGACGCTCGGCCGCGAGAAGGTCGGGGCGCCGCGCGATCAGCTCGGCGGGCAGCCCCGCGGGAACCGAGCCCGGCGGGGGCGGGAGCACGTCCGCGCCCTTCAGCTTTCCCGCCGGATAGCGGCTCAGCAACAGCTCGAGTTGTCGACTCGTCTGCTGCAGTTGGTTGCGCCGGAGGGCGGCCAGGGCGGAGGCCTGTTCGCGCTGCGTGCGGGTCAGATACACGTCGAATGCCGAAATCAGACCGCGTCGGTAGCGGTCGAGGGCGATGTCTTCCGTCTGTCGGTAGGCGGCTTCGGTGCGCTGGGCGAGCTCGAGCTGCACTTGCACTTCCGTGATCTGGATGAAGGTCTTGGAGATCAGACCGGCTAGGCTCAATCGCGCGGCTTCCAGATCTGCCTCGGTCGCCTGAAGATCAGCCACGGCAGCGGCCTTTCGTCGTCCGATCCGGTTCCAGAGATCCAATTCCCAGGTCGTTTCGACCGAGAGTGAGACGGTGGTGACGTAGTTGCTGAGGACCTCGCCTTCCGCGCCGGGGATCGGAAGGCCAATGAAGTTTTGCTTGCGGCGGCTGCCCTGCGCATTGCCGCCGATCTGCGGCAGCCGATCCGCGCCGGCAATGGTCACCGCGGCGCGCGCGGCGTCGACGTTGGCGGCGATGACCGCCAGTTCGTTGTTTCGACGAAGCGCCTCGGTGATGAGCGAATCCAGCTCTGCGCTCCCGAAGCTCGTCCACCATGGGCGGTGCGTCGCTGCCGGATCGGGACTCCAGGTCGAATCCGGCTGCGCCGACCATGTGTCTGGGATCTTCACGCCGACGTCGTGAACGCGGGGTGGGGGCGGGCTGGCGCAGCCGACGACCCCGAGTACGAGCGCTCCCAAGAGTCCGGTCGAACTGAGGGTGCGAAGGCCGCTCATGATTTCGCTCCACGATTCAGCGGTCTCGAACGGTAGCCCCCACCGTTGCCTTCGCCCTCCGCGGAGGTTGCGGGGGCCTCGAAGCCGGCCTTCACGAAGCTCAACAGGCGTTGCAGCATCTCCTCGGCCGAGACGTCGGGCTTGAGCAGCCGGGGATCGTTCTTCGCTGCCACATCCGAGACACATTGCATCATCGCCCCGATCATGAAGTGGAAACGCCAGACGATCTCATCGGCCTGCAGATGGGGCAGCGCTCGCTCCAGTACCCGAAAACGCTGGATCACGGTATCGAAGATCTCGTGAAAGAAACCTGCGGGCAGAAGCTCGGGATTGCTGTGGAGCATCGCCACCAAACGCATGAGATGGGTACGACGACCTCCGTGGATGTATTCGATCGCGGGTCTCAGGAAGGCTTCCAGGATTTCGTCGAGTGGGGGGGGCTTCCCGTCGGCACGGGCGATTGCCGCATCGAGCAACCCCAATCGTCGCTCGTTGATGGGTTCGACGTGGCGCCGGAGGATCGCGCGCAGCAGTTCCTCCTTCGAGCCAAAGTGATAGTGCACGGCGGCCAGGTTGACTCCCGCCTCGGCGGTGATCATCCTCAGTGAGCTTCCGTCGAAACCGTTGCGAGAGAATAACTTCTCTGCTGCGTCGAGAACGCGATCTCGGGTGCCGGGTGGATGCGACATGGGCGACCTCGTTTCAAACGTACGTTTTAAACGTACGTACGAGTTGCCGACCCTGCAACCGCGGGTACCCCGCAGTCCGAGGCGCGGATCCTGCGCGTCGAAGTGCTGGCAGGCACGAATTCGAGGGCGAAGCGTCAGCTGGATTTGCTCGCCTTCACCCGCCGGCAGATCTCCTGAAAGCGCGGATGACTGTGCAGGGGATCCCAGACGGGCTCGACGCAGATGAAGGCGATGTAGCCGTAGCGCCCGTGATCGGCCTTCTCCAGCCAATCGACGGCGGTGTCGTGATCTCCGACACACCGGTGATAGACGGCGTGGAAGAAGGGTGGAACGAAGTCCTGCGGATGCCGCTCGGTCACGCGGCGATGGTAGTGCTCGGCCTCTTCGTGACGGCCCGCCAAGGCATGGGCGGCCGAGAGAAGATTCTCCGACCAGGGCACGGGTCCTGCGATTTCATGGAGGCGCTTGTAGTAGTAGAGCGCGCGCTCTGGGTCGTTGGTTCCCAGACCCAACCACCCACCCAAGACGAGCGCCATCTCGAAATTCGGTCCCAGCGAGAGTGCGGAATCGTAGCATTCGGCGGCTGATTCGAAATCTAGCGCGAAGTAGTGGGCCAGGCTCAGATCCGTGAATGCGATCAACGAGTTGCTGTCCAGTTCCCGCGCGCGCCGGGCC
>JAFDBP010000243.1 GCA_019313245.1 Deltaproteobacteria bacterium
CGCGGAATGATGATCGACGGCAATGCGATCGGTCACAGCCGCAGCGTGCTCTCTCCGATCTATCTCAAGCAGTTGCTCCTCGCACATCTACCGATGGCGCTGGACGATCGCATCCGGACGACCTTGAACGTCGGACTGGGTTCCGGATCGACGCTGCACACGTTGGGCTCCTACCCGGAACTCGAGACGATGGACGTCGTTGAGATCAGCGACGCGGTCGTGCGGGGAAGTCGACTCTTCGACGAGTCGGAAGTACTCGAAGATCCCAGAGTCGAGGTGATCGTCGATGATGCCGTCCACTACCTGCTGCGAGAGACCGACCGCTACGACCTGATCGTCTCGGACGGGAAACAGAACGAGGATTTCTCGGGCAACGGAAAGATCCTGTCGCGCGAGTTCTACGAGTACGCACTCGAACGCCTCGAACCCGATGGGATCTTCATCCAGTGGATTCCGGCTGGTGAAGTTCCCTCGGACTTCCGCGCAATCATCCGAACCTTCTGCGAGGTGTTCCCGGAGGTCGAAACCTTCCTGTCGCTGCCATTCAGCTACTTCATGGTCGGGTCTCGCGAGCCGCTGACCGGGCGACCGATCCGAAAGAAGTCGACGGAGCGCATGCGGGAGGACCTCGCCTACCTCCACATCGACGGGATCGATGGACTCCGCGCCCAGTGGATTGCGAGCAAGGCGCAACTCGTCGCAGAAGTCGGGCCGGGACCGATCAACACCTGGGACCACAACATCCTCGAGTTCACGCCCTACCGGGACGGCCGGCCGATGGATCGCGGCAACGCGCGGATCGAGAACCTGAATCTCCTGCAACGCGCAAATGCTCGACGCGGATCGGCCGCGCGCTATTCGTTCATGTCTGCATCATCACACATGGAAGTGGAAGAGAAGATGCGCGAGGCGATGCTGGCGGCCTTCGAGGGCAAGGGGGCCTGGCACCGGTCGCTGCTCGAGCAGGCGGGGCACATCGATCCGCGCGGCCCCGAAGCCGTCGAGAGCAGGGCCGATTGGATCCTGAGGGGAATGAAGCAATAACGCGTCAGCGCGGCCCAGCTTTGGGCGCAGCCTCGGATTCCGCTGCCGAACGCCATTCCCCTTCCGGTATCCGCTGTTTCAGTTCGGCGACCCAGCTGGTCGCATCGCGGTGCTCGGAACTTCCGACCTGCATCGCCCCGACGTACCGATCCATCGCGCGGAGCGCGATGTCGAATTCGCGCGCCTGCAGCGCGTAGCCGATCAGCATCTGGTGGTAGGCGGGTTGCTTCGCATCGAGCTCGATCGCCCTCTGCATCTCGCGCATGGCATCGCTCGGGCGCTGCGCCCTGGCGTAGGTATCGGCCAACCTCGCGCGCTGCTCGGGCTCGAAGGGGCGCTCTCGCGCCGCCTGCTCCAACAGCGGAATCGCGGCGTCGTAATTTCTCAGTTCGCTCTCGATCGCGCCGAGCAGCATCGGAAGCGTCGGATCCCGGGGATTGCGCTCCCGGAGTTCCAGCGCGAGGCTGCGCGCTTTTTCGAGAAAGTGGCGCCCGTGCTGATCTCGTTGCCAGGCCGTCGCGTACTGGGTGTACAGCTCGCTCCAGCGGCGGAAATTGAGACCGGCTTCGTTGATCAGCTCGATGTCGCCGATCCGCTCGCGGGGGTCGGGCAGCGTGGGGTCGAAGGGATCCTCCCCGGCGTGATGCTCGGCGTACCCGAGAGAGGCGAGCAGCTCGACTTCATCCGCCGTCATGCTGCGACTCGCCGCCCAGCTGAGCGGCGCGTGTTCCGCGACGAGCTGCTCGAGGCGACGGCTCAAGTCGGCGACGAGATCGGAGCGTTTGCCGGCAACGTCGTCGAGCTCGTCGGGATCCCGCTTCAACGCGTAGAGTTCCGGTGTGGATCCGCGCACGAGCTTGTGGTCCCGCCACAAGACGCCGCGAAGTGCGCGCCAGCGATAGTTGTAGTAGGGAGTCAGGCTCTGCAACAGAATCGGCGCCGCTTCTGCGCTGGCGGCAGGCCCGCGAGCTTCAACAGGGTGGGGGCGATTGCGGTATTGGTGACGGCGCGGTCGATGCGAACGCCTTCGCGCCCGGCCAGCGGCCCCCCGGAGAAGATCAGCGGCACTCGCATCGCGCTCTGGTAGACGAAGATTCCGTGGGTCGCCTCGCCGTGTTCGCCGTTGGACTCGCCGTGATCCGCCGTGACGACGGTCAAGAGATTCTCGCCGAGCCCTCGCGCATCGAGGAAGCGCAACAGGCGCCCGAGCTCGCGATCGCAGCTGCCAATCGCGGCGTCGTAGGGGTCTTCGATCTTGCGGCCGCTCGCATCGCGTTCGGGGAGCGGGCGGTGGGGGTCGTAGAAGTGGACCCAGACGAAGAAGCGCTCGCCCCGATCGAGTTGCTCGAACCACGAGATCGCTTCATCGACCACCTCGTCGGCGGAGCGCCGAGCTGCGTGCATGCGGAATTCGAGCGTCGACGCCGGGCCGCGATAGGTTTCGAAGCCCTGATCCAAACCGAAGCTCGCGTCGAGGATGTACGTCCCGACGAATGCGGCCGTGCGAAACCCGCGCTGCCGGAATACTTCGGAGATCAGCACGGCGTCGCGCTCGAGCGCAAAGACGCCGTTGTCGTGAACACCGTGGGCGGACGGATAGGTGCCCGTGAGAATCGAAGCGTGGGACGGCAGCGTGGTCGGCGTCGCGCTCAGCGCCGACTCGAACAGAACTCCGCGCGCCGCGAGCCCGTCGATCGTCGGCGTCGTGGCCGCAGCGTAGCCATAGGCGCCGATGCGATCGGCCCGGACCGTGTCGAAGGTGACGAGCAAGACGCTCGAGGCTTCGGCTCCGAGCGCGGCAGAATCGATCTTCGCCGCTGCGCGGCTGCCGATCACCGACACGCAGACCGCGAACAGAACGGCCGCCAGGCGCGGAGATGCGATCGTCGCAAAGCGCGGAACCCAGCGGACGCATCGGTCAACGACCACTCGCAACCCAACCTCCAACAACCGTGCGCAATTTCATACGATACAAGACAACCACTGCCATCAAAACCGCCGATCCGCGAAACGCCACAAGCGACATCCCTACAATGCCCGGTGATCAGCCCACCGGGCATTTGTGGGCTGCATTCGCTCGAATCGATTCGACCCCGCGCGGACTGCTAACGTTTCGCCATGCTTCCGATGTCCCGCCAACGACTGCTCCGGTGCATCCCTCTCGCGCTGCTCGCGCTCTGCGCGTGCTCCTCGGAGCCCGCGGGTGACATCCTGCTGATCACCGTCGACACGCTGCGCCCCGACCACCTGGGGCTCTACGGATACGAACGCGCGACGAGCCCAAACATCGATCGCCACTTCGCGAATGCGGCGATCTTCGAACGCGCCTACGCGACGAGCGCGAACACCTCTCCGAGCGTCATCAGCATCCTGACCGGCCAATTGCCGCACGATCACGGCGTGCGCAAGTTCTACCAGCTGTTGTCGGACGACGTACAGCTCGTCACGGACCTGCTGCCCGACGCCTACCAGACCGCCGCATTCGTCTCGAACATCGTGCTCACCGACGAGGCAATGGGGATCGCGCGCTACTTCGACCACTACGACGATCACGTCGACGAGCGGGAATCGACCCGCAAGATCTTCGAGCGCTCGGCGCAGCGCACCACCGATGCCGCGCTGCTCTGGATCGCGGAGCACCGCGACCCGGAACGCCCGCTCTTCCTCTGGGTGCACTACATCGACCCACACGGGCCCTACCGGGCGCCCGACACGCGGGCCGCCTCGTTCGACCACGAGGGATTCGTGGCGTTCGATCCGAATCGGGTGCACGCCTATCAGCACGAGCCCGGCGTCGACGACGCCCTCGCCTACGTCGACCGCTACGACGAGGAGATCGCCTACATGGACGCCGCCGTCGGACGCCTGCTGGACGGCTACGGCACAGGCCGCGAGCTCGACGAGGCGCTGCTGATCTTCGCCGCCGATCACGGCGAGAGCATGATCGAGCACGAGTACTGGTTCACGCACGGCTACCAGGTCTACGAGGAGATCATCCGGACACCGCTGATGATCCGGGGGCCCGGGGTGGAGCCGGGGCGGCGCGAGCATCCGGTTTCGGGGATCGATCTGGTCCCCACCATACTGCACTTCGCGAATGTCAGATCCGAATCCGCACTCGAAGGTGTCGCGCTGCAGCGACGCGCGGCGATTCCGGAAGATCGCATCGTCTTCGCCGATGGCGACGGAGGGAAATTCCTGCTTCGGGCGGCCATCCGCGGCGATCGCAAGTGGGTCGCGCAGGGACAGGCCGGTGTGCAACGGATGCAGAACGGATGGCAATACGATCTGCCTGCCGATCCCGCAGAGCAAGAGCCGCAGCGCTGGGACCCGTCCAACCTCGGAGAAGCCGCCGTGAAATTGATCGATCTATTCGACCGCGACCCCGACCCCG
>JAFDBP010000244.1 GCA_019313245.1 Deltaproteobacteria bacterium
ATGTCTGGGACGACGAAACTGCCTAGCAGTACATTGCGAAATGGGGCAAGGACCCGACCAACCGGATGACCGTCGAGGCCGCCGGCTTGCGACCGGAAGACGTGGTCGTCGACGTGGGCTGTGGCGGAGGAGAGGCGGTGCGCGTGGCGGCGGAGTGTGTGGTGCGGGGCCGCGCGATCGGAGTCGATCCCAGCCCCGGCATGATTCGCATCGCGAAGGAGCAGACCCGCGATCACGTGTGCGCCGAGCGCATCCAGTTCATCGAGGGCCCCGCCGAAAAGTTGCCGCTCGAGACGGGCAGCGCCGATGTGGTGTTCGCGATCAACTCACTCCACCACTGGGCCCAGCCAGATCGGGGACTCGAAGAGGTCTGGCGGGTCCTCAAACCCGGCGGGCGATTCTTGATCGGCGACGAGGAGACGGAAGGCGGCGGCTGGAGCCACGCCGAAGGAGACCTGTCGGACCAGGTCAAGATCCGACGACTCGTCGAGAGCCACGGCTTCGATTCGGTATGCACGAGTCGCCGCACCGATGGCGGCGACGTGCTGCTGATGATGGAATCGATCAAGAACGCGCTTTGACCTGAATCCGAGAACCTTCCGCGGCGAATTCGCGAAGCTCTACTCGAGTGCTCGTTGATCTGCACCCTCGCCTTCCGATCTCGCTTTGCTCCGGCGCACGACCGAGCGCTGGCCCGATCCTATTCGAGATCGCTCAGGATCTTCCTGGCCGCGTGATGTCCCGGAGCTTCCCGCCCAGAATCTCCTTCGCAGCCAGCCGCCCGGGCATCGCCATGATGCCCCCGCCCGGATGGGTGCCCGATCCGCACTGCCAGTAGTTGCGGATCGGCGTTCGATAATCCGCATAACCGGCCGCGGGCCGAAGGAAGAAGAGCTGATCGAGTGTCAGTTCGCCGTGGAAGATATTTCCCTCCGTGAGGCCGATCTGATCCTCCAGATCCCAGGGTGTCAGCACCTGCTTGTGCAACAGGATGTCCCTGATGTTTGGACAGTGCTCCTCGAGCGTGTCGAGGACCGCTTCTCCGAAGGCTTCCCGCTGCTGGTCGCGATTGCCGTACTGGGGCATGTCGTAGGAGCAATACTGCACGAAGATCGACATCACGTGCTTGCCGGGAGGCGCCATGGTGGGGTCGATCATGCTGGGCATTTCGATTTCCATCACCGGTCGCTTCGAAAACGCCCCGTATTTCGCATCGTCGTAGGCTCTTTCGAGAAAATCCATGCTCGGAGCGATCGGCATCGAACCCTTGAGAAGCGACGGATCCGGCATGCCATTGAACTTTGGAAGCCCATCGAGCGACAGATTCAACTTGCCCGACGAGCCGCGATACTTGAATTTATCGATCCTCTCGACCAGTTCGCTCGGGAGCTCCTTTTCCTCGACGAGCTTGCGGAAAGTGACCTTGGGGTCGCAGCCCGAAACCACCGTATTGGCGTAGATTTCATCTCCGTTTTCGAGCGCCACACCCACCGCAGTGCCGTTCTTGACGATGACCTGCGCGACGGGGGCATCGACGCGTATCTCGGCGCCGTGGCTGCGGGCAGAACTCGCGATGGCTTCGGCAACGGCACCGGTACCGCCCAGCTGCGATCCCCAGGCCGAGAAGGCTCCGTCGAGGTCGCCCATATAGTGGTGGAGCAACACGTAGGCAGTCCCCGGCGACTTGGGCCCGAGGAACGTGCCGATCACACTGCTCAGGCTGTGGTTCGCGCGGATGATGTCGGTCTCGAAGTACTCCGCCAGGAAATCATCGGCGCTCATCGTCATGACCTTGGAAAGGGTGTGGAAGGTTTCCTTCCCCAGACCTTTCATGTGCTTGCCAAATTCCTTGAGCGTATTCAGATCGCGAAGATTGGGGGACGCGAAATCGGGCGGAGTGAATCCCAGAATTGGCTTTACGGCGAACGCCATCCGGTACATCACATCGTGAAATATCGGCGCCATGTCGGCGTCACGCGGAGAGAGTTTCTTGAGTCCCTCCCGCGTCTTTTTCTCGTCGGGCCACGTGATCAACGGCGGACCATCGTTGTTCGCCATGAAGATGGAAGAGATGGGGTGAATCTGCAGACCGTGCTTGGCGAGTTCGAGCTCGCGGGTCACTTCGGGCCGCAGCAAACTCACCACGTAGGAGCAGACCGTGTACTTGAATCCGGGGTAGATCTCCTCGGTCACGGTGGCCCCGCCGATCAGATAGCGCCGCTCCAGGACCAGAACCTTGCGCCCCGCCTTGGCGAGATAGGCGGCGCAGGTCAGACCATTGTGGCCGGCACCGATGATGATTGCGTCATAATTCTGCGTCATTTGATTCCCTGTCTGGTCGCTGCGTTTCCGTATTCAAGATCCGATATAGTCTTGGCCGACTCTAACTACCTACCGTTTTCTTTCGCGGCGGATCGAAGAACGGCATCTTGACCACGGTGGCAGGAATCGCATAAGCCTTGGCCTCCACCATCTCTTCGATGAAGAAATGGGTGCCGAGCTTGCCATATCGGGGTTCGACACGGGCGATCACGATGTACTTCTTCAGTAGCCGAGACCAGGTTCCGCTCGTTCCCCGACCGACGTGGTGCTCTTGCGCCTCATCGGCGTAGATCGGAACGGGGCCAACCCAACCCCGCTCGGGCAGGTGAAGCGGCATGCCGTACTCGCGATAGTATTTTTCCAATACGGTCACGTCGAGTTCGATCCCCACCGTGGTCCAGCGCGACAAACCGCTCGCTTTTTCTCTGCGCAAAGCGTCGCGGCCCACGAAGAAATCACCGTCCAGCTTGACCATCCAATCGAGCCCCAATTCGAAGGGCGAGGTCTTCTGGACATCGAAGAGCGTATGACTCGCGGAGATGAAGTCCGCGTCGATTTGAAGCAACCCGGCTTCGATTCTCGTCTCGTTGAGGGCCAGCAATCCGGCTGGGCGCATTTTGTAGGCATCATGGAGTTCCATCGCCGAATCCCAGAGCTTCTCGGCGTGCCGCGGCTCGACGAAGATCTCGTAACCCAGATCGCCCGTATAGCCCGTGCGTGCAATCAATGCCGGAGCGCCAGCCACCTCGGCATCGGTGCAGTGGAAGAAGCGCAGCGCGTCGAGATCGGCACGCTTCGTCAACTGCTTCAGCAGCTCGCGCGAGGTCGGCCCCTGCAATGCGATGCCCGCGAACATTTCGGATACATCTTCGACTTCGACGTCGAGCCCGATTGCGTTGTCCTGCAGCCAGTAGAGATTTGGAATGGTGGTGGACATCCGGAAGTGGTTGTCGGCGAGATGAAAGATCGCGCCGTCATCCATCACCATGCCCTTGTCGTCGCACCAGACCGAGTAAAAAACCCGGCCGGGCTTCGATCGGGAGAGGTCCCGCACCACGACGCGCTGCATCAGCGCCTTCGCGTCACGGCCGCGGACGTCGTATTTGTAGAGCGGGGAGACGTCGAACAGGCCGCACCCCCAGCGAACCGCGTCGTATTCGCAGGTGAAATCCAGCGAGTAGCTGGCCGCAGCCAGAAACCCCTCCCATTCTTCCCATCGACTTCCCTCGCACAGTTCGGATGTGCGCGAGTGTAACGGTGTCACTCTGGTCATCTCTGCTCCTATCCGGGTGAGATCCGGTACGGTGTCGCTGCCGCGATTTCGCGAAATCGAGCGCGACCACCTCGGAGAGCCTATTCTTCCACAGGCCCTTCCTTTGCCGCTCGCAAAAAATCTCGAAAAATTTCACTTTCAGACAGCTGTCGGGACCATTCGCGGTGAATCGGAACCGAACGCCGATCGAAGACGAGACCAGCCATTAGCGTAGGTCCTACTCTCCAATCATGAGTGAAAGCAGTGCGGCAGAGACGCAAAATGGAATCGACTGACTGATTGGCAGGGTCGGGCCCAGCGGTCGGGCTCCGACCCCCACCGGCGTTCATCCGCCCAATGGATCGAAGCTCGGTTAACGGCTCGCAGGTGAATCGTATTCCGAGTAAGGCTGCATCAACGCTTCCATCTGCTCGGAAGTCAGCGGATCGATGTAGTCCTTGAAATCCTGCGTCAGGTCGGGGACGTTCCCGACGAAGGTCCAGTTTTCCGGATCTTCGGAGGGATATCCCGAAACCGGATCATCGGGACTCCCGGTGTAGGTGATCTGATCGAACTTCAGCCGGTAGGACCAGTCGGGAGGCACCGGAATCACGCCCTTCCTGAGCCAGAGCGACCTGGTCTCTTCATCCCATCGGGCCACCCAGATTCGGCCATCTTCCCCGTACTCTCTGGCCGCATCGTTGTCGTGACAATCACCGCAGTCGCGCGCATCTTCCGCCTTCATGATCGTATGATTGAAAATGGGCAGTATCCCCACGAAGGTCTTTCCCTTCCACGGAATCGTTTGATACGTCGCCGTGTGCACCTTGCCCTCTTTGTCGTTGGCCAACAGGATGAAACCGCTGTGCTCGGTGAGCACGCGATCCTGATACCCGCCCTCGACGTAGCTCTCGAAATGACAGGAATAACAGGTCTCCGCAGTCTCCAGATGGCAGGCACTGCAGTCGACCGAAGCCAGATGGATCCGATGCGATTCGATCGAATCGCCCACGACCTCATCGTGGCAGTCCAGACAGTCGGCCTCGATCGCATCCGGGGCGTACATGGTCTGCTGGATCCGGCCGTTTCCATGGACGTCGTTCGAAGTGTGGCAGTCCATGCACTCCAGCCCGGCTTCCCGGTGCACGCTGTAGCGGTCGAAGCCGGTCTCGTGACACTGGAGGCATCGCTGCTGTGGAACGGGGTCGTTGCCGAGCGGATCGACGTGGCAGTCCCTGCAACTGGGCCGATAGCTCGCCTCGTCGACGGGCGTCCCATCGGCGTAGGTCTCGGGATGACACTTCTGACAAGGCAGGTCCCGAAAAGGGACCTTGGTGAGCCGGCCCGGGCCGTCTTCATAGACGTTCTCGCGCCCGTTGCTCGGTCCGCGGGCGTGCAGACTGGTCGGAAACCTCTCTCCGGGCGTGAGCTCAGCCGCACTGCGCTTCGCGGCCGACTCGGGCCCACGCGGCTGTGGAGCGCACGCGGCCGTTGCGAGCACGACCCCGGCAAGCGCCCACAAGGCGCAAATAGAAGTCATCCTCGACGCTTTCAGTTCCCGTCTCGAAGGATTTCCAGCGCCCCGAGACGACCGGGCCCCGAGGTGATTCCACCGCCGGGATGGGTGCCCGAGCCGCATTGGTAGTAGTTGCGGATCGGGGTGCGGAAGTCCGCCCACCCCGCCACCGGCCTGAAGAAGAACAGCTGATCGAGCGTGAGTTCACCCGCAAAGATGTTGCCCTCGGTCAGACCGATCTCCTGCTCGATGTCCCACGGCGTGAGCACCTGCTTGTGGAGGATGATGTCCTTCAGGTTCGGGATGAATTCCGCCAGTGTGTCGATCACCGCGTTGCCGAACGCATCCCGCTGCTGATTGCGATCGCCGTGTTCCGGCATGTCGTAGCTCGCGTACTGGACGAAGCACGACATCACGTGCTTTCCGGGCGGCGCCATGCTCGGGTCGTTGATCGTCGGAATGTTCACGTCGACGAACGGTCGCTTCGAGAACGATCCGTACTTGGCGTCGTCGTAGGCCCGCTCGATGTAGTCGACGCTCGGGCTGATTTCCATCATGCGACCCAGGAACATCGGATTCGTCATCGCGCTGAACTTCGGCATGGTGTCGAGCGCGAGGTTGACCTTCCCCGACGATCCGCGGAATTTGAACTTGTCGATCGCGCTCACGAAATCGTCGGGCAGTTCCTTTTCGTCGATGAGCTTCCTGAAAGTCACGTAGGGATCTGCTGCCGACGCGATCGTCTTGGCGTAGATCTCCTCGCCGCCTTCGAGTACCACACCGATCGCCCGGCCGTTCTTCACGATCACGTGCTCGACACGCGCGTTGCAGCGGATCTCCGCGCCGTAGCTCCTCGCCGCACTCGCGAGCGCTTCGCTCACCCCGCCGGTGCCGCCCTTCTGCGAGCCCCAGGCCGTGAAGGCGCCATCGAGTTCGCCCATGTAGTGGTGCAGAAGCACGTAGGCGGTTCCCGGCGACTTGACGCCGAGCATGGTTCCAATGATGCCACTGATGCCCATCACGGCTCGGATCACGTCCGTCTCGACCCATTCGGAGAGAAAGTCGTCGGCACTCATCGTCATGATCTTCGAGAACTGCTCGAAGACCTGCTTGTCCAGGCTCTTCAGATGATCGAGAAAATCCCACAAAGTGCGCATCCCGCGAAGCCCGGGACTCGCGGGATTCGGCGGCACGTACCCGAGTATCGGCTTCACCGCACCCACGACCTTGTACATCATCTTGTTGTACTTCGGGATCATTTCGGCGTCGCGTCTGGAGTGGCGCTTGATCTCTTCGCGCAAAGAAGCCGGATCGGAGTACAGCGCGAGCTCATCGCCGTTTTCCATCGGCACCCAGACCGCATCGAGCGGCACGATCTGGAGGCCGTGCTTCGCGAGTTCGAGTTCGCGAATCACCTCCGGTCGCAGGAGGCTCACCACATAGGAATAGACCGTGAACTTGAAGCCGGGAAACTTCTCTTCGCTGACGGCCGCACCGCCCACGAGATACCGCTGCTCCAGAACCAGCACCTTGCGCCCTGCCTTGGCGAGATAGGCAGCGCATGTCAGGCCATTGTGGCCGCCGCCGACGACGATCGCATCATATGATTGCGTCATTTCTATTCCTACCGACTCCATCTCGTGACAGTTGCTCGATTGATGGAGCGCTCTGGGGTGATATCGCTCCTCTTCCTTCCCACTTTTCAACCGAAAGCGTTCGATCTCCCCTGCGCGGTTCGAGATCGCGCGCTGGGAACATGATACCCCCTGCTCGGCCTCCCTCCACGCCTGGAAAATTGCCGGCCGATTGGTCTGGAGGTATCCAATGAAATCAGTAATGTCTACACTGGCGAGGCTGTCGCAGAGCGGGTCTGCGGTCCTTCAGTTCACCGAGACGCGCATCCATGGAAATTCGAAAAACGTTGAGGATAAAACCCAACACAGCGGTGCATGACGAACAGTCTGCGAATGAACTGGCGGGGTCGATTCTTGCCGGGTGCGCACGGTCGGACCGCCGACAAGGAGAAAGCATGAAGAGTCGTTTGTCCATACTGATCATTTCGTTGTTGTTGCTCCTGACGATGGGTACGGGGTGTATCGGCAATTTCGGACTGTCCGGAAAGGTGCGGAAATTCAATCTCGATGTGTCCCAGGATCGCTGGGGCCGCGAGATCGTATTCGTCGTGCTGTACGTCGTACCGGTCTATCCGTTTGCCGGCTTCCTCGACATGATCGTCTTCAACTCGATCGAGTTCTGGACCGGAACCAACCCGATCGACGGGAGCGCGAGCGTCACACCGGTCGCCATGAATGAGTGGACGACCGAGGACGGCACCAAGGTCACGATGCGGGGTCTGCCGGACAAATCGATCGATGTGAATGTGGTCAGACCCGACGGAGAGGCGAGCTTCTTCAACCTGACGCGAACAGACGAGGGGGTCACGGCGAGAGACGAGGCGGGCAACGTCATCATCAGCGCCGCCGACCTTCCGATGGACCTGCTCGAAGGTCGCTTCTAGCGCAGCTTCGATCGCGCAATCTGGGGCGGCGCCGGTCTCGTATCGGCGCCGCCCTTTTTCATCTGCGAAAGGATCGCCCTACCGCAAGATCTCCGGCAGTTCGTTCTTGGGCGGCAGCGGCTTCGGCAGCGGCTTTCTCGGCATCATCTCATCGCGGTTGGCAGCGTGATACACGGCAGTGGCCATCACCGCGACCGCCTGCATCAGGTCGCCCTCCGATACGTGGCCGACGTGGTCGACGTTGGAGTGATGGGTGTTGAGGCCGTAATCGAGCGGATCCTGAACGAAGCTGAAGCCCGGCAGACCCACCGCGTTGAACGACAGGTGATCGGTGCCGGTCGTGTTG